>NZ_FO538765.1:2430000-2739375 GCF_000968135.1 Magnetospira sp. QH-2 | reverse complement strand
ACTATCAACCACCGTGCCTGATTTGCATATCGCCGTCATGGGCATCGAAAAGGTGGTCGAAACCTTGGAGGACGTGCCACCGCTGCTTTCCTTGTTGACCCGCTCGGCCACCGGTCAGCCCATCACAACCTATGTCAATATGATCACCGGTCCGCGCAAGCCCGATGAAATGGATGGTCCCCGCGCGGTGCATCTGGTGCTCATCGATAACGGGCGGAGCCGCGCTTATGCGGATCCGATTCTGCGCCAGACCCTGCAATGCATCCGATGTGGGGCCTGTATCAATCATTGTCCGGTCTATACCCGGGTCGGCGGTCAGGTGTTCGCCGGACCCTATCCAGGACCCATTGGACAAATGTTGGCGCCGCAATTGGAAGGTTTGAAGGCTAAGGGGGATCTGCCCACGGCTTGTAGTCTGTGCAATGCCTGTGTGGAAGTCTGTCCGGTGCGTATTCCCATCGCCAAGGTGCTGGTGCGCCTGCGCGGCGAAGCGGCGGGCGAGGGTGATGGCGCGGTAAAACAGGCCGGGTCCCGCCGCAAGACCCTGGAAGTCATCAGTTGGAAGCTTTGGGGTTTGTCCCACGCCAGCGGCTGGCTATACCGGATGACCGGACGATTGCTGACCCGCTTCGGTCATCTGAGCCCGATGGGATCGGCGCCCATGAAAGACTGGGTCACCGTGCGGGCCAGACCCACCTTCGCCAAGCGTACCTTCCACGAATTGATGGCCAAGGACCGGGAGGAGGGGTCATGACCAATACGCGAGACAGTATCCTCGACGGCCTGCGTGCCGCGCCCGGCATGGATATTCCGGCGAGTGATTTTGCCGTCTGTACGGGAGATGCAATCAGCTCAGGTATTTTGTTCGATCAGTTCAAAACCATGATCGAATCCGTGCAAGGGGAGGTCATTCCCTGCACCCGGGAGTCCTGGCCGAGGGTCCTTCTGGATTTGGTGCGACAAAATGATTGGCAGTCCTTTGCCTATGGTCCCAACGGGCCTTGGGGAAAGACTGTGGGCGCCACCCTGGATGGCCATGTGACGTTGCTCCCCTTCGATCAACCCATCGAAGGGATCAAGCGGGATCTGTTCTCATGCGACGCGGGATTCACCGCCACGGTGGGTGCGGTGGCGGCCACAGGCAGTTTGATCCTCTGCCCGGGACCGGAGGAGCCGCGCACGTTGTCGTTGGTGCCCGAGGTCCATATTGCCCTGATGACCATCGCGGATCTGCACGCGACCTTGCACGATGCCCTGACCGCAGGCCGCTGGAAAGAGAGGATGCCGACCAATCTGGTGCTGGTCAGCGGCCCCTCGAAAACCGCTGACATTGAACAGACGCTGGTATTCGGCGTGCATGGGCCCAAGCGGCTGATCGTGCTCGCCATCCAGGAATAGGATGATCCATGACCGAGGCTCTTGTTCACGCCCTGAAAGGGGTGATACCCGAACACCGTCTGCATCGTGATCCGCTGCGCCGTTTGGCCTATGGGACCGATGCCAGTTTTTATCGGCTGATCCCCGAGATCGTGGTCACGGTGCAGTCGGAGCAGGAAATGATCGATCTGTTGGCGGCCTGCCGGGCGCAGGGCGCGCCGATCACCTTTCGCGCCGCCGGGACCAGCCTGTCGGGACAGGCCATATCCGACTCCGTGTTGGCGGTATTGGGCGATGGCTGGAACCGGGCCGAGGTGCTGGATCAGGGCGCCCGCATCCGCCTCTGGCCAGGAATGATCGGTGCTGAGGCCAATCGGCGGTTGGCTCCCTACGGTCGTAAAATCGGTCCCGATCCGGCTTCAATCAATGCCGCTAAAATCGGCGGGATCGTCGCCAATAACGCTTCGGGCATGTGCTGCGGCGTGGCTCAAAACTCGTACCAGACCTTGGACTCGGTGAGGGTGGTGCTGGCCGATGGCTCTGTTTTCGATACCCGCCAGCCCAGCGGTCAGCGGAAGCTGTTGGACGGACTGGCCGCGCTTTGCAAGGAAGTCCGGGCCGATCCGGACCTGGTTGCCCTGATCCGCCGCAAATACAAAATCAAGAACACCATGGGCTACAGTCTGAACGCCCTGATCGATTTTGAAGACCCGGTCCAGATCCTGGCGCATCTGATGGTTGGCTCCGAAGGCACCCTCGGTTTTGTCTCCGAGATCACCTATAACACCGTGCCCGACGAGGCGGATAAGGCCAGCGCCTTGCTGTTCTTCGACAATCCGGTATTGGCCGCCGAATGCGTGGCTTGCTTGAAACCCACCCCGGTCGCGGCCGTGGAACTGATCGACCGCCTGGGCATCGGGGTGGCGCAAGGCCGTCCTGGCATGCCGGGTTTCCTTGCCGATTTGGGGCCGGAGGCCACGGCCCTGCTGGTGGAGGTGCGCGGGAATGGCGCCGATGATCTGGCCCATCGCATGGATCAGGTGCGGGATGCCCTGGACCAGGTGGCGACCCTGTTTCCGGTACAGTTCAGCCAGGACCCCGCCGTGACCACGTCTTGGTGGAACTTGCGCAAGGGCCTTTTTCCTGCCGTCGGCGCGGTACGCGAAACCGGGCGCACGGTGATCATCGAAGATGTGGCTTTTTCCATCGAAGATCTGGCCGAGGGGGTGAAGCGCTTGCAGGCGTTGTTTGAGAAGCATGGCTATGACGATGCGCTGATCTTCGGCCATGCCTTGGAAGGCAACCTGCATTTCGTCTTTAGTCAGGATTTCAACAAACCCGAAGAAGTTGCCCGCTACGAGGGCTTCATGGCCGAAATTGCCGATCTGGTCGCCGTGGAGTTTCGCGGGTCCCTCAAGGCCGAGCATGGCACCGGCCGCAACATGGCACCGTTCCTGGAGTTGGAATGGGGCAAACAGGCGGTCAGTCTGATGCGCCGGATCAAGAACCTGTTCGACCCGCAAGGCCTGCTGAATCCGGGGGTGATCCTCAACGACGACGGAGATATCCATCTCAAGAACCTGAAACCGATGCCCGCTGCCGATCCCATTGTCGATAAATGTATCGAGTGTGGATTTTGTGAGCATATGTGCCCATCTCAGGGGCTGACCCTCACTCCCCGGCAGCGGATTGTCGGCTGGCGCGCCGTTGCCGATGATCCGCAACGGGAGGATCTGCGCCGCCGCTATCAGTACGATGGCCTGGATACCTGCGCCGCCTGCGGTCTTTGCCGCACGGCCTGTCCGGTGGGCATCAACACCGGAACCCTGACCCGCAAGCTACGCGGCCAAAGCCAGGGCACAACGGCCAATAAGCTGGGGGCCTGGAGCGCTGCGCACTATGGCGGCCTGATGAAATCCACCGGGGTTGGCTTGAGCCTGGCGGGGGGGGTGCAGAAGATTCTCGGCGATGGGGCGGTCAATGCCCTGGGCCGCGCGGCGCGCAAGATCAGTGGCAACCGGCTGCCGCTCTGGACCGATGCCATGCCCACCGGCGGTCACCTGCCAGTCATGGAACGCGGCGGCGGAGACCCGGTGCTCTATATCCCCAGCTGCGCTACCCGCACCATGGGCCCGGCGGCCAATGACAAGGATGGCGAATCCCTGCCGGTGACATTGGACCGGCTACTGAAGCGGGCAGGCTATGCGCCGGTCTATCCCGATGGCCTGGCCGACCTTTGCTGTGGTCAACCATTTGCCAGCAAGGGATTGGCTCGGGTTGCCGATGAAAAAGCCGCCCAATGGACCGCCGCGGTGGAACGGGCCAAGGGCGAGGATTGGCCGGTCATCACCGATGCCGCCCCCTGCGCCTATCGGCTCAAGACCCTGAAAGACAACGATCTGGCACCGCTGGATTTGGTGGAGGCTCTGCATGATTTGCTGCTGCCCCGCCTGACTATCCGGCGGCGCGAAGGCACCGTGGCCGCCCATGTGACTTGCTCCACAACCAAGATGGGCCTGGACCGGAAATTCCTGGCCTTGGTCGAGGCCTGCGTGGAACAGGTGGTGGTGCCGTCGGAAATCACCTGCTGCGGATTTGCCGGGGACAAGGGATTCACCACCCCGGAACTGAATGCCCATGCGCTCAGGACCCTGGCCGATCAGCTTCCGCAGGACTGCCATTTCGGCGTGTCCTCATCGCGGACCTGCGAGATCGGGCTATCCCACCATGCGGGGCGACCCTATCGCTCCGTTGCCTGGCTTTTGGATCGGGTGACTATTGCTTGATCGGTAGGCGTAGGTCGGCAATGCTGCCGGGAGGCCATCGGACTTGACTTCTTGTGTGTCCAATTGTATACATTGGCATACAATAGTTGATCCGGTTGATGGACCCCCGTATGAATACCAGCAAAAACAAGTCTGCGGACGCCTCCCAAAGCCAAAGCGCCTATGCCCGGCTGTTGGAGATGATTCGTGCCGGTAATCTGGGGCCGGGCGATCGGCTGACCGAGACGGACCTGGCCCAGCGGCTTGATGTCAGCCGCACCCCGATCCGCGAGGCCATGCGCAGGCTGGAAGCCGACGGGTTGGTGGTCCATGAACCGCACCGGGGCGCGGTGATCCGTACGCTGGATTATAACGAAGTAATGGAGCTTTACGAGGTGCGCGCGGTGCTGGAAAGCACGGCGGCCCGCATGGCCGCCCGGTCCGCCTCGGAAATTGAGATTTCCGAACTTGCGACACTCAATGGGGAAATGGCCAAAGTGATTGGCGATGCCGACGAGGTCTTTCGATTGAACCGCCAGTTTCACCTGGGCTTGCTGGATTCCGCCAAAAACCGTTTTTTAGTCAAGTCGGTGAATGCTTTGCAGAAAACACTCCTGATTCTCGGGCCCACGACCTTGGCCGAGGCGGATCGCGCCGAGGAAACCGTTGATGAGCATGAAGAACTGTTGGTGGCTTTGCGCAACCGGGATGCCGACAGCGCCGAGGCGGCCATGAAGCAACATATCGAGAAGGCCCACCGCATGCGGCTGCGGCAATTACGGGACCGAGTCCGTCCTTTGGATGAAGAATGAGAAAGAGCCAATGACCAATCTGAATAACCGGCGAGAATCCAATGAGATATCGTTTCGACCTGCGGAATCTTTGCCTTTTTCGTAAGGGTGCCTTGCGCCAAAATGGCCTTCGGATTCGTTCGACCGGCCGCGCGGACCCTGTTTGCTATTTGAAGGAACGGAAAGAAACCACTTGAACCACGAACCAGCATGTTCATATCGATGGTTATGCCTTCGCGCCCGCGGGATTGACCGTCCCGCCATGGAAAGACATGCTTTGCCAACTGGAGGTATTCCCCATGCTTGAACAATATCGCGCCCATGTTGCCGAACGCGACGCCCAGGGTATCCCGCCCCTCCCTCTGTCAACGGAACAGACCGAACAGTTGGTCGAGTTGTTGCGGAATCCGCCATCGGGCGAAGAGGCCGTCCTCGTTGAATTGCTGACCCATCGGGTACCGGCGGGTGTCGACGATGCCGCGCGGATCAAGGCGGGTTTCTTGTCCCGGGTCGCCAAAGGGGAAGAGGCCTGTAATCTGATCGACAAAACTCAAGCCACCAACCTACTGGGCACCATGCTTGGCGGATTCAACATCGAGCCGATGATCGATCTGCTGGACGATGCCGATTGCGGCGCAACCGCGGCGGAATGCCTGAAGAAAACCCTGCTGGTCTTTGACTATTTCCACGACGTGCAGGAAAAGGCTGAAGCGGGGAACGACCATGCCAAGGCGGTCCTGCAATCCTGGGCCGATGCCGAATGGTTTACCTCGCGGCCCGAAGTTCCTGAAAGCCTGACCGTGACGGTCTTCAAGGTGACCGGCGAAACCAATACCGATGACCTGTCTCCGGCACCGGATGCCTGGAGCCGCCCGGATATACCGCTGCACGCCTTGGCCATGCTGAAGAACCCGCGGGACGGGATCGAACCGGAAGAAGCCGGCGTGCGCGGCCCGATCCAATTCATCCGGGATTTGGCTGATAAAGGCCACCCCGTCGCCTATGTGGGCGATGTGGTCGGCACCGGCTCGTCGCGGAAATCGGCCACCAACTCGGTCCTGTGGTGGACCGGCGAGGATATTCCCTACGTACCAAACAAGCGTTTCGGCGGTGTCTGTCTCGGATCCAAGATTGCGCCGATCTTTTACAACACCATGGAAGACGCGGGCGCGCTGCCTATCGAGGTGGACGTATCGAGCATGGCCATGGGCGACGTGATCGAGCTGCGCCCCTATGAGGGCAAGGTGCTCAAGGGCGGCGACGTGATCGCCGAGTTTACCGTCAAGTCCGAGGTGATTTTCGATGAAGTGCGCGCCGGGGGCCGCATTCCGCTCATCATCGGTCGCGGTTTGACCGCCCGGGCCCGCGAGGCGCTGAAACTGGAGCCTTCCACTCAGTTCCGCCAGCCACACGCCCCCTCGGATACCGGTAAGGGCTTCACCTTGGCCCAGAAGATCGTCGGGCGCGCCTGCGGTCTGCCGGAAGGTCTGGGCGTTCGTCCGGGTACCTACTGCGAGCCCAAGATGACCACCGTCGGGTCCCAGGATACCACTGGCCCGATGACCCGGGACGAACTGAAAGACCTGGCTTGCCTGGGCTTCCAGGCGGATCTGGTGATGCAGTCTTTCTGCCACACCGCGGCCTATCCCAAGTTGGTCGATGTGAAGACCCACAAGGAGCTGCCGGGCTTCATCGAGAACCGGGGCGGTGTTTCGTTGCGGGTCGGCGACGGGGTGATCCATAGCTGGCTGAATCGTCTGCTGATGCCCGATACGGTGGGCACGGGCGGCGATTCCCATACCCGCTTCCCCCTGGGGGTTTCCTTCCCGGCCGGCTCCGGTCTGGTCGCGTTCGGCGCGGCGACCGGCGTCATGCCGCTGGATATGCCGGAAAGTGTGCTGGTCAAGTTCACCGGCACCATGCAGCCGGGCATCACCCTGCGTGATATGGTCAATGCCATTCCCTATCAAGCCATCCAGGACGGCTTATTGACAGTGGAGAAAAAGGGCAAAAAGAATGTCTTCTCGGGCACCATCGTTGAAATCGAAGGGTTGCCGGACCTCAAGGTGGAGCAGGCCTTCGAATTGTCCGACGCCACGGCCGAGCGTTCTTCGGCGGGCTGCGCCGTCTATTTGAACCCCGAGCCGATCATCGAATACATGCGCTCCAACATCACCTTGATGAAATGGATGATTGCCGAGGGCTACCACGATGAACGGACACTCACCCGCCGGATCAAGGCCATGCAGGACTTCATTGCCGATCCGAAGCTGCTGAAACGCGACGAGGACGCCGAGTATGCGGCGGTGATCGAGATCAACATGGACACCATCACCGAGCCGATTGTCGCCTGCCCGAACGATCCGGACGACGTGAAACTGCTGTCCGAAGTGGCAGGCAACGAAATCGAAGAGGTGTTCATCGGGTCGTGCATGACCAACATCGGCCATTTCCGGGCGGCGGCGAAGGTGCTCGACGGCAAGTCGGATATGCCAACCCGCCTGTGGATCGCCCCACCCACCAAGATGGATCAGAAGATCCTGACCGAAGAGGGCTACTACGCCATTCTCGGCAAGACCGGGGCCCGGATGGAAACGCCGGGCTGCTCCTTGTGCATGGGCAATCAAGCGCAGATCCGCAAGGGCTCGACGGCCATGTCCACCTCGACGCGGAACTTCCCCAACCGGTTGGGCATCGATACCTTCGTCTATCTGGGTTCGGCCGAGTTGGCGGCGGTATGTGCCCTGCTCGGGCGGATCCCGACGGTGGACGAGTACATGGAGCAAGTGAAACTCGTCAACGAAAGCGCGGACGATATCTACCGCTACATGAACTTCGACAAGATCGATGATTTCCGCAAGATCGCGGACACCGTGACGGTCTGAGCCGAAGCCAAAATCCCATGTTTAGTGATGGACCAAGTCGGTATGATTTGGTCCATCATGATTCCCCCCCCCGAGCATGCCCGAGGCCAGCCCCCCCGGCGGGGCGCAAGTCCTGCGCCGATCTCTTGACCTCGCGGCGGGCAATGCGGGGGGCGTTGCAACTCTAAAGATTTTAATGGGGGGAAAGAGTGCGTCGGACGGCGTCCTTCCAGCCCCGGTATTTTGTTTCCCGCTGGTCGGCGGCCATGGCCGGTTCGAAGCGTTTCTCGAGAGCCCAGGTTTTGGCAAAAGTCTCCGGGTCGGGGTAAACGCTTTGCTGCAAACCGGCCAGATAGGCGGCCCCCAAGGCGGTGGTTTCCAGCACCGTCGGTCGGTCCACCGGGGCATTGAGCATGTCGGCCAGACGCTGCATGGTCCAATCGGAAGCCACCATGCCGCCATCCACCCGCAGCACCGTCTCGCCTGTGGTGCCCAGGTCGCCCTGCATGGCCTCGAATAAATCACGTGTCTGGTAACAAACACTTTCCAAAGTGGCGCACGCCAGTTCCGCCGGTCCCGTCCCCCGAGTCAATCCGAATAGCGCCCCCCGGCAATCGGCATCCCAATAGGGGGCTCCCAGCCCGACGAAGGCCGGCACCAGATAGACCTCCTGGTGCGGGTCCGCTTGCTGAGCCAACGCGCCCGATTGTCCGGCGCTCTCGATAATCCCCAGGCCATCACGCAGCCATTGGACGGCGGCGCCGGCAATGAAAATAGAGCCTTCCAGGGCATAGGAGGGCTGACCATTCAATTGGTAGGCGATGGTGGTCAACAATCGGTTTTTGGAGCGCACGGCTTGCGATCCGGTATTCATCACCGCAAAGCAGCCGGTGCCATAGGTGGATTTGACCATGCCGGGAGTAAAACAGGCCTGCCCGACGGTTGCCGCCTGTTGATCTCCGGCCATCCCGGCGACGGGAATGGCGGCGCCAAATAGATCTGGATCGATTAGTCCAAAATCAGCGGCGCAGTCTTTCACCTCGGGCAACAAGGAAGGGGGAACCCGCATCAGGTCGAGCAAGTTCGGGTGCCATCGGCCCCCATGGATATCGTAAAGCAAGGTACGGCTGGCATTGGTGGCATCGGTCGCATGAACCTTTCCGCCAGTCAGGCGCCATAGCAGGAAACTGTCGATGGTGCCAAAGGCCAGTTTTCCCGCTTCGGCAGCCTCGCGGGCGCCCGCCACATTATCCAACAACCAAGAAACCTTGGTACCCGAGAAATAGGGATCGAGGAGCAATCCGGTGTGCCCGGTGACTGCCTCTTCGTTGCCGTCCGCCTTTAATCGGGCACAGAGGTCCGCCGTGCGCCGGTCTTGCCAGACAATGGCTTTGTGGATCGGTTTGCCGGTTTCCCGATCCCAGATGACCGTGGTTTCGCGCTGATTGGTGATGCCGATGGCGGCCACTTGCGCGGCGTTGACACCGGCCTTGACCAGGGCCGCTCGACAGGTGGACAGGGTCGTTCGCCAGATTTCTTCGGGGTCATGTTCGACCCAACCCGATCTTGGATAATACTGCTGGAACTCTTCCTGGGCGGTGGCGACCGGAACCGTGCCTTCGTCAAACAGAATGGCGCGGGACGATGTGGTGCCTTGGTCAATGGCGAGAACATAGGTGGCCATGATGCGGATCCCTCTCCATATCAGCGATGGTCGGAGGTGTTTTTTCCCCCGGATCCGTTTGCTTCAACCACTTGACCAAAGGCACACCGCCATGGCCCCGCCTGTCCAACGGGTCCAATAGGGTCGCGTGTGGCCAGCGGGTCCCATTGGACCCGACAGGCGCCAGTCGATCAGGTCAGAATGCTTCGATCGCTGAGAATTGCCACGATCCGTTCCGCCGCATCTTCCGCCAGTGTGTTATCGCCGTCGATGATGATCTCGGCCTCTTCTGGCTTTTCATACTTGGAATCGATCCCGGTGAAATTCTTGATCTTCCCGGCACGCGCCATGGCATAGAGACCCTTGACGTCGCGGCGTTCACATTCTTCGAGCGACGTATCGACAAAGACCTCGATGAACTCGTTCTCTTCGAGCATCTCGCGAGCCATGCGGCGTTCGGAGGTGAACGGAGAAATGAAAGCCACCAGGGTGATCATCCCCGCATCAACCATCAGCTTGGCCGATTCGCCAACTCGGCGGATGTTTTCCACCCGGTCTGCGTCGGTGAAGCCCAGGTCCCGGTTCAGCCCGTGACGCACGTTGTCGCCGTCCAGCGTGTAGGTGTGCCGTCCGATCGAGTGCAGCTTCTTTTCCACCAGATTGGCGATGGTCGATTTGCCCGACCCGGACAGACCTGTAAACCACAGCACACAGGGTTTCTGACCCTTCAATTCGGCGCGCGCCTGCTTGTCCACATCAAGCGCCTGCCAATGGATATTGGTGGCTCGGCGCAGGGCAAAATCGATCATCCCGGCACCAACGGTCGCATTGGTAAAGCGGTCGATGAGGATGAAGTTGCCGGTGCCCGGATTGTCGCTGTAGGCGTCGAACGGCAGCGGCTTGTCGAGCGAGAAGTTGCAGACGCCCACATCGTTGAATTCGAGGGTCTTTCCCGCCACCTGCTCCATGGTG
Source organism: Magnetospira sp. QH-2 (assembly GCF_000968135.1). Lineage (NCBI taxonomy): Bacteria > Pseudomonadati > Pseudomonadota > Alphaproteobacteria > Rhodospirillales > Thalassospiraceae > Magnetospira > Magnetospira sp. QH-2. The sequence continues at coordinate 2,728,943 of NZ_FO538765.1, read as the reverse complement.
TTGACGTTGACCTTGTACTTTAGCTTGCTAACCTTGGCCGAGGTGGTTGAGGTGCCGACTTTGATCAGATAATTACGGCTGGGCAGCAACGGAGCATCATCCATCCAGATGACCCGGGCCTCGAACTGGTCAGCGAAATCAGGACGATGGGTGGCGCTGCATAGCATGTCGCCGCGGCTGATGTCGATCTCGTCTTCCAGGGTCAGAGTGACCGCGTCGCCCGGTTCGGCTTGTTCCAGGTCGCCGTCAAAGGAAACGATGCGTTCCACTTTCGATGTCTGGCCCGAAGAGGGAACGGCGATTTCGTCCCCCGGCTTGACGGTGCCCGAGGCGATGGTGCCGCTGAAACCGCGAAAGTCCAGATTGGGGCGGTTGACCCACTGCACGGGCATGCGGAACGGTTTTTCGGCTAAATCAGAGGCGACCTGCACGGACTCCAGATACCCCATCAAAGTTGGCCCGTGGTACCAGTGGGTATGCGATCCAGGCTCCAGCACATTGTCGCCCTTCAGCGCCGACATGGGAATGGGGGTGATCTCTTCAAAACCGAGAACTTCGGCGTATTTCTCGTATGCCTCGACGATGGCGTCATACTTGCGACGATCATAATCGATCAGATCCATCTTGTTGACCGCCAGAACCACCTTCTTGATTCCGACCAGCGAGACGATGTAGCTGTGCCGCCGCGTCTGGGTCAGTATACCCTTGCGGGCATCAATCAGGATCACTGCGACCTGGGCATTCGAAGCGCCGGTGGCCATGTTGCGCGTGTATTGTTCGTGCCCTGGGGTGTCGGCGACGATGAACTTTCGCTTGTCCGTGGAGAAGAAACGGTAGGCCACGTCGATGGTAATGCCTTGTTCCCGTTCCGCCTGTAGGCCGTCCATCAGCAAGGCGTAGTCGATATCATCGCCTTGTGTGCCGACGCGCTTGGAGTCACTCTCCAGCGCCGCCAACTGATCCTCGAAGATCATCTTCGAATCCCACAACAGGCGGCCGATCAGGGTGCTCTTTCCGTCGTCCACGGAGCCGCAGGTGATGAAGCTCAACAGCCCCTTTTCTTCCTGGGCCTTCAAATAGGCGGTAATGTCGGTGGCGATCAGTTCGGATTGGTGCGACATCAGAAGTAGCCCTCCTGTTTTTTCTTTTCCATCGATCCGGCCTGATCGGAATCGATCACCCGGCCCTGGCGTTCGGAACTACGGGTGAGCAGCATTTCTTGAATGATGTCGGGCAGGGTGGTGGCGGTTGATTCTACCGCGCCAGTCAAAGGGTAGCAGCCCAGGGTCCGGAACCGAACCGACTTCATTTGCGGGGTTTCTCCCGCATCAAGCGGCATGCGGTCGTCATCGACCATGATCAGCACCCCATCCCGCTCGACCACGGGGCGTTCGGCGGAGAAATACAGGGGCACCAGAGGGATGTCCTCCAGGTGGATATATTGCCAGACATCCAACTCGGTCCAGTTGGACAGCGGGAAGGCGCGGATGCTTTGTCCCTTTTGAATGCGGGCATTGTAGATATTCCACAGCTCGGGGCGCTGGTTCTTCGGGTCCCAGCGGTGGTTTTCGCTGCGGAAGGAGAAGATGCGTTCCTTGGCTCGCGACTTTTCCTCGTCCCGCCGTGCGCCGCCGAATGCCGCGTCAAATCCGTATTTAGTCAGCGCCTGTTTCAATGCTTCGGTTTTCATGATGTCCGTATGCAGGGCCGAACCGTGGGTAAAGGGATTGATGTTCTGGCGAACCCCTTCCTCGTTGATATGCACCAGCAATTCCAAGCCGTATTCCTTCACGATCGTGTCGCGGAACTGGATCATCTCGCGGAATTTCCAGGTGGTATCCACGTGCAACAGCGGAAACGGCGGCACCGATGGGTAAAAAGCCTTGCGCGCCAGGTGCAGCATTACAGCTGAATCCTTGCCGACGGAGTAGAGCATCACCGGCTTTTCGAACTCGGCGACGACTTCGCGCATGATATGGATGCTCTGTGCTTCCAATTGGCGCAGGTGGGTTTTGCGATCAGGGGTCATGATGAGGTTCTTTGCAGGATTGATCTGGAAATAGCACTATAACAGTCTGGCATCGACCCGACCATTTGGACTGAAAAAAGGGAGCCGACTCGAGTAGTCTGATCCAATGCTAATCCGGCTCGCAGGTCTAATGCATCTGATTTTAAAACTATTTCAGTCGCAATGTATCTGCCTGGATTCGAGATGCATTTATACGGCGCAATTTCTTTCTATGACAAACGTTAAGGGGGTGGTTTCGTCGTCATATGGGATTCCAAAGGGATTCAAGCAAACGATGGCTGTGGAATCCTGTATCGCGTTCTGACAACCCTATGGGATGCGCTACCAAACCTTACGGAACGGAACTTATTGCGAATAATTTTCAAAAACTCCCAAAAATCTTTTTTCTTTAGTAAAATGGGGGGCCGGAAAACCCCGCCAAAAGGAGGACTCAACCTTTAGGTGGAAGTCTAGTGCATTCAGGCAGGTTAAACTGTTAACAGGTACGAATTTCCCTATTGGCCGTCCACTACTCGGATCACCCATTCGCGGAGCAAGACATTGGCAACCTTATTTGATGCTCATGCTGACGAGTCCTTGACCCCACAGCTCGCCCAAGTGGGCGATCCCATTGGGCGCGTGGAAACCACGCAGGGGACCGTGACGGTCACCCATCCGGACGGCACCAGAGTCGAGCTATCAAAGGGCGATGCCATTTACCAAGGCGATGTGTTGGAAACCGCCGATGGTTCCGGTGTCGGCGTGGTCCTGGCCGACCATTCAGTTTTCTCCCTCGGCGAGGGGGGACGGATGGTGATGGACGAGATGATCTACGATCCAGACGCTCAGGAAGGCGAAGCGACGTTTTCGTTGTTGCAAGGGGCGGCGACATTCGTGTCGGGGCATATTGCGAAATTCGGCCAGGATTCCATGGTCGTCAGGACGCCGGTAGCCACCATCGGAATCCGGGGCACCAAAGTGATGCTGGAAACCGACGGCGACAACATTCAAGCCGTCAATCTGCCCGAAAACACGTTGCGCGGTGAGTCCATCGGCGAAATCGTGCTGATGGATCCGGCCGGCAACATGCTCGGCTCAATCAACAATGTCGGCGGTGGGTGGCAATGGACTCCCTCTGTTTCCGCGACCCCATCAGCGCTGCAATTCTCGCAAGCGCAGGTCGCCAACATCATCCAACAGGTCAGCGCCTATCTTCCGCAGACCTTGGAAGAGCAAGCCCTTGACGCCCTGGACCGGCTGCAGCAGATCCGCGAGCAGGCCAAGGAAGCACGCGAGGCGGGGGACGCAAAACGAGCCGAGGAACTCGAACAGCAGGCCGAAGATGCCGAGCGCAAGGCCGAAGAAGCCCTCGAAGAGGTCGAAGCCAACCTGGGTTATGAAGTCAACTTGCTGGGAGAAGAAGAGGGCCTGGACGACTTCGATACGGCGGCCGGAGGCCAAGAGGCAGACGGAGAGAGTGGTTTCACAGGCAATAACCCCGAGGTGCTCAATCGAATTCTTGAGCAACTTCAAGGCACCAATGTGACCCTGGATGATTTGCTTCTGGGGCTGCAAGGCATCTTTTCGAACAACGCCTTGGGAAACGATGACAGGGACAATTTCAGCGATGGCACCATTGTCGGCGACGACGGTGTGATCGACTATGCCGGTAAGGTCGTCGATGGCTATGTCCAAGATGCCCAAGTCTTCATGGACATGGATGGCGATGGTGCCTGGGATCGATTGGCCGAGGACATAGATGGCGATGGCCACCTGGATGTCTTCGAAGACATTAACGAAAACGGCCAACTGGACGACGGCGAAGACATAGACGGAGACGGACGACTTGATCTGGTCAATGAAGACCTGGATGGAGACGGTCATCTTGATGTGGCCGAAGCAGCGGCGAACCTGACCAACGAGCAAGGCCAATTCTACGTCAGCACCGGCCAACAGGGTATCCTGACCTCAACCGGCGGCTTTGATACCGACACGGGCCTTGATGCTTCCACCATGACGGCCCCAAGTGGGAACCCCAATGTTCAACTCACGTCGTTATCCACCCTGGTTCAGAATTACATAGAGGCCAACCGATTTTTTGACGACGGCGTCCTGGCTTACGAACCGACGGCCGCGGAGGCTGCCGCTGATATCTCCGAAGCCCTAGGTCTGGACGGTATCAATGTGCTGACCGTGGATCCGCTGGCGGCGGCGGAGCTTGACGTCACGGCGGCCATGAAGCAGGCAGCGATGGTTCTCAATACGGTTCTGCTCGTTGAAGCGGCCGGTGGCCAAGATGTGTACCGCGCTCTGGCCGAACTGATCGATCCGGAGACCCCGCAGCTGGATTTGACCGACAGCGCCACCGTGGGCAATCTGCTCAACGGCGTCAGCGTCGCCGATCCAGGCGACTTTGGGATATTCCTGGCCGCTGCCAATGCCCACATAGATTCCCTGTCTGGCGAAGAATTCCTGGGCGACTTGGCTGGCACCAACTACTATCTCCAAGGTCAGCTATTGCAAGAGGTCTCGGACGGCTATCGCGGTCTGGGCGGCTTTGATCCGGCGAACATCCCGCGCATCGGCACCCTGGGAGACGATGTGCTCCTTGCCGATGAAAATGGCGAGTATGTGGATGGCCTTTGGGACAACGACATCCTTTATGGCGCCGCGGGAGCCGACACTCTTGTCGGCAGCATCGGGGACGACATATTGGACGGCGGCGGAGATGCCGACACCCTGATTGGCGGCGATGGCAGCGATACGCTGTTCGGTGGCGACGGCGACGATACGCTGAACGGTGGAACAGGCGACGACAGTCTGGATGGGGGCGCGGGCTCCGATACCCTCGACGGCGGAGCCGGAGCCGATGCCCTGAGCGGTGGCGCGGGGGACGATACCTATTACGTAGACGATGCCGAGGACACGACGACCGAATTGGCAGGGCAAGGCAACGACGAAGTCATTGCCTCGGTGGACTACAGTTTGTCGGACAATATCGAAGCCCTGACCCTCACGGGAACAGCCGTTGAGGGCACAGGCAACGATGACGCCAATGTTCTAACCGGCACCGCCAACGATAATATCCTGAACGGTGGACTCGGCGCGGACACCCTGGACGGCGGCGCGGGTCTGGATAGCTTGATCGGCGGCGCGGGCGATGACACCTACATGGTCGATGAGACCGGTGATACGGTGACCGAGAATGCGGGCGAAGGCACCGATACGGTCAAGGCCTCGGCGAGCTATACCCTGTCGGCCAACGTGGAGAACCTGACCCTCACCGGCAGTAGCGACATCGACGGCACGGGTAATGCCGATGCCAACATCCTCACCGGCAACGCGGGCGCCAACACTTTGGACGGCGGCGCGGGGTTGGATAGCCTGATCGGCGGCGATGGCGATGACACCTACATGGTCGATGAGACCGGCGATACGGTGACCGAGAACGCGGGCGAGGGTACCGACACGGTCAAGGCCTCGGCGAGTTATACCCTGTCGGCCAACGTGGAGAACCTGACCCTCACCGGCAGTAGCGACATCGACGGCACCGGTAATGCCGATGCCAACATCCTCACCGGCAACGCGGGCGCCAACACCCTGGACGGCGGCGCGGGTCTGGATAGCCTGATCGGCGGCGCGGGCGATGACACCTACATGGTCGATGAGACCGGCGATACGGTGACCGAGAACGCGGGCGAAGGTACCGACACGGTCAAGGCCTCGGCGAGCTATACTCTGTCGGCCAACGTGGAGAACCTGACCCTCACCGGATCGAGTGACATCGACGGCACGGGTAATGCCGATGCCAACATCCTCACCGGCAACGCGGGCGCCAATACGATCTCCGGCGGTCAAGGCATCGATACCATCACCACCGGTGCCGGTGATGATGTCATCGTGTATGCGCTCAATAATTTCGACGATCCGATCGGCGAAACCGGCAATTGGGATCATATTGTCGATTATGACTTAGCCCTGGATGGGATCCTGTTCACGGGATTTGCAACCACGGTTGGCGGGCTGGCCAATGGTGTTCTGGCCGATTTGTCGGCGCCGTCTTCTGGCAGTTGGACGGGCAATTTCTTCAACGCGGGCTCGCACAGCAATTTCACCCAGGCTATCGCCAACTTCAATGCCCATACCTTCGGTATATCCAATGGCTCCGATATCAACACAACGGATCCGGCCCGGGACGTCTTCATCTACTTCAATGATACGTCCACTTCGGAAGGGGAGCTTTGGTATGCCACCAGCAATGCCGGAACCCAGAGCTCCTACACCCAGGTTGCTGTATTCGACAATAGCATCAGTCTGAGCGCCAGTGAGATTGCCATCAGTCTCGTATAGGCAGTATTTCAAGCTGTTGGCGCAGGCTGCTGAAAAAGTCCGATTTCGAGCCTGTGGCGACACATGCTTCGACAAGCTCAGCATGAGGGCCTTTGAACTTTCAACATGTTAGAGTCGGATTCAAAAGTATTCCTTTGATCTCGAGGGCGTATATTTCCGCTCTGGCGGCGTCAAGACCTCCTAACGGGGCGCCGCCCCGTGTCGTCGGCCTTTCCTGGCCAGATCAAAAATCTACTGCCTTGATATCTAAAGGATACTTTTAAATCCGCCTCTTAGCCTCACCCTGAGCTTGTCGAAGGGCGAGGCGGGCCGTAGGACAACACTTTTTCAGATGGCGGTAATCGAGCAGTCAGGGATTGCCTAGGCTCAGGACCCATAAAAGGGATTCCCAATAGTCGGTGGACATGATTCCCTTCCCTGGAATTTTAGGGAGGGGAAAGCCGATGCAGAGCCATCATTTCTGGTTGTCCGACAAACAATTCGAACGCCTTCAACCGTTGCTGCCGAACAAAACAAGAGGCGTCCCGCGCGTCGATGACCGGCGGGTGATCAGCGGCATCATCCATGTTCTTCGCCACGGCTTGATGTGGCGTGACGCGCCCGTCGCCTATGGACCGCACAAGACCCTGTACAACCGCTTCGTCCGTTGGAGCGAGGCCGGAGTGTTCGACCGGATCTTCGCCACCCTGGCCGCCGAAAGCACGGCCACCCATACGGTGATGATCGACGCCACCCATCTCAAGGCCCACAGGACGGCGGCGAGCCTGCTCAAAAAGGGGCTGTTCCCCGCCGTATCGGGCGCACCAAGGGCGGCCTGAATTCGAAACTGCATGCCGCCTGCGATGCCGATGGAAAGCCCCTGATCCTGCTGCTGACCGAAGGACAAGTCAGCGACTATCGCGGCGCCGACACCATGCTCCCTGCATTCCCTGATGCCGACGACCTGATCGCCGACAGGGGATACGACAGCGACCGTTTCCGCCAGGCCCTGCTTGATCTCGGCATCGAGCCCTGCATTCCAGGTCGCTCGAACCGCAAAGAGGAAATCCTTTACGATAAAGCCCTCTACAAGCAGCGAAACTTGATCGAGCGCATGTTCGGTCGGCTCAAGGACTGGCGGCGTATCGCCACCCGCTACGACCGTTGCGCCCATACCTTCATGAGCGCAATCTGCATCGCCGCAACCGTCATCTTCTGGTTATGAGTCCTGAGCCTAGACAGTCAGCTGGTCTCCACACTCGGTCTTGATCAAGTATCCGGGTCAATTCCTGGACATGGAACAGAGGAGACCAGCCATGGAGTATTTTGTTGGAATGGACGTATCGATGGCAAGCATTTCGATCTGTGAGATTGATGCAAAGGGAACCGTCATTCGCGAAGGCAAGGTGTCAAGCACACCCGAGGCGGTCGCCACTTGGCTCGAGGAAAGCGGGCGTGGCTTTGCGCGAATTGGGTTGGAAGCTGGCCCTCTGGCGCCTTGGCTGTACGCAGGACTGTCCAGTCGGGGCCTCCCTGTGATTTGTATCGAGACCCGGCAAATGAAGGCCTTTGCCAGCGCCAGCCCAGTCAAGACGGACCGTCGCGACGCCCGCTTGATCAGCCAGGCGATGCGGACCGGTTTGTACCGCGCGACCCACGTCAAGACCGCGCGCAGTCAGGAGCTCCGGATGGTGCTGACCCATCGGGAGACCCTGGTTCATCAGGTCCGTCAGTTGTCCAATACGGTACGAGGAACATTGAAAGCTTTCGGCCTCAAGGTCGGTATGGCGCGCGGACGCCTTTTCGCGGCGCGGGTTCGGGAATTGACGGCTGATAACCCGCACCTCAGCGCAGCCGCCGAGCCGCTCTTGCTTGCGCGCCAAGCCTTGCTCGAACAACTCGACAAGCTCGACCGGCAGGTTCATGCCGCTGCGCGCGATGATAGCGTTTGCCGGCGCCTGATGACCGTTCCCGGCGTCGGCCCGGTTACCGCCCTCGCTTTCAGGACAGGACTCGACGTGCCGGAACGGTTTCAAAAGTCGGTCATGGTCGGCGCCCACTTCGGGCTTGTCCCACGCAGATACGCCTCGGGAGAGCAGGACCGAAGCGGCCCCATCAGCAAGTGCGGAGATGCCATGGTTCGTTGGCTTTTGTTCGAGGCCGCCAATGCACTTCTCACTCGAACCCGCCGTTGGTCCTGGCTCAAACACTGGGGGCTCGCGGTCGCCAAAAGGCGCGGGATGAAACGCGCCAAGGTAGCCGTTGCCCGGCGTCTCGCCGTAATCATGCATCGCATGTGGATCGACGGCACGGACTTCCAGTACCGCAAGGAGGAGACCGCCATCTAAACACAACGAAAACCGAGATCGCCTGAAGGGCGGCCAGGACGCGTGGCGACGCGCGGGGCTCGGATGACAGCGCGCAGGCTGCAGTGGCGTAAGACCACGCTTTTCAGATTGCTGCACCCGATCCCCCTTGATCCCCATCATGCGGCGACGACGTCGACCGCGGACAGAAGCAAAGGGCGCCACATAACCCAGGTTCAAACCGACGGCTTGGAAATCAGCTTGACTCAAATGACTCGATTACAGAAGCAGCCTGTTAGTGGTCCTGTATCTTGTTGGAGATATAGTCCCGATACAGCATGTCTTCTTCCATGATATGGGCAACCAACCAGTTTTCCAGGAAGGCATTGACGGAATCGCCCACCTGGAAAGGGCTTTCGGCGGCCCGGCGATAGGTCTTTTTGACCGTGTTCAGCCATTCCTCGAAGTTTCGATGCAGCGTCTTATGCTCTTCCAGATCGGGATAGCCACCCTGGCGCATCATCTCTTCCTCGCGGGCAAAGTGGCCCTCTGCATAGTCTTCCAGTCGACGCAGGATGTTGCTCAGCAGCCCATCGGTCATGTCGGCCTCGTGCAGCTCTTGCACCAAGGCAAACAGGCCTTGGTGGTCGGCATCGATCCCCGGATGACCGACGCTGTATTCCGGTTTCCATACAAGTTTTTTCATGGTGGAATTCCTAGAGCAGTCCGAGCGCCAGGCTCGGGAAAAGAACCAACAAAGCGAGACGAACCAAGTCGGAAAGAACGAAAGGGAAGACACCCTTGAAGATCTGTCCGATGGGGACATCCGGTGCCACGGTCTTGATGACGAATACATTCATGCCCACCGGCGGCGTGATCAGGCCCAGTTCAACGGTGATGACGGTGACAATCCCGAACCATACCGGATCGAAGCCGGCGGCGGCGATAACCGGGAAAACCACGGGCACGGTGAGCAACAGCATGGCGATGGAATCCATCACGCAACCGAGCAACATATACAGCAGCAAGATGCAAAATAGGATGGCATAGGGCGCCAGTTCCATGCTGGCGACGAATTCGGTGAGGCTGAAAGAAATGCGCGACACCGACAGGAAGTAGCCGAAGATCTCCGCGCCGATGATCATGAAAAAGATCATTGAGGAAAGGAACAGGGTTTCCTCCACCCCGTCGCGGAAGTCCTTCCAGTTCATTCCCCTGAACAGGGCGATGAGAAAAGCACCGGCCGCGCCGAAGGCCGCAGCTTCGGTGGGAGTAAAGATGCCGCCATAGATGCCACCGATGATCACCGCGAAAATGGCGCCGAAAGGGATCAGGCCTTTCAGTCCGATGATTTTTTCGATCAACGTGGTCGGCGTGCCCGGTTGGGCCACTTCCGGCTTGATCCAGACCAGGACAGCGATGGCGGCGCAGTATAGGAACAGGCCCAAGATACCCGGAACCACCCCGGCGATGAACATGTCGCCCACCGATTGCTCGGTAATCAACGCATAGAGCAGCAAGGCGATGGAGGGTGGAATCATGATCCCCAAGGTACCGCCCGCCGCCAGGGTGCCGGTGGCCAGGGAGTCCGCATAGCCGTGCTTACGCATTTCCGGCAAGGCCACCCGCGACATACTGGCCGCCGTGGCCAATGAGGATCCGGAAATGGCCGAAAACACGCCACAAGCAGAGACAGCCGCCAGAGCCATGCCGCCGCGCCAGCCGCCGAACAGGGTCCGGGCGCCGGAGAATAGCTCCTGTGACATGCGGGCCTTCGACGCCATCACACCCATCAGGATGAACATGGGGATGGGGCTGAAGCTGTAATTGGACAGAGTCTCGAAAGGGCCGGCATCGAGGATGGCAAACGCGGCATCAAAGCTGACGATCATGCCAAAACCGATAAAGCCGGTGGCGGCCATGGCCAAGGCGATGGGCATGCGAAAGGCGATCATGCCCAACATGCCCGCGATGCAGATATAGCCGATCAGGGGGGCGCTCATGACCGTTTTCCACTGCTGAGGATCTGCTCGAAGGCCACAAGGACCCCGCGCAGCCCGAGGATAAAGGTGGCGAATGCCACGACGGCATAGAGGTAATACAAAGGGATCAACAGATCCTGAGACGTTTCCCCGCTGTTGATGGCCTGATCAATGGCTTCGTAAAAGCGGGTCGCCATGCCGAAACCGAGCAATCCGAAGCCAAGGAGATAGAACCCAGCCAGCATTTCCTTGGTCCGCTCCGGCAATCCGTCGGTGAACAGGTCCACGATCACCTGCCCGCGGCTGACCGAATAGGGCAAGGTGAACAGCACCATGAACAATAGGCTGTAGCTGACGATTTCCACTCCCCCCCGAAATGTGAGGTCGATGGTGCCGCCGGATATGCCGAAGATGGTGCGGGTGGCCACGTCGACAAGGACCGCCAACACCATAATAACCAGCAAAACGCCACTGATCAGATGCATGACATGGGCCAGGCGATGGGCTGCTTGCATGATGGGTTTCACCTTGGCGACTCCCGTCCAAGAAGGGTTGGAGAACGGGAGGAGGACGGCTTCCCCCTCCCGTTGTGTCGGTGGTTACTGACAGCTCGCGGCCAGGGCCATGGCGCGGGCGTGAACCTTGCTACCCGCTAGGCCCTTGCCATCGAGACCATCGATGTAGTCCTTGGTGGTGGCCGCCAGAATCGGCTTCCAAGCCGGGTTCTCAATACCGCCCTCGACCACATGGAACTCGTGACCGGCTTGTTCCGCGGCGGCCCGGCCCTTGACGTCCAGGTCGTCAAATACCACGGCGGCCTTGGCGGCCCAGTCCTTGCCCGAGTTCTTGTCGATGACCTTTTTCAGATCGGCGGGCATGCTGTTATAGACGTCCTTGTTCATGGTCACCACGAAGGCCAGGGTATACAGGCCGCCGACTTCGGTATGCTTGGTGGCCAACTCATTGAGGCGGAATACCAACTGACCTTCCCAAGGCAGGGTAACGCCGTCGATGACGCCGCGCTGCATGGACTGGTAGGACTGCGGCGCGGGCATGCCGACCGGTTGGGCGCCCAGCTTCTCCAGCATGGACCCCACCAAAGTGGTCGGACGGCGGATGCGCAGACCGGCGAAGTCCTTGGGTTCCTTGATCAGCTTCTTGGAGGTATGCACATGGCCCGGTCCGTGGGTGAATAGAAACAAGGGCTTGGTATCCTTGAATTCCTTGTCCAGGTGGCCTTCGTCATAGATCCCTTGCAGGATACAGGATCCATGAGCGGCGTCTTTCACCAATCCCGGCACTTCGACCACCTGGGCCAACGGGAACCGGTTTGCGGTGTATCCGAGAACCGTGGCGGTGACATCGGCAATGCGGTTCTTGACCGCGTCATATTGGGCCGGGGGCTTGGCCAGGGTGGCGGAGGGATAGATCTCCACCTTGATACGGCCATTGGAATCCTTCTCCACCGCATCGGCCCAGACTTGGAACAGATGCTTGTGGGTGCCGGCCACGGCGGGCCAGAAATGGGCAAAACGCAGGGTGACGTCAGCGGCTTGAACCGGCTGGCTGCCAGTGGTCAGAGCGACCAGGCCGGCAATGGCGGTCATGGTTAGGCGTTTGATCATGGGAACCTCCCTCAGGGTGTTTCTGATTGATGAAATGGGGTTGAGGTAAATCATGCAAAATCCTCCGTATAGACGTCCGCCTGGGCGGCGGCGTTGTAACGCAGGCCATGGACGGTATTTTGATTGATCAGCTTGTCGAGGCGGGTCATTGCGTCGTCGGGGACCGTCACCTCGGCGGCACCAATGTTTTCGCGCAAGTGATCGATTTTGGTGGTGCCGGGTATGGGAATAATATGGTCGCCCTTGGCTAGAACCCAGGCCAGAGCCAGTTGCGCCATGGAACAAGAAAGCTCCTCGGCAATGGCTTTGACTCCGGCGAGCAAGACCAGGTTCTTCGGGTAATTCTCCGCCGAGAAGCGGGGCATGGTGCGGCGGATATCCTTGTCCGGCAGCGCTGATGGATCGGTCAGCCTGCCGGTCAGATATCCCCGGGCCAGCGGGCTGAAGGCGACAAAGGCGATCCCCAGTTCCTTGCAGGCCTGCAAGACAGCGATTTCCGCGTTGCGGGTCCACAGAGAATATTCGGTCTGCAAAGCGGTGATGGGGTGCACCGCATGGGCTTTGCGCAAGGTTGCGGTATCCACCTCGGACAGTCCGATGGTGCGGATCTTGCCCTCGGCGACCAATTCCGCCAGGGCGCCGATACTCTCCTCGATGGGGACGTTCTTGTCCATGCGGTGCAGGTAGTAAAGATCGATCACATCGGTGCGCAGGCTTTTCAGCGAGGTCTCGCAGGTATAGCGGATGGTGTCCGGTCGTCCATCGACGCCGCGCTGGCCGTCTGGCCCCTTGCCCAGGCCGCACTTGCTGGCCAGCATGAATGTGCCGCGGCGGTGGCTCACGGCCTCGCCCAATAGTTCTTCGTTGGCGCCGAAGCCATAAAGGGCCGCCGTATCCAGATGGGTGTGGCCCAGATCCAGTGCCTCGTTCAGCACCCGGATGCCGGTCGCCTTATCCGGCGGCGTGCCATAGCCGTGGGACAAATTCATGGCGCCGTAGCCGATGGCGGAAACCGTGAAGGGGCCGATGGAGCGAGTCTGCATTATCCGGGGCTCCTCAGCCGAAGCTCTTTTCAATGGTATCGAGGGTCTGCATGGCTGGCAGACACTGGGCGACTGAACTATTGGGCTCGCGGCCTTCTTGGATCGACGAGATGAATTCCCGGTCGATCAGTTCGATTCCGTTGTTGGAGACCGCGACGCCGGTGAGATCGATCTGCTCTTCCTTGCCGTCGAACAGGTCGTCGTAGCGGGCGATATAGGTGCCGTTGTCGCATATGTAGCGGAAGTAAGTGCCCAGCGGCCCATCATTGTTGAATGACAGGGAGAGGGTGCAGATAGCCCCGGAGTCCGCCCGCAGGCCGATGGCCATATCCATGGCGATGCCCAGTTCCGGGTGAGGCGGGCCTTGTAAGCCAAAGGCCTGCACCGCTTTACCGCCTGTTTGGTATTGAAACAGATCCACCGTGTGGCAGGCATGGTGCCAGAGCAGATGATCGGTCCAGGTGCGCGGCTCACCCAGGGCATTCTTGTTGGAGCGGCGGAAGAAATAGGTCTGCACGTCCATCTGCTGGACGGTGATCTCTCCGGCGACGATCTTGCTGTGGATCCATTGATGGCTGGGATTGAAGCGGCGCACGTGACCGGCCATGGCGGTCAGGCCGGTCTCCTTTTGAACCCGCACCAACTCCTCTGAATCGGCCAGGTTATCGGCCATGGGGATCTCGACCATCACATGCTTGCCCGCCTTCAGACAGGCAATGGCCTGCTCGGCGTGGATCTGCGTCGGAGTGGCCAGGATCACCCCTTCCACGTCGTCGCGGGCCAGGCTTTCGGCCAGATCCTTTGTGGCGTGGGGAATGCCGCGTTCGGCGGCAAAGGCGTGAATGTCGTCCGGGCCACCACCGACGACGGACGTCACTTCGACCCCGTCAATGTTGGCCAGGGCATCGAGATGTTTACGCCCGAATGCGCCCGCCGCGCCCGCTACACAGATCTTCATGGTCTTTTCTCCGGCTTCTATCGCTTGTTTTCCAAAACCAGGTGTCCGACGGCTGTATTGGACGCCGGAACATGGAAATGGCGGTGGATTTCAGTTACGGCGTCGTCCATGGCACCGCGCATGACCAGCCACATGACCAGTTCGATGCCTTCGGAACCGGCCTCGCGCAGATATTCCACATGGGGAATGGCGGCAGCGGTGGCCGGGTCATTGACCAAAAGGTCCAAAAACCGATTGTCGAACTCGGCGTTGATCAATCCGGCTCGTTGTGCCTGCAATTGGTGCGACATGCCGCCGGTACCGAAGATGACCACTTTCAAATCCTGATCGAAGCTGTCCACCGCGCGGCGGATCGCCTTGCCCAGGTTCAGGCAGCGATTGCCGGTGGGCGGAGGAAACTGCACCACGTTGACCGCCAGTGGAATCACGGGACAGGGCCATTCTTCCGGCTGTCCGAAGGCCAGGGACAGGGGCACGGTGAGGCCGTGGTCCACTTCCATCTTATTGACGATGGTCAGGTCGAATTCGTCGAGAATGACCGATTGAGCGATGTGCCAGGCCAGTTCCGGATGACCGATGACCTCGGGTACCGGACGCTTACCCATGCCTTCGTCGGCAATGGGAAAACGGGCCGCGCAACCCAAAGCGAAGGTGGGGATCAGTTCCAGGGAAAAAGCCGTGGCATGATCGTTGTAGACCATGATCACCACATCCGGATCGATTTCCTCGATCCACTTTTTCGACGCTTCGTACCCGGCGAATACCGGCTGCCAATAGGCCTCGCCGGTCTTGCCCTGGTCGAGGGCGATACCGATGGCAGGCACGTGAGAAGTGGCGTAGGCGCCGACGATATCAGCCATTTTCCCACTCCTTCTTGCTGCGATTGCCGTCGATGGGGCGTCCCCCATTGACCATCATCTGGCGGTATTCCTCCACCGATACGCCGGTCATGACGGCGGCCAAATCCTGAAAGGATATGCCATCGGTCATGGCCAGCTTGGCAGTGTAATAGATGTTGCCTCCCAGGCTCAGCATGCCGTTCCAGTCGCGGGTCAGGATTGCCTCGCGCTGCGCTTCGGTCATGGGGAACTGATCCAGATAGCCTGCCTCGTCGGCCCGAAAGGCCGCGCGGTTGCTCTCCTGGCGCAGGGACATGCAGAACATGTTGAGGTGATAGCCTTTGCGCGACTGCTCCGCGTCAAACACAAAGGTCCCCGGAATATCATGATAATCGGCGCTCATGCCGCATTCTCCTCGGCGAACAGACGGGCCAGGATGGCGTCGGCCATGGGCTCGTACGCGCCGCCCTCGACGTTAACGGCCAGATCACCGATTGCCTGTTCCCATTGGGCCGTGGCCTGGGAAACGGGGTTGGACAGGCCCAGTTCCTCGATGGTCCGGGCGACTTCGCGCATTTCCGCTGCCCGGCGAATACCGTGGGTCATGGCCCGTTCCAGCATGTAGCCGGCCTTGGCCTTGAAATCAAAACCGGGATAGGTGCGGTCCAGGGAGTCCAGAACGGTCTCATCAACGCCAGCCTTGCGTCCGGCCAGCACGCATTCGAGAAACACCGCTTCGAGCCCCTTCATCATGACAGAGCGGATCATCTTGATGGATGACGAGGCGCCGACGGGCCCCGGGGAGACGTCTGCCTGCATTTCCAAGCCGTTCAGGGCCTGCAACGCTTCCTTGATGTGGGGGCCGCTGATCAGGAGCGGTGTCCGATGCAATTTGGGATGCACCGGCGCCATGATGGCCATGTCCACATAGTGGGCGCCCGCTGCTTCAACAGCCGCGGCGGCGCGCCGTTTGGTGCCGGGCGCGCAGGAATTGCCGTCGAGAAACAGCGTACCCTTGGTCATGTGGGGGGCTGCGGCATCGGCGGCGGCCAAGGCCTGATCGGCGGTAACCAGAGAAAACACCAGCCGGGCGCCGTCAAGCGCTTCGGCGGGGGAATGACATCCGGTAACCCCCCATTGGCCAAAGTCGGCCCGCTTGCCCTCGCGGACGGCGGCGTCCGGATGGCTGGTTTTGATGTCATGGCTCCAAGCGACCTTGGCCACCGATGTTCCCCAGCCCTCGACAAAGGCCTGGGCGACTTCTCCGAAGCCGATCAGCGCGATCTTGCCGGTCTGGGTTGCGGTTTTGGTCACCTGAAAGCTCCTTGAATTAAGCGTGGGCAATCCGAACTTGCATCATCAGGGATACCATTCACTGTCGACAGAAGATAATTGGAAAACGATTTCATCTATTCATTTTTTGAATAGCAAAATTGAATAGCACCTGATTATCCTGCCTTGGCAAGTTGCCCCGCCTCGCGCAGGCAATCGAGAAACAGCCGCTGGGTGGCGGTGGGTCGCCAGCCCCGACGGTGGGTTATGCCGATGGGACGCGAAGTGCCCGAAAGGTCCACGGCCAAGGGCGCCAGCAATCCTATTTCCCGCTCATGACGGATCTGATGGGCCGAGATCATCGTCAGCCGGTCGCTGTCTTGCAGTAGGCCACGGATCAGCACCAAGGAACTGGATTCCACGATACAAGATGGCGCGCCCGCTTCCTCGAACAGGGTTTCAAAAGCCTCGCGGGTCGGCGTTCCTGCGCGGGGGATGGCCCAGGGATAAGCAGCCAGATCCGCCACCTGGATGGTCTTCTTCTTGCCCAGCGGATGCCCCGCCCGCCCGACCACGGCCAGCGGGCTGTTGAATAGGGCTTCTTGCACAATATCATCGATGGGAACGGGGATGCGCAAGGCGCCGATAAGAATGTCCAAATCGCCATGGCGCAGTCCATGCAATAGATCGTCGTAAGGGCCATCCACCACGTTGATATGGACGTCTGGCCGTTCAGCCAATAGGGCATTGATGGCGGTGGGCAGCATAAAAGTACGGGGCAGCGGCGTGGTGCCGACGACGATCTGCCCCATGTCCGTGCCCAGCACCTCGGCGATCTCAGAAAAGCCTTGATTTAATTCAGAAAAGGCCAGCTTTACCGCTTGAGCCAGAACCGCCGCCGACGCGGTCAGATCAATGCCCTTGCTGGTCTTGGAGAACAGCGCCAGCCCGGATAGCCGTTCCAGGTCCCGCGCCGCGCGGTGTAGCGTTGGCTGTGATACCCCGGCTTCCCGGGCGGCCAGGGAGAAGTTTCCCGCCGAGGCCACGGCAACCAGGGCCCGAAGCTGCGGCGTGGTCAGCAATTGATCGAAATTGCCAAAGCCGCGCCCGCCTTTTTTGGCGCCCAGCCGGATGGCCTCCTTGGCGCCGCTTTGAACAAAGTCCAAGGCCCGCTCCACCCGCTCCAGGAACTGACGTCCCGGTTCGGTCAATCCCATGCCGTCGCTGCGCCGCTCGAACAGGGCGATGCCGAGGATTTCCTCCAACTTGGCCAGTGCCTGGGTGATCGCCGGTTGCGACAGATGAATCTGCTCGGCGGCTTGGCTGATGCTGCCGCTATGGGCCACCTCGGCAAAGGCTCTCAGATGCCGGAAATTAGGAATTTTGCCATTGGGTTTCTGCATGGTCATATTAGATTCCCATAAAGTAAATGTCATACCTATAGCATAATCTTATAGCAATGGCGGCACATTCAAATAGTGTTTTTTGCTCGACCAACCGATACTGGCCTCAGAAAACGCCATGGGCGGGTCCCGACCCCGGTCCGCCCCCATCGACCAAATGAGGCTTTCATGACCGACAAAAAAACCGCCTTGGTGATCAGCGCCCATTCCGCCGATTTCGTCTGGCGCTGTGGCGGCGCCATCGCCCTGCACCAGGAAAAAGGTTATGAGGTGACCATTGCCTGCCTGTCCTATGGCGAGCGTGGCGAGTCCGCCAAGCTGTGGAAGCAGGACGGCATGACCATCGAAAAGGTCAAGGCCGCCCGGCGCAAGGAATCGGAAGCCGCCGCCGCCGCCCTGGGAGCCCATGACATTGTCTTTATGGACGCGGGTGACTATCCGCTGGAACTGGACAAGGACAAGAAATACCAACTGGTGGACCTGATCCGAAAGGTTCAGCCCGGATTCATGATGAGCCACTCGCTTTATGACCCCTACAACACCGACCATATGTATGCCACCGAAGTGGCCATGGAGTGCCGCATGATCGCCCAGGCCTGGGGCCATAATCCGGGCGAGAAGGTGCTCGGTGCGCCACAGCTCTACTTGTTCGAACCCCACCAGACCGAACAGATGGGGTGGAAGCCGGACGTATTCCTGGATATCTCCGATGTATGGGACAAAAAATGGGCGGCGATTCAATGCATGCAGGGTCAGGAGCATCTTTGGAGCTTCTATGAAAACGTCGGCGAGAATCGGGCCAACCATTTCCGCCGCAATTCCGGCGGCATGGCCGGGGGGCGGTCATCCCGGTATGCTGAGGGTTTCCAGTCCATCTATCCCCGTACCGTGGATGAACTGTCATGAGCGGCGTGGTGGTGCAAAATGTCGAGCGGGCTCCGCAAGCGATCATCGACGGCCTCAGCCAATGCGGCGTGGCGACGGTGCACGAAGCCCAGGGCCGCAAGGGTCTCCTGGCCTCCTATATGCGTCCCATCTACACGGGCGCCCGGCTGGCCGCTTCGGCGGTGACCATTTCCGCCGCGCCAGGGGATAACTGGATGGTCCATGTGGCCATCGAGCAGGTGAAGGAGGGCGACATTTTGGTGCTCGCCCCCACTTCCCCTTGCGAGGACGGCTATTTTGGCGATCTGCTGGCCACCTCCATGCAGGCGCGGGGCGGTCGCGGGCTGATCATTGATGCCGGGGTGCGCGACGTGCGCGACCTGACCGAAATGGCTTTCCCGGTCTGGTCCAAGGCCATTTTTGCCCAGGGCACGGTCAAGGAAACCTTGGGCTCGGTCAATGTCCCCATTGTCTGCGCCGGTGAATTGGTCAATCCGGGTGATATCATGATTGCCGATGATGATGGCGTCTGTGTGGTGCGCCGCGAAGAGGCCGAAACCGTGCTCGCCAAGGCCCTGGACCGCGAAGCCAAGGAAGAGGAAAAACGAAAGCGCCTTGCCGCCGGGGAACTGGGTCTCGATATCTATGACATGCGTCCGCGCCTGGCCGAGAAAGGTCTGAAGTATGTCTGAAGCCGCTCCCTGCCTGTGGATGCGCGGCGGCACGTCGAAGGGAGGATACTTCCTTGCCGACGACTTGCCGCGCGACGGTGCGGCAAGGGATGCCTTTTTACTCGCTGTCATGGGCTCGCCCGATGACCGGCAGATCGACGGCATGGGCGGGGCCGACCCGTTGACCTCCAAGGTCGCGGTGGTGAAGAAATCCCAACGACCGGGCGTGGACGTGGATTATCTGTTTCTGCAAGTGTTCGTCGATCAGGCCATCATTACCGATGCGCAGAACTGCGGCAATATCCTGGCGGGTGTCGGTCCCTTCGCCATTGAGCGCGGATTGGTGGAGGCCCAAGAAGGCGAGACCCCGGTGACCATCTTCATGGAAAACACCGGCCAGACCGCCATCGCCCGAATACAGACCCCAAGCCACCAAGTCACCTATGCCGGGGAGGCCCGCATCGATGGCGTGCCCGGTACATCGGCGCCGGTGGCCATCACCTTCAAGGATACGGCCGGTTCCACCTGTGGTGCGCTGCTTCCCACGGGGAATTCAGTGGATGTTATCGATGGCATTGAGGTGACCTGCATCGACAACGGCATGCCGGTGGTGGTCCTGCGCGCTTCGGATATGGGTATCACGGGCATGGAAAGCCGCGACGAGCTGGAGGCCAATGAGGCCTTGCGGACCAAATTGGAAGCCCTGCGCCTGAAAGCCGGAGCGTTGATGAACCTGGGCGACGTGGCCGAGAAATCCGTCCCGAAAATGACCATGGTCTCCGCGCCAAGCAACGACGGCATGGTTTCGACACGCACCTTCATTCCCCACCGCTGCCATGCCTCCATCGGCGTGTTGGGCGCGGTGAGCGTGGCCACGGCCTGCCTACTGCCGGATACGCCCGGCGCGTCGGTAGCTGCAATCCCCGAAGGAACAACCAAGAATTTGCGTATTGAGCACCCCATCGGGGCCATGACCGTGGTGGCGACCATGGACGATAATGGCGCGGTCGTCGATACGGCGATCCTGCGCACCGCCCGCAAGCTGATGGACGGGATGGTGTTCGCATCATGACAAAGGATATGACCATGGATGCCGACTGGCTGCCGTTTCATCCCCACCCGACCAAACCGTCCTTCCTGCCGCCACTCGGCGCGGTGGATGCCCATTGTCACGTGTTCGGCCCTGCGGCTCGGTTTCCCTTCGCCCCGGAACGCAAGTACACCCCGTGCGACGCCTCCAAGGATCAATTGTTCGCCCTGCGCGATTTTCTCGGTTTCGAGCGCAACGTTATTGTTCAGGCCACCTGCCACGGCAAGGACAACCGGGCCCTGGTGGATGCCTTGATCGCGTCCAACGGCCTGGCCCGGGGAATCGCGACGGTGGGCCCCGATGTCACCGACGCCGAACTGGCCGCAATGAACGAGGCCGGTGTGCGGGGCGTGCGGTTCAACTTCGTCAAGCGGCTGGTGGATGCCACGCCCCCCGAGGTGTTCCTGGGCATTGCCGAGCGGATCAAGGATCTGGGCTGGCATGTGGTGGTCTATTTCGAGGCCGCCGATCTGCGGGAGCTGATTCCCTTTCTCAAACGGATTCCGAACACCATCGTGGTTGACCATATGGGCCGCCCGGATGTGGCCCTTGGCGAGAACCATCCGGAATTCCGATTATTCCTGCAATTGATGGAAGACCTGGAGACCCTTTGGTGCAAGGTTACCTGCCCGGAACGCCTCAGCCTGCAAGGGCCACCCGCCTATGCGGACGTCATTCCCTTTGCTCGCGCGGTCGTCGACCGTTTTCCCGATCGGGTGCTTTGGGGGACGGACTGGCCGCATCCGAATATGAAATCCCACATGCCCGACGACGGCCATCTGGTCGACATCATTCCCCACATCGCGACGGACGAGGCCAAGCGAAAAGCGTTGCTGGTCGACAATCCCACGCGTCTGTATTGGACCTGAGCGAGGACACTGTCATGACTGATCAAGAACCCATATTCGGGACACACTTCTTCGATGGCACAGCCGCCATGAAGGGCTATGCCCTGAACAAACTTTGCTACTCGTTCAACAAAGCTGAAAATCGAGAAGAATTTCTCGCCGACGAAGAAGCCTATATGGAGAAGTATGGCCTCAACGAACAGCAAAAGCAGGCCCTCCGCAACAAGGTGGTGCTCGATATGATCGCCGCCGGCGGCAATATTTACTATTTGGCCAAATTTGCTGGAATTTTCGGCCTTAATGTCCAGGACGTGGGCGCCCAGCAAACGGGCATGACCCTCGACGCCTTCAAAGAAATGCTCGTCAAGCAAGGAGAATAGCCCCATGGCACAGATCGTAGGCGGACTGACTACCTCCCATATTCCGGCCATAGGCAATGCCATCGATAAGGAACTCTTCGAAGATCCCTATTGGAAGCCGTTTTTCGATGGCTATCCGCCGGTGCGCGACTGGCTGGCCGAGGTCAAGCCTGATATCGCCATCGTTATTTACAATGACCACGGCCTGAACTTCTTCCTCGACAAGCAGCCCACGTTTGCCATGGGCGCGGCGCCGGAATACCGAAATGAAGACGAGGGGTGGGGCATTCCCACGATCCCGGCCTTCAAGGGAGATCCGGAATTCTCCTGGCATCTGATCAATCATCTGGTCCAAAATGATTTCGATCTGACCACATGTCAGGAAATGGCGGTGGATCACGGCTTTACCGTGCCCATGCAGTTGTTCTGGCCCAACTTCAGCTATACCGACATCGCCACGGTGCCCCTTTGCATCAATACCGTGCAGCATCCGCTGCCGTCACCGCGCCGGTGCTACAACCTGGGTCTGGCCCTGGGCAAGGCCGTCGAGTCCTTTCCCGAGGACAAGAAGGTGGTGATCCTTGGCACCGGCGGCCTTTCCCACCAGTTGGATGGCGAGCGGGCTGGGTTCATCAACAAGAAATTCGATACCTTGTGCATGGATAAGATCGTCAACGACCCGGAGCACTTCCTGGACATGTCGATCCATGACCTGGTCCGCGAGGCCGGGGCCCAAGGCGCCGAGTTCATTCTTTGGTTGACCATGCGCGGCGCCCTGACCGGACAGGTCAAGGAACGGCACCGCAACTACCATATCCCCATCTCCAATACCGGCGCCGGACTCATGTGCCTGGAAAACGTCACCTGATCACCATCCCTGCCCGGGCCCAGCCCGGAACTCACCGCCGCCAAGCACATCTTCCTCCGCTTGGCGGCGGATTTTCATCCGGGAAGACGTGCATCAATCGAGACCGCTCAGTCAAATTCTTTGAATCCGGTCATGCCTCGGGGAGCTGCAAAGGATGATACGGAAATGGCTACCGCGATCTCGGAAAGGCTATAGGCTGCCTTGACTCGGTCTGGAATAAGGCAGCGATCGATCCCATGTGCAAAGAAAGCTATGGGAGTGGCGCCATGATCAATCGACGCAAACTGATCAAAATGGGGGGGCTGTTGATCCTTGGGTCCAGTGCCACCGCCAGCCTGCCGCTCATGAGCGCCTGGGGCGGCGGGCGACAGCAGATCGGCCACCATCGCGGCTCGATCTCCTGCGACAACGGGACTGTTCCCCTGTCCGACCCGGCAAACCGCTTAACGGGCCCGGCGGATTTCGGGGCCGCCGATGCGGTGGCAGTGACTCGCGACTCCTTTGAGGGGCCCTATTTCTTCTGTGCCAATCCGCCCGGGCGCGCCATCGCATCCGGTAAGTCCGGCACACCGTTGACCGTGGCCTTTCGGGTGATTGACACGACTTCCGGTCTGCCGGTGCCAGGGGCGGTGCCAGGGGCGGTGGTGGATATCTGGCATTGCGACGCCCGAGGCGTCTATTCGGGCTATGGGGCGGATCCGGATCAACCGGCGGCCACCGGCCACCATCTGGATCCAGACAACCGGCAAGAGTTTTGCCGAGGGGCCCTGCGGACCGACGGAGACGGCATCGCCGAATTCGATACCATCTGGCCCGGCCATTACACCGGCCGCGCCATTCATATTCATTTCAAGGTCCATTTCGGCAACCGCAGTTGGACCACCAATCAGACCCTGCTGCCCGAAGACTTGAATCAGCGGATCGTCGATACACCGTCTTACACCACCGGTCGGGCGACTAGCCGCATTCCCAACGCCCGCGAGGCTGGTTGGGGCCTGCCAACCCTGACCGTGCGGGAACGGGACGGGCGGCTGATCGGCAGTCTGAATATTGGCCTCAAAGGGGCATAGGCCCTTACTTCAACAAGCTGTTCAGTTTGAAGCTTTCGTCTGCTGCTTGCTCGGGCGTGGGGGATTTACCAGCTGCCAGCAGCTTGCGGCCCTGGATATGGTCCGCGGCCTTGTTGATCGAATCAATGGCCCGCAGTCGACCCGCGCGGAAGTGGAATAAGGAGAACTTGTGGGCTTCCCTGTCGCCACGGATGACCATTTGATCGCATCCGTTCTGCAAGCCAACCATCTGCAGTTTCAAATCAAACTGATCGGACCAAAACCAGGGAACGGTCTCATAGGGCTTGGGGTTTCCGGCGATGGCGGCGGCCACGGTGCGACCCTGATCAGCGGCATTCTGCACCGATTCTAGCCGCAAAGGCGCATCGGCGAAGGGATGGGCGTAAACGGCGCAGTCTCCGGCGGCATAGATGTCGGGATCACCGGTGCGGCAGAATTCATCGACAGTGATCCCATTGGCGCAGGGAAGTCCGGCGCTTTCGGCCAGTGCCACATTGGGAATCACGCCTATCCCCACCACCACCAGGTCGGCGGGATAGCTTGTGCCATCGGCGCACAGAACGGCCTCGACCATCCCATTGCCGGTGAGTTCCGACACCATGGCATTGCAATGGATACGGACGCCATGATCCCGGTGCACCTGTTCGAAGTAGGACGATAGCGTCTCGCTGACCACGCGTCCCATGACCCGGGGCGCTGCTTCCAAAACGGTGACGTTTTTTCCCAGCTTGCGGGATACCGCGGCGAATTCGAGACCGATAAATCCGGCGCCGATCACCACCACGTTTTCGACGGTTTTAAGGCGCCGTTCGATATGGTCCACGTCGTCCAGGGTCTTGAGGGTCAACACCCCGTCCAGATCACCGCCGGGCACCGGCAGGGTTCGAACCCGGGCGCCGGTGGCCAGCACCAATCGGGCATAGTCCAGGGTCGTGCCATCGCTCAGGCTGACGTGTTTTGCGGCCCGGTCGATGGCGGTGACCGCCATGTTCACGCGCATATCAATGGCGTGTTCGCCATAGTATTCCTCAGCGCGGAACTTGAGCCTATGCTTGTCGGTCTCACCCAAAAGATAAGCCTTGGACAAGGGTGGGCGTTGGTAGGGTACATGCGGTTCCTCGCCAACCACGGTGATCGAGCCTTCGTAGCCTTCCTGACGCAGGGACTCGGCGGTCTGATAGCCCGCCTGACCCGCGCCGACGATGACCACCCCTGGCGCCTCGCCAAGGGGCGGCATCAACTTTGCGCCTCGGGCAAGCGCACGACGATGCCGTCCAGGGCGGGTGTCGCTTTGATTTGGCAGCTCAGGCGGCTGTTGGATTCACGCGGCGATTCGGTGCATTCGAGCATTTCTTCCTCGGTCTCGCTGGCAGGTTCCAGCTTGCCCAGCCAAGGCTCGTCCACATAGCAATGGCAGGTGGCGCAGCCGCAGGAACCGCCACATTCGCCCTCAATGCCGTCAATACCGTTGAGGGTCGCACCCTGCATCAGCGTCCAACCGGCAGGCAGTTCCACATGATGTTCGGCGCCATCGTGTTCGATATAGGTGACTTTTGGCATGATCAGAATGCTCCCTGTGTTGGTTCGGGGAAGGACGGAAATGCCCTTCCCCACTGTTTTTCTCGATCAATCAATCCACGGCTAGTTCGAGCTTCAAGGGGCTGCGGAAATTGGAGGAGGGGACCCATGGCAATTGCTCTTGCACCCGGGTGAATTCCGGATAGCGTCCGAGAAACGTCTCGAAGGTTATCTTGCAGGCCAGCCGCGCGATGGCGGTCCCCAGACAGGCATGGACGCCGCCGCCAAAGCCAAGGTGCCCCTTGGGTCTACGGGCAATGTCATAGACATCCGGATTGGCGAACTGGCGTTCGTCCCGGTTGCCCGCTCCGTAGGCCAGCATGACGAAATCACCTGCCTTCATGGTCTGCCCATGAATGGCCACGTCCTTCTGAACGCAGCGGCGGAACCGCTGGGCGGAGGTGTTGTAGCGCAGGGATTCCTCCATGGCGTCGGGGATCAGCGACGGATCAGCCACCAGAGCCCGGCGGGCATCAGGATGATCGGCCAGATTCATGCCGAACACGCTCATGAAGCCCGAAAGGGATTCGATGCCAGCCATGATCAAGGTGGTGACGGTCATCTGTACCTCCTTGTCCTTCAGCTTCTCGCCGTCGATTTCGGCGGTGATGAAGTTGGACAACAGGTCATCGCCCGGGTTCTTCTTGCGCTCTGCCACCAGGTCGGCGGCATAGTTGGCCATCCATTCATAGGCCTCGATATGCTCCGGCCCCTTCTTGCGGGTCTTGGGGTCGGTCTGGACCATCAAAACCGCTTTGTCGCGCACGGTCTGTTGGCCTTCGGTCGGCATGTTGAACAAAAAGAACAGCAGGTCGACCGTGACCTTGGAGGAGAAGTCGTTGACGAAGTCAAAGCTCTTGGCTCCCGCCAGGGCATCCAAATGCTTGCCGCAGACAGCCTGGGTCGGGGCTTCCAGATAGTTCAGTGCCCGCTTGGTCACGGCCTTTTGGATCAGCGCGCGCAGGCGATCATGGCGGGGCGGATCGGTGGTCCCCAGGGTATTGCCCGCCCGGTTGGGCAATTCATCGACCAGGTTGCCCTTGGCCGAGGAGTAGGTTTCCCAGTCGTTCAGCGCGGTGACGATATCGGCATAGCGGGAATAGACCCACATACCGGCTTCCTCGCTCCAGAAGCAGGGATGCTCGTCGCGTAGCGTCTTATAGGCTGGAAATGGATCGGCATCGATGGCCGGGGAATAAGGATCGAAACGAAACATGAGGATGAAACCTCCCAAGAATGTGAACAGTTGTTCGTTGTTCTGACCCTTGGAAGGCTATCGCGAATAAGGGGCGGGCGATAATGGACGCATAGCCGAAAATATTGTACTTTTTGTTCATTCAGCTTTTTTTGACCGGAGCAACATGCCCCCCGCCAGTGCCCCCGCCAAAACCATCAGCCACTACGCTCTTTATGGTGAGCGGGAGGCTGAGGATGATCCGGAATTCATCCATATCGAGGATATCCGCACCCGATCCCGCCTGTATGATTGGACCATTACACCGCATGCCCACCCGCGCATGTATCAATTCGTCTACCTAGTGGCCGGGTCGGCGGAGGTGTGGCTGGATCAGGAACTGCATCTGGCCGAAGCCCCTTGTGCCGTGGGCATTCCCGGCGGCGTGGTCCATGCTTTCACCTTTCAGCCAGAAACCGTCGGCTGGGTACTGACCGTGTCGGAACTGCTGTTGATCGATGCCCGCTACCGTCGCAGCCGCAAGTTGTTCGACCCCTTGACCCGTGAGCCCATAGTGTTGGCGTTCGATGACAATCCGGACGAGGCCGCCGTCATCGAGACCATGCTTGAGCAGATGCAGGGCGAATTCAGTTGGCCGCAGTTGGGGCGGGGATTCATGTGTGACTGGCTGATCCGCATTGTCTTGATGACCGCGCGCCGACAGTTGGACCGGCAGGCCCCGCAACCGGAGAAGGTGGGCCAACGGCGCGAGCTTTATGGACGCTTCCGGCAGTTGGTTGAAGAGCACTACCGGAATCATTGGCCCATCAGCGCCTATGCCGAGGCCCTTAACCTTAGTCAGGCGAGGCTCAATCGATTGTGCAAATCCTTCGCCGACAAAGGAGCCGGAGACCTGGTCCAGGATCGCTTGGCCCTGGAGGCTCAACGCCACCTGATCTATACCTCGGTGACCGTGGAGATGATCGCCTACGAACTGGGGTTCCAGGACCCGGGATACTTCTCACGCTTTTTCAAAAGACGTACGGGCATGGCCCCGGGCCGCTTCCGCGCCGCCAAAATGGCCGAGCCGTTTCCCCATTGACCCGAAGGCGGAAGGAATGGGAATTGAGGGCATTGGGTTGGGCCGAAATCAACAACCATTGCGCTGAAGCTCTTTCGCCACGGCACTGGATTTGTTCCCCCATTCATTCCAGCAGGCATCAAGGTTTTTACGCGTTTGCGCGGGATTCAGGGTCGGCGGCAAGAACACGCAGTTGCCATGCTTTTTGTCGAAATCCACCTTCTGCTTCCTCAAGGTTGCACAGGTCCGCTCTTTCAGCTTTGCCGCTTCATAGGCTTTTTGCTCATGGCGTTGGGGTGCCGGTTCATGCCGGGTACCGGTTCGATGAATGATGCGGGCCGGTCGGCGGGTTTTCGGTCTTGATTGCGGATTATCCGGCGCGGATGAGGAGACCACCGCCCCTTCATCGCCAAGCAAGACGGCCTCCTGCTTTCGACCAAACCTACGACGCGCGTCGTAGGTCATCTTGTCGTCCAGATAGGCTTTTACCTCAGAGGCCTTGATGACGCGGTCTTGGTTTCCGTATCCGGACGTATCCGCCATCCCGTACAGCGCGCTAAGGAGGTGGTTGGTGAAGAGTCCGAGGTCAGCCTGATCATCCCAGTTCGCGGCTTGGTCCCGCTCCGCAGCGGAGATCACGACCACCCCAGCCGGTAAAACCTGTTGCCACGGATAAGAGGGGGGAGGGTGGTTATTGCCGGTCCATCTGCCACCGCCGGAGTCGCCCGAGAAACTCGCTTCAATGTAGATCGTGACCGAGCGAGCCTTCAATTTCGCAAGATTATTTAGCAAGATGTCGAGCGGATAGCCGTTGATTGCCGGATTCCGAGGAGAGGAGTCAATGGGAAGCAGGTACCCCTGCCGACCCTCGTCCCCCATCAGCCCTTGTCCCGAAAAGTACAGAATGACATGGGAACGCCTCGGACGGACATATTGCCACAATGTCCCTTCGTGGTGGCGATGGTTGCCCAGGATTTCTTCGGTTTGCGCCTGAGTAGCATCGCGCAAATCGATAATATTGCTTTCCTGAAAATCCAGAACGTCGATCAGGTAGCCTTTGAAAGCCTCGGCATCATTATGGGCATAGGCGGCATCGGGAATGCGATCGCTGGTATAGTCCTTGTTGCCGATGATGACCGCGATCGATTCATCGTGCTCGGCACGAGCTTCGAACACCAGCCCAAGAACCAGCGCCGCCACACCGAGACACAACCATTTGCTCAAGATATCCAATTCCCTTTGCAGACCCAAAAACAGTCTTGGCAAAATCACCTGTTACCTTTGATTGGCATCATCCGATTGTCGAACGGCAGGTGTCAATTACAAGTGCGCTGATATGGGGGGCAGGGGGCATCGGATTTAACAGGCTGTTGAAAAAGTCCGATTTCGAGCCTGTGGCGACACATGCTTCGACAAGCTCAGCATGAGGGCCTTTGAACTAGCCTCACCCTGAGCTTCCTCATCCCGAGCTTGTCGAGGGACGAAGGGCGAGGCGGGCCGTCGGACAACACTATTTCAGCAGCCTGTTAGAGAGCCATGGGCGGGTGTGCCGTGGAATAGCTCGATTGGCAGGGGTCCCAGGTTCCATTATTCTCTTGGTGCGGCGCTATTTCGTCGATCTCGCGCATCCTACAGGCGATCTCCATGTTCCTCAGCGTCTTCGACATCTTTAAGATCGGCGTTGGACCGTCCAGTTCCCACACCATGGGACCAATGACTGCCGCTGCAAGGTTTGTCGAAGCACTCCGCGATGGGGTTCCCGAACAACCGGTTCGGATCGCCTGCTCCCTGCATGGGTCGCTTGCCTTCACCGGCAAGGGGCATGGCACCGATAGGGCGGTCATCCTGGGCCTTAGCGGTCTGAGCCCGGATACCATCGATCCGGAAACAGCGGAACAACGGGTCAATGAAGTACGCACATCCAAAACCGTCGCGCCGCCCGGACTCCCAGTTTTGGCCTTCGATCCAAAGGTGGATCTGATATTCGATCATGGACCGGCTTTGTCGGGCCACCCTAACGGTTTGATCCTGAGGGCCTTTGCCGACGATGGGGGGGCGTGCCTGGAAGAGATTTTTTATTCAATCGGCGGAGGATTTGTCGTCACCGAGTTGGAGTTGACGACACAAAACCGGGACATCAACACCCTCCGCCAGGCCAAGGAGGCAGATCGCTATCCCTATCCGTTCGGATCGGCGGCAGAAATGTTGGAGATGGGCCGTGAGTCCGGTTTGACTGTCGCCGCCATGAAGCGGGCCAACGAACAGGTGTCCTTGGGTGAAGCCGCATTGAACGACCGGCTCGACGGTATCCGGCGGGCGATGGATGCCTGCATACAGCGCGGTCTGCGCCTGGAGGGCAACCTGCCTGGCGGCCTGCATGTGAAACGTCGCGCCAAGGCAATCCGCGATCAGCTGGAAGCCGAGAAAATGAGCAACAGCACCTTGCCGCACGTGGCCAACGATTGGCTTGCCGTCTACGCCATGGCCGTGAACGAGGAAAACGCGGCGGGTGGACGGGTGGTCACGGCGCCCACCAATGGCGCGGCCGGGGTCATACCCGCGGTGCTTCGGTACTGCCTCGGCCACTGTCCAGGTGTCCCCCATGAGGCGGCCCATGACTTCTTGTTGGTGGCGGCGGCCATCGGTGGCCTGATCAAGTTTAACGCGTCGATTTCCGGGGCCGAGGTCGGCTGCCAGGGGGAAGTGGGATCAGCGGCGGCCATGGCGGCGGCCGGCTTCTGCGCGGCGATGGGCGGGTCCAACGAGCAGGTGGAAAATGCCGCCGAGATTGCCCTCGAACATCATCTCGGCATGACCTGTGACCCGGTCAACGGGCTGGTTCAGGTCCCCTGTATCGAGCGCAACGGGCTCGGGGCCATCAAGGCGGTATCGGCCGCCTCTCTCGCCCTGCGTGGCGATGGCACACACTTCATGCCGCTTGACCACTGCATCGAGGCAATGCGCCAGACGGGGCTGGAAATGAACAGCAAATACAAGGAAACCTCGACAGGCGGCTTGGCGGTCAATGTGCCAGCCTGTTAAGGCGTTGATTTGAGGCTGGAAATCGCCCCGCTGTTTGGCGGTGGTTCCCCTGTGATTGGGTCGATTTCCGATTCCTCGCAACGGTTATGCGGAGAGGACGAGTATGCTCTCTCGGTCGATCAACAAATCGACGTTGTCCCCAATGCCAAAGACCTCCTCGCCCAGCTTGTGGGGATGGTCGATCAGGATCATATCGTCGTTGACATCGACGCCGTATCGGATGATCGACCCGAGAAATTCCATATGGTGGACTGTCCCGGCTATTCTTGCATAGGTATCGTTGACCTCACTGCCTTCGGCCTGAACATCGACATTCTGTGGCCTGAATACGATGGACCGGCCTTTTCCCGTCCCCTGGTTCAACGGAATGGACATACCCTTGTCCGTCTTGAATATCAGGGCCTCACCTTCCTGGTTGACGCTGCCCTTGATGATGTTGGCCGTACCGAGGAATTTGGCGACAAATAGATTGGCCGGATTGTCGTATAGCTGCACCGGGCTTCCAACCTGTTGGATGACGCCCTGGTCCAGCACCGCCATGCGATCGGATGTGGTATTTGCCTCCTCCTGATCATGGGTAACGAAAATCGTGGTCAGCTCCAGCTTCTGCTGTAGTTCACGGATGTCGCGGCGCATCTGGACGCGCAGGTTGGCGTCCAGGTTCGACAGCGGTTCGTCGAGCAGCAGCACTTTGGGTTCGACCACAATGGTGCGGGCCAGAGCGATACGCTGTTGCTGGCCACCGGAAAGCTGCGATGGACGACGATCCGCCAAATCGCGGAGGCCAACCATGTCCAACGCCCTATCAACGCGGCTATTGATTTCTGCCCGCGCTATTCTGCGTTCCTCCAAGCCGAATGCGACATTCCTGCGCACGGTCATGTGCGGCCACAGGGCGTAGTTCTGGAACACCATGCCGACATCCCGCTTCCACGGTGGCAGCTTGGCGATATCCCTGCCTTGTATGAGGATCCGCCCCGAAGGCGTTGGTCCGAAACCGGCGATGGCTCGCAGCAGGGTTGATTTGCCAGAGCCGGAGGGGCCGAGGAAGGCAAAGAATTCGCCCTGGCTGATGGTCAGGTCGACGCCCTTGAGAACATGGGTGTCACCGAACGACAGATTGAGGTCTTCGATGACCACGCCGGCGGGTTCATGAGCATTCGTCATCATCATTGGGTCTCCTCGGCGACAATGGATTTCGGTTCACGGGATTTTTTGCCGCGTTCGATGATCATGTGGGAAATGTAGGTGCCGATGCCGACGAACAACACGGCAATAATCCCCAGGGCCGCCCCCGGACCGCGCCCGGCGGCACTTTGCATGAATTCGTAGATGCCATAGGCCAGCGGTGCATCCGTCTCGCGCGCGACCAGCATGATGGTCGCCGACAGCTCAACCGATGCGGTGGCGAAGCTGGTGACGAAACCGGCCAGAATGCCGCCCGACATCAAGGGAATTACGATCCGCCAAACGGTGCGCCCCTTTGTGGCACCCAGATTTTCCGCCGCCTCCTCCAGCATGACGCTGATTTGCTGGATGGCGGCGACGCAGGCACGCAGGGCATAGGG
Organism: Magnetospira sp. QH-2; assembly: GCF_000968135.1. Classification (NCBI taxonomy): domain Bacteria; kingdom Pseudomonadati; phylum Pseudomonadota; class Alphaproteobacteria; order Rhodospirillales; family Thalassospiraceae; genus Magnetospira; species Magnetospira sp. QH-2. Next base: position 2,696,944 of record NZ_FO538765.1, on the reverse strand, counting down.
CAGGCGCCGGATGGTCATGGCGATGACGATGATGACCCACCAAGAAGCCAGCGGCTCGTCAATCAATGGCACGTCGACGCTGTGGAAGGTGCGCAGGTAGCCGATGCCAATGACCACGCCCGGCACCGCCAGCGCCGCCGTTGCTCCGTAATCGAGCCATTTGCGTCCGACCAGATCGGTCCGCCAGACCACATAGGCGATGGCCGTGGCCAGGATCACATCGAACAACGCCGCCAACCCGGCATAAAGCAGAGTGTTGTTGATGTACAAGGTGGCGGTCTGAAAAACAGTCAGGTAGTGATCGATGGTAAAGGCATCGGGCAGAACGGCATAAGACCAGATGGTGCCGAACGACAGCAGCAAGAGGCCGAAATGCGGTGACAGGACCAGCAGCAGAATGAAGATCACTACCGCGTAGCACCCGGCTTTTTCCCAAGGTTTCAAGTCACGCTTCATCAGACCGCCACCGCCCTTTTGCACGGCGGCGTAGTCCTTGCCTCGCAAGGCCAATAGAGATACCCACAATGACAACAAGGAGAACACCACCAGGATCACCGAGATGACATAGCCCATGGGGTCGGAGATGCCGATGGACGACACCCGCAGATAGGCCTGTGGAGCGAGCATGGTATTGACGTTGAGCAGCAAGGGCGTCCCCAGGTCATCAAACACCTTAATGAAGACCAAGGCCGCGCCGGCCACGTAGCCCGGCATAGCCAATGGGAAGACGATGCGCCGGAACAGGCGGATGCCGTTGGAACCGAGATTTTGTGCCGATTCTTCCATGGACCTGTCAATGTTGGACAAGGCCGCCGACAGGTTGATCAGGATGAACGGGAAATAGTGAATGCTCTCGACAAAGATCACCCCGTTCAATCCCTCCATGAACGGAATGGTAAACCCGAACCATTCATCAAGCAGCAGGTTGACCGACCCATTGGCGCCAAACAACAACTGCATGGCCACGGCGCCGACAAACGGCGGCATGATCAACGGGATGATCCCCAGAGTTTGGATCAGCGCCGTACCACCAAAATTAAACCGGGTGGTAAAATAGGCCAGCGGCATGGAAATGAATGACGCGATGACCACCGACATGGCCGCCACGTAGAAAGAATTAAAGAATGATTCCCGAAACAGGGAATTGCGAAAGAAATCGACAAAATTGATGATCGTCGCTTCGCCGGTCGCCGGGTCTTGAAAGGCGACGAAGATCACCTTGCCGACGGGAACCACCAGGAACAAAAGCAGGAACAACGCGATGAGCAGGCCGACGGCGGCGGGCCCTCTTTGGCTTGACGAAAGCTGAAATGACATGGCGCGTCCCATCATCGACAAGAAGAAGGTTTAGCGAAAAGGTGGGAAGCCGTCCCGCAATTCAAAGGACGGCTTCCCCGGGGAGGAGGTCTTTACAGCATGGACTTGGCTTTTTCGGCCAGTTCCTTGGCGGCGGCGTAATTGGCCTTGACCATGGTATCCCATTCTTGTTCGATCTCGGCTTGGCGACCGGTCACCTTGTCGGTGGCCTTCTTGCGCTTTTTCTTGAAGATCGAGCTGAACTCCTTCTTGCCAGCGGTTGCTTCGTCGACCGGCACTTTGGCGACCAGGGCCTTGGCTTCGGCGATCATTTTGGCGACCGCTGGATTGGTCTTGCCGGCCAGCGCTGCTTCGGCTTCCTGGATGGCCTTGGTGGCGGCCCGCAGGTCATCCATGCGATAGGTGATCATCACGTCGAACAGCGAGTTGACCACGTTGTAGCGGTTCTTCGACAGTTGCAGGTCGAACTTTACCGCTGCTCCGATGGACGCGTCCTTGAACGGATTTGGGAAGCCCTTCGGCGCCCGGGCATAGGTTTCCGGATTGACCGGCAGACGACGGATTTTCGGATCAAGCAGCAGTTCCTGACCTTCGGGCGACAACAGGAACTCGATGAATTCCTCGGCCGCGGCCTGGTTTGGCGCGCTCTTGACGATGCCGATATTGGCCGGCACCAAGGTGGTGACCTTCGGATAGGCGAAGTCGACCGGGAAACCCGATCCCTTGGACGACAAGCCGAAGAAGTCGATGACGATACCGATACCGAACTGACCGCTGTTAACACCGTCCGGCACGCCGAAACTGCGTTCGGTAACGGTCTTGAAGTTACCGGCCATTTCCTTCCATTCAGCCCAACCGGCCTCCCAGCCCAGTCCCTGGATCACCGTCTCGACGGTCAGGTGGGTGGTGCCGGATCGCGACGGCGCACTCATGCCCACATGGCCATGATAGATGGGCTTTTTCAGATCCGCCCATTCGGTGGCCACCGGCAGCTTCTTGGCTTTGGTATAGCGGGTATTCCACATAATGCCGTAGCCAGAGGCGGCAAAGCCCATGTAATAGCCTTCCGGATCATTGATCGGGAAAGCGCCGACCTTGTCGGGAATCCCCTTGGCCATGGGCGTGTACTTGGTCAGCAGGCTGTCGCCCTTGAGCACCTCGAATGCGTCCGGTGCGGAGGCCCAGAACAGGTCCGAGCTGTTGCTGCCAGCGGTTTCCTGAAGATACTTGATACCGGCGGAAGTTTTCTTGTTGAGAACCTCGATGGTCAAGCCGGGGTTCTTCTTTTCAAAGGCCGACTTGAACACCGAAGTCAGATCCTTGGGGAACGATGTCACGACGGTCAAGGTGCCTTGTGCGGCGAGGGCGCCGCTCGATGCCATGGCTACGGCAAAGGCCGCGACTGTTCCAAGTTTGATAAATCTATTCATGCTCTATCCTCCCAGATAAATGACGGCGCCAGAAACTATCCGACACGGTCCTGGTTGAAGAGCAATGGGCATGCCAAACCCTGGAAACGTGGAATCACACCGTTTTTCTGCAACAACCCTACGAAAAATGGGGCAAATTTGACCCGATACGCCATGCGGTTTGGGTCAACAATGTCAGGAGATGAAGTCGTCCCGGTTCAAATCGTACTTCTGCATACGAAGGTAGAGAGTCTTGCGAGGCAATCCCAGCGCTTCGGCGGTTTTGCCGATTCTGCCGTCATGGGCGCGCAAAGCGTTGACAATGGTTTGTTTTTCAAAGGCGACCATCCGATCGCCAAGCGATAGCCGTTCCGTATCGAAGGTCTCCGCGGCGGCCTGTCCCGGTTCACCGAGCCCGAGCACGTAGCGTTCGGCCGCATTCTTCAGTTCCCGCACATTGCCGGGCCAGGTCTTGGCCATCAGGTCCCGCAGTTTCGCTTCGCCGACATTGGGAACGGACCGCCGGTACCGCTCGGCCGCCATCTCGACGAAATGAACGAAAAGCAGCGGCAGGTCTTCCAGGCGCCGACGCAAAGGCGGTAGGTCGATTTGCGCCACCTGTAGGCGGTACATCAGATCCTCTCTGAATGAGCCGTTCGCGGCGGCCTCTGCGAGATCGGTCTTGCTGGCGGCGATGACCCGAATATCAACGGCAATCGGTTCGTTCCCACCGACCCGTTCCAGGCTCCGTTCCTGCAGAACACGGAGCAACCGCACCTGCATGGCGGCGGGCATGTTTTCGATCTCATCAAGGAACAAGGTCCCACCCTCGGCATACTCGATCTTGCCGATTCGCCGTTTCCGTGCTCCGGTGAAGGCCCCGGCCTCATGGCCGAATAGTTCACTTTCGATGACGCTTTCCGCCAGCGCACCGCAGTTGAGGGCAACGAACGGTCGCCGACCTCTGTGACCGAACTGATGCAGGCTGCGTGCGGCGACTTCCTTGCCGGTTCCCGTTTCTCCAAGCAACAGGATATCCACATCCGTGTCCGCCAGGTCGAGAACAGTCTGACGCAGCTTTTCCATCACGGGTGTCTTGCCGATCAATCGGCGTTCCAACTCGCCCCCCGCATCCAGTTCCCGACGCAAATTGCGGTTTTCCATCACCAGACGGCGCTTTTCCATGGCTCGGCGCGCGATACCGATCAACTGTTCCGGGTCGGAGGTCTTTTCCATGAAGTCATAGGCGCCATCATGGATGGCCTGCACCGCTACCGGGATATCGCCATGCGCGGTTAGGATGATCACCGGCAGGTCGGTGTCCATCTCCATGGCCCGCGCCAACAACCCCAGGCCGTCCAACCTGGGCATTTTCAGGTCGCTAATGACGATGCCCGGCCAGTCGGGGCTCAGGATCCTGAGCGCTTCCTCGGAATCTCCAAAGGTCTCCGTGTCAAAGCCTTCCAGTTCCAGTGTTTGGGAAATGGAGAAACGGACCTCTTCCTCGTCATCGATCAGCATTACTCGGTTGATGTTCGTCACTCACCGTCTCCTGCTTGAGAGGCTCGTTTCAGCCTGATCCAAAAAGTCGCGCCGTGATCTTCCACGCTCTCGACACGCAGGCTGCCGCCAAAGTCCCTGACGATGTTGTACGAGACCGACAGCCCTAATCCAAGCCCTTCCCCGACCTGCTTGGTGGTGAAAAACGGGTCGAATATTTTCGTGATCTCGGTCTCGGGGATACCGCTGCCGGTATCACGCACCCGGAAATCAATCCATTCATCAACCGGCTGGGCCGAGATGATCAGGCGGCGGACCGGTTCGTTTTGCATGGCATCAATAGCATTGTTGACCAGATTGAGAACCACCTGCTCGAGGCGTACCTGCCCAGCGAGCACATACCGACAGTCATCGTCAATCCGCGTATCAATCTCGACTTTATTCTCCCACACGCGGCGCTCCAGCAGGGTCAGGACATCCTCGATCACCTTCACCATGTCGGTTGGCCGCAGATCTCTCTTCGGCTTTCGTGCCAGGTCGCGTAGGCTGCCGATGATGCGGTTGGACTTTTCCACCAGGTGGGTAATTCGGTCCAGATTCTCCCTTGCTTCCTCGGTACGCCCCTTGTCGACCAGCAATCCGGTATTGCGGGTATAGTGCCGGATGGCGGCGAGCGGTTGGTTGATTTCGTGGGAGATACCGGCGGTAAGCTGCCCCAGTGCCGCGAGCTTCGCCGCCTGAACCAGTTCCGCCTGGGTGACGCTCAAGGTATCGCGGAACGTCCGCAGGGAGTTGGCCATGTCGCCGATTTCATCCGTGCCGCTCACCGGGACATCGGCCGACAGGTCACCCTCGGCAATAATGCGCATGCTGGCGTCCAGGCGACGGATGCGTGCCACCAGCCCTTCGCCCACGTAGAGCCAAACCACGGGCACGGCGACGAACACACTGACAAAGGCGGAGATGGCCAACCAGAGTCTGCCCTGGCGGATGGCGTCCTGTGATCGTTCCGCGGCCTGCAATGCCGCATGGTTCTCCGCCGCGACCCGTTGCGAAATCGAGCGATCAAGGCGGAGCAGCAGGGACTGATTGCGATTTAATAGCTTGCCTTCGCTTTCAATGTCGCCCAGCTCGTGACGGCGCAACTCGAACAGGCCTTCGGGACCATGAGCAAAGGCCTGAAGATCCTTGATCGACTGGCGAAGAGACAGGGCGCCGGGGACTTTGTTAATCACCCGCAAGCTTGCGTCGATGCGGCTTTCGATCTCCAAGTAGTATAGTTCCGTGCCCCTCAAGGCATCCGCCGTCGGCAGATTTGCCGCGCGCCCGATCAGTTCCGCCATCAAACTGCCGTCGGCATTGATGGTAAACAGCGCCCGCTGCCGGGTCAGGGCTTCGGGTAAGCGGCGCGAGGCATGCGGTTCCGTAGCCGCGCGGCTCAGGTTGAGATCGATGTTAAAACGCGTATCGTCGATCATGGGCTCGATTTCGTCGAGGAAATCGGCGGATGCCCAGCGCAGTCTTTCGTTCAGTTCTTCCTTGCGGACCGCGCGCGCCAGGCGTTGACTGACAACGGTGTTCAGCTGTTTCAAGTTGCCTCGCAAGGCGGCGACATCTTCCCTGAGGTCGGCTGAAAAACTCTCTCCTCCGGCCGCTTCGGGCATGACATCCAAAAGGGCGGACATGCCGTTTAGGCGTTCGACCAGCGCCGTCCAGGCCTGATCGCGCTCCGTGTCGGTTTGGGCGGCGGCCAAGGCTGGCGCGGCACCGATAATTCCTCCACCATGCTCCGCCAACTCGGCGGCAAACGTCACCGCCGGCACGCTGCTGCCAACCACCTCATCCAACGCGTCCCCCAATCTGGAAAAGGACACCCAGGCAACGACGGTGGCGGCGAGAGTCGCCATGGCGGTCACCCCAAAGGCGGAGAACAGGCGACCTCTGATTCCGATCCGAATTCGGTCGTTCATTTTCTTGCCGGCCTGATCCCGCCTATCTGGGCGAGGACCTCATTGGCCAGAGCCAGGGCCTTGTCTTGATTGGTTCGTGCGAATACCGCCCATTTGGCTTCTTGGCGCACCTGTTCAATAGGTACGGGAATACCCGGCTTATGGCGGACAAACTGTGAGGCGAAATCCGAGACGGTGGCCTGAACGGCGCTGACCGGAACAAGGTTTGCCTGCCGACGTGCCTCCTTTACCCGAGCTTGCAACTCGGGGTTCGGGTGCTTGGATAAAAGTTGTTCCGCATCATGAATGGCCCGCCAAGTTCGGCGTAGCGCTTGCAATCGAAAGGTAATCAACACATCGAATAGGGAATTCACCAAATGATAGCGGCGGCGGGACAGGTCGGCATCGAACGCCATCGCCTTGTTTGCCAGGTCTCCGCCGAAGGGATCGGGATAGAATTCCGGCGCCTGGTCATAGATGCGCCGCGTCACCGGCAGCCGACTGATGTCAGGGTCGAACAGCAGCTTCTGCCCCTCATCGGACAATACGAAGTCAACGAAAGCCTGGGCGGCCCGTGGGTTGGCCGACCGCTTGACGATGGCGATATTGGCTGGCAGCAGGGCCGTTTGGTCCGGATAAGCGAAGTCAACGGCCGCTCCGGAGGCTTTGGCAGCCTGGCCAAGAAAATCAATGGCCGCACCGATGCCGAACCGATCGGCCCGCACGCCCTCGATGACGCCGAAGCTACGCGCCGTGATGGTTGCCAGATTACCGCCAATTTCCATCAACAGGGCCCAACCATGATCCCAGCCATGGCTTTGCAGGATGCTTTCGACAATCAGGTGGGTGGTGCCCGATCGGGAAGGGGCTGAAATACCGATATGGCCGCCATAGGCGGGATCGGTCAGGTCGGTCCAGGTTTTCGGTGTTGCAAGACCATAGCGCGCCAGATAATCCCGATTCCAAACGATCCCGTACCCGGAAACCGCAAAGCCCCGGTAATAGCCGTCGGGATCGTCGATGGGATATCCACCGATGTGGGCCATGGGTGCCTGGTCGGCCCGGGTGAAGGCTTGGCTCAAGTGCCCGGATTCCTTAAGTACCTCGAACGCGTCGGGCGCCGAGGCCCAAAACAGATCCACCGGCTCGCTGAGACGTTCCTCAATGAATGAAATGGCCGAGGAGGTTTTCTTACTGCGGACGAACACGTCAATTTCTGGATGATGCTTGTTGAAGGCGGCGCTGAACTTCTGGAACAGCGAGGGAGGGAAGGAACTGACTATGACCAGCCGACCGCTTGGCCTATTCGTCTGGTCGGCAGCGCCTTGCGTCATCCAGGGCCAATTGACCGCCAAGAAGCACAGCAAGATTGTGACAAGGCCTTTGAGCTGCATGCGATCACCCGGAAGGAAGAAAACGAAAGTCTATCGTCGGGATGGGGAGTCTTGCAACTCGGCTGGTGCGGGCGCGGCAAATGCTCTAAGAAACGACTTGCCATGACATCATCGCGAATCGGCCCCCCCCCTTTGTCCATGCCGCTGCCGCGCAAGAGCGCGCCGGAAATGATTTTGTTGCGCCACGGAGAAACCCAATGGAACCGGGCGCGCCGCTATCAAGGCCAACAGGATTCACCGCTGACCCTGACCGGCATCGGACAGGTTCGGGCCATTGCCGAAACCCTGCGCGACCATATAAACGAGGGTACCGGATTCGACATTTGGTCCAGTCCATTACCCCGGGCCCGCCAATCCATATCCATCTTCTGTGACCAACTCGACTTGGATTATGGTTCGGTGCGGTTCGATGATCGCCTGATGGAGCGTTCCTATGGCCGTTGGGAAGGATTGGCGCGAGACGATATATCGTGCCGCTATCCCGAGGACCTTGCCCGAGAGGACGAGGATCGGTGGCATTTCAACATCCCGCACGGCGAAAGCTTCAAGCAGGTTGGCGACAGACTTGGTGATTGGCTCCATGAGCTAAACGCCAACCAGCCTGTGTTGGTCATGGCGCACGGCGGATCCGGGCGCGTGCTGCGGGGTATTGTGGTGGGACAGAGCCCGGAGCATATCTTTGCCAACGATCCTCCTCAATCCACGGCCTTCTCGATCGCCGATGGGCAGGCAAGGTCTATCGCCGCCGAGCAAGACCATTTGCGCAGTTTCGGATGCGCGGACCAAGGATTGGGCGTGCGCATCTGAGGTTTGCTCAAATCGCTCCGACACAGCCGGGACGCCCTATGGCACAGATCAGGCCCATAACCGTTCTCCAACGTTTCCCGGTCAAGAAAAAAAGCCCCGTTCCTACGAGGATTTACGGGGGCGCCGCAAATGTTCCGCTTTCGAAGGTCAAGCTGCAGGAAGCTGGGCGTCTTCCAACCTTCCGGAGGTGACCCATTTGAGAGATCCTTGCTGCGGGTGCGTAACACGGACCAATAGCCTTCTTACTTCACTGAATCGACTTGAAGTGGAGGATGGCCCCTATGGACGCAATGAAGAGCAAAACAACTGCCCACACGGCCATGGCTTTAAATATCTTTTCCGTCTTGTCGACGGGCATGGGGGCGGACTGGTCTGCTTCCCTTTCGCGGTTCTCTTCCTGCATGGGTACTCCTCCGAACAGAGAATACCGTGATCGACAGTGACGAGGTAGAAAAAAGTGCCGCACTGCCTCACCACCCTGCCGCTCTACGGGACCTAGATCACGTCGTGTTTGATCGGATTCGATCAAACATGAAAAACGTGATCGATTCCAATAAGGTCGCGCGTGTCTAGCGGGTCCGATTGGACCCGACACGCGCTAGATCGCGTCGTGTTTGATCGGATTCGATCAAACATGAAAAACGTGATCGATTCCAATAAGATCGCGCGTGTCTAACGGGTCCGATTGGACCCGACACGCGCTAGGGACACTTCTCCAAGGTGAATCCCCAGACTCCTTGATTGTCGGGCAACGGAAGTTCGGGTTCGGTCGTATCATAAGTGACGTAGTCGAGGATCGAGCCGTCCTTGGACATCTCATAGAGGTACTCCTTGCCGTCGAAGGAGAATACGAGATGGTGGCGGGTGTTGATGGAGTACATGCCCGACGCCAGCACCGGGCCGGTCTCTCCGCGTACCAGATTTACATTCCGGGTCTCGGATACGGAAAGCCTGGGCTTGTCCCGGTTGCACGGGCGGGTGGCCCACTCGGCCACGATATGGCGCTCAATGCCGATGGTGGCGAGCCACACCTCAAGATACTTGCCCGCGTACCAGGCCGCCGTGATCAGAACCAGTGCTATGATGACAGTCCGCATGTTCCGTCCCCTTCACAAACCGAACGAACCGAAACATAGCAGAAAATTCCTCCGGGACCGAACCTTCCGGCGGATCTCCGAGGTTCTCGCGTAGGTCCCCGGTCCCGAGCACGTCTATCGCCGCGACATGCCTTCTCCTGGCTACACCCTGCCGTTTAAATTCCCTAGGTACTTGAAGCTAGAGAACCAGGTAGGAAGCGCCCTAGCCTCGATAGAGATCCTATGTTTGTCATTAATAGAGAACCAATAGAACTATTTGGGAGGTTAGGGGGGTGTTATAAAAATGGAGATGGTTTCTCTATAATAAAAATAATGATAAATATATACTTAAGTAATAGCTTAGGGCTTTTAAAGCACCCCTCAGCAAATAGAGGAATGGGGAGAACACCCCCCCCTGTCTGCATAATAGTTCTAATAGTTCTGTATCGGTATCTAGGCTCAGGACCCATAAAAGGGATTCCCAATAGTCGGTGGACATGATTCCCTTCCCTGGAATTTTAGGGAGGGGAAAGCCGATGCAGAGCCATCATTTCTGGTTGTCCGACAAACAATTCGAACGCCTTCAACCGTTGCTGCCGAACAAAACAAGAGGCGTCCCGCGCGTCGATGACCGGCGGGTGATCAGCGGCATCATCCATGTTCTTCGCCACGGCTTGATGTGGCGTGACGCGCCCGTCGCCTATGGACCGCACAAGACCCTGTACAACCGCTTCGTCCGTTGGAGCGAGGCCGGAGTGTTCGACCGGATCTTCGCCACCCTGGCCGCCGAAAGCACGGCCACCCATACGGTGATGATCGACGCCACCCATCTCAAGGCCCACAGGACGGCGGCGAGCCTGCTCAAAAAGGGGCTGTTCCCCGCCGTATCGGGCGCACCAAGGGCGGCCTGAATTCGAAACTGCATGCCGCCTGCGATGCCGATGGAAAGCCCCTGATCCTGCTGCTGACCGAAGGACAAGTCAGCGACTATCGCGGCGCCGACACCATGCTCCCTGCATTCCCTGATGCCGACGACCTGATCGCCGACAGGGGATACGACAGCGACCGTTTCCGCCAGGCCCTGCTTGATCTCGGCATCGAGCCCTGCATTCCAGGTCGCTCGAACCGCAAAGAGGAAATCCTTTACGATAAAGCCCTCTACAAGCAGCGAAACTTGATCGAGCGCATGTTCGGTCGGCTCAAGGACTGGCGGCGTATCGCCACCCGCTACGACCGTTGCGCCCATACCTTCATGAGCGCAATCTGCATCGCCGCAACCGTCATCTTCTGGTTATGAGTCCTGAGCCTAGCATAGGTTCTGCACCGTGGGCAGAACAATTCCTACCTGGTTCTCCAACTCTAGGAAATCAACGATAATTATCAACCCAAGTGTTTCTGACTGGTCGAAGTCCTCGTCCCAGCCTCGACATATTCCTCAACATCATCGGGGTGGTAGCGAACGGCTTCGCCGATTTTCCGGAACTTCGGGCCCTTGCCCTCCCAGCGCCAACGCCGGAGGGTCGAAGTCTTGATGGCCAGCATTTCGGCGACCTCGGCTTCGAGCATCAGCCGACGGGGTTGGGACGGGGTTTGATCGGGGGTGCGCATGATGATCTCCTATCGATGTCCGTGGGCCACGATGGCCACGTTTCGACAGAAGTATGCAGATTTATATCTTTGAAAAATAATGGCAATTAATGACCCGACTTGAGCCTAAGTCTTTGCCATAAACCCCGTCATCCGGCCTTTTTGAGCTCCGCAATTACTTTGCGAACATCATGCTCAACGCCCTTCAAGGATTTTGGGGAAATCGGCTCCAGGGCGGCCCGGACAAACATCAGGAAGGGCCCCTTATCCTCGCCGAGGATCGGATCGTGGACCCGGGTGGGACGCTCGCCGGTCAGCCGGTTGAAGGTCTTCGCCAGCAGCCCGATATAGAAAAGCCGGGCGACCTTCTTTTGCGGCCCGCCCTTGGGGGCTTGCTTTTGGGCTTCTTCGGCATGGCGGGACAGTTCGATCAGCTCATCTGTCAGTATGGGCCGATAGAACTCCCTGTCCTCATCAAAGGGCAGGCCGGGGCCGACAAGAGCTTGGATCAGGCCGTCCGCATGATGCTTGATCTTTTCCAGGGATTTTCGGGTAACGCCAGGGGTGAGCTTGCCAAGGTCCGGCTCCGAGCCCTCATAGTCGTACTTGAGGCTCTTGGCGAAGAAGCTGGCGTCGAAGTCCATGTCGGCTCGGATAGCTTCAGGGATTTCCAGGACTCCGAGCATTTCTGCCATCTTCCGGAAGTCGGCCTCCGAGTAGATCGGTTCCTTGTCTTCCTCGATGTCATCGTCCATCAGCGGCTATCCGTTGGAGCTTCCCTGTTTTCCCCTCCCCAAGCCTCGCATAGCCGCCGCGATCCGGGAACCCACATACTCATCGGGAAATGGCGATGGATGTAGTCCCGAAATGATGACGGATGCTTACCCGGTGCTTACCTAAAGAAAAAACGCCCTAGCCAAAAGAGGCCAGGGCGTTGATTTTATTGGTAGCGGAGGAGAGACTTGAACTCCCGACACGCGGATTATGATTCCGCTGCTCTAACCAACTGAGCTACTCCGCCAAGAGGGGCGTACGGATATGACGAATGGCGGTCCGTGTCAAGGGTGATTGGCAGCTTTCTGCTTTGGAATTCCGGCTGGTTTGGGGGGGCATTTGAGGCTAAACCCAAGGCAATGTCATCATCGGGGAAAAGGAGCGAGTCCATGACCACTAAAGTCACCTGGGCCGGGGGCATGAAGTTCAACGCCGTGACCGCTACGGGCCAAGAACTGATCGTCGACGGCAAGCGGGAAGAAGGGGCGTCGCCCATGGAGCTGATGCTGATCGGGGCGGGGGGCTGTTCTTCCATCGACATGGTGATGATCCTGGAAAAAATGCGCCAGCAGGTGGACGGGGTGGAATGTACGCTGAACGCCGAGCGGGCCGACACCGATCCCAAAGTCTATACCAAGATCGACATGCATTTCGTCGTGACCGGCAAGAACCTGAGCCCGGAGAAGGTGGATCGAGCGGTCCATCTGTCGGCGGAGAAATATTGCTCGGCCTCCATCATGCTGGCCAAGACCGCCGAGATCACACACAGCTTCGAGATTATTGAGAGCTGATGGGCCGCCCGCCGTCCTTTTCCGGGAGGGCGGGCAGGGTGAAGTGGAATGTGGTGCCGACCCCGGCCTTGGAATCGACCCAGATCTCGCCCCCATGGCGTTCGACGATCCGGGAGCAGACCGCCAGGCCAATGCCGGTGCCGGGGAATTCCTGGGTTCCATGCAGGCGCTTGAAGGCGACAAAAATCTGATCCTTGTACTGGGCCTCGATGCCGATGCCATTGTCTTGAACGGAAAGGGTCCAGTCGAGCCCCTTGCGACGGGCCGAGATGCGGATTTCCGGTTGGGTCTCCGGGCGTTGGAATTTCAAGGCATTGCCGATCAAATTCTGCATCAACTCAATCAGTTGGATCCGGTCGCCTTGGATGATGGGTAGGTTCGCCTCTTCAATCAATGCGCCGCTCTCGCGGATGCGGGCATCCAAATTGGCCTTGGTCACCGCCAAGACTTCTCCCAGATCCACCGGTTCGAACCGGGACTCCTGGTTGGCGATCCGGGAGTAGGTCAGCAGGTCGCGAACCAGATCCCCCATGCGCTCGGCCCCGGCGGTGATATAATCCAGATACTCCCGCGCTTCCTTGTTCAACACGTTGCCATGACGACGGCCCAGCAATTGGGAAAAGGAAACGATGGTGCGGACCGGTTCCTGTAGATCATGGGATGCCACATAGGCAAACCGCTCCAACTCCACGTTAATACGGGTCAGTTCATCCAGTGTATGATTGAGGTTGCGCTCGGCCTGAATGCGGGCGGTGATGTCGTGAACAACGGAATAGAGCAAAGATCGCCCCATGATCTCCACCGGCCCGGAGTGGACTTCCACATTGCGCACCTCACCCGAGGCCAGCTGGTGTTTAAACAGAAAGTAGTTGCGGAGCTCGGCCTTGGCGCGGACCATTTCCTCGGCCACTTCGTCCTTGCTCAACATGTTGATATCGCTGATCTTCATTTGCCGAAGCCGGTCCGTCGGGTAACCGTAGTAGGAGGCCGCTGCCCGGTTGGCGTCGACGATATCGCCATTGGCGGGATCGATCAGCAGACCCACGGCCTGGGTATGTTCGAACAGGGCGCGGTACCGCGCCTCGCTGGCCGAGAGATCCGCGGTTTTGCGGGCAATGCGGGCTTCCAGGTCTTCATTGGCCCGGGCGAGCCGGTCTTGGGTCAGGCGGCGTTCGCTCAGGGCTGCGCCCAGCAAGAGGCCTCCGGTGGAAAGGACGAACAAGAAGCCGTAGGCGCCCATCAACCCTGATTCCAGGGAGACGGCGGCAAAGGGTCCATTGCCTAAGTAAACACCCATGACAGTGAAGGTCGAAAGCACGAGAACCACCGCGGATGCGCCGGGCAGGTAAAACCGCATGGCGGCCCAAAATACCAATAGAAAGGCGATGAAAGTCAGCGGCGTATAGAATCCGGTGCCGGTGCCCAGGGTATAAACCCAGGTCCCGCCGAGGAGCACCACCATGCTCAAGGCAATCGCTCTTGGTCGGCTCTTGGGGCGAACAAGCAAAGGCGGCCATAGTGGCAATGTGAGAAGACAGGGGGCGACGATAAGAATGCCCAGGGCATCTCCCAACCACCAGGTGATCCAGGTCTTAATGAATGCAGCGCCACTGGCCTGACCGGACATCAATTCGCCGAAGGTTCCGGTCAATCCACTCGCCGCGGCACCGGCTATGGCCCCCGATGCCATGAACCAAAGCACGTCCGAGGGGGTTCGAAGTGTCCGCTCGAAGCCGGGTACTTTTCCCAGGATGACATGCATCACCAACGGCGGAAAGAGGGTGGCGAGGGTGGCAAATAGCGTGAATACCGGTCCGAAACCGGCCCCGAACCCTAAGACGACGGCGCCGAGCCCCAACGGGGCCAGGGTCCAGATCCCGAACCGCAGCACCAGGAAAACCGAAAAGCCGGCGGCCGGCCAGATCAAGGCGGCTTTGCCCGAGCCGGTGGCCAGGACGACACCCACCAGGCCCAAGGCGATATAGCCCAGAGCAATGGCTAAACTCCTGCCCATCCTTACCACCAGCGAGGCTGAGCCCGTGGTCGTGGACACGGAGTCCAAGGGTGTCGTGTCTCGCATAATCCGCCGAAATCGTTTTTTGAATAGGTGGGACGGCGACCACCCAAGCATACCTGAAATGACCGTTGAAGGCCATCGATATAATTCTTTCGGATAGATACGGTCGGAGCGAGGTTTATCCCAGTTCCACCGACGAAGCATGGTCCGGTCTGTTGATTCCCTGTTGATTGCGCGGATCTGCCTGCGGTTCCAAGACCTGCATTCGGACGGGCACGACGCCGGCCCAGATGGGCCGAGCATAATCAGCCTCGTCATCGACCACGCCCCTTTGGCGGATTTTTGCCGAGGCTTCCTCAATGGGCATGGAGAGGATGGCGGTCGCTTTCACCTCTTGTTCGGTCATGGGACGCAGCAAGTCCCAGCGACCGGGATACAGACTCTCGATCAGACATTTCAGCTTGGCGGCTTTTTCATCGGGATCTTGTATTTTTAACGGTCGGCCGAAAATCATGGCGGAGCGGTAATCCACCGAGTGGTGCATGGCCGAGCGGGCCAGAACAAAGCTGTCCAACAGGGATACGGTAAGGCAGACCTCTTGCTCGACAGCCGCCTTCAGGCCCCGCCCGGCGGCGGAGCCATGCCAATAGACATGATCGCCCTCGCGCCATTGGATTGTCGGCATGACCACCGGCGAACCTTCCAGCACATAGCCCACATGGCACAAGGGCATGGCATCCAGGATGGCGTAGACGGTGGCGCGATCAAAGGCGCCGCGCTGGGGAGCACGGCGCAGACGGGTGCGCGGGGTGATTGGCAGAGGATCGGTCACGACTGAACTCCAAACTATCTATGCCTTGATCAGGCAAAGGGATAACGCCATTTTGGTATGATAAAAATATCCAATTTAATAGAAAATTATGATACCAATTATCATGGTCGATATGCCCCTTCTCAACTTGGCCCTTAAACCGGGGTCCGCGACGCCCCTGTTCGAGCAGCTTTGCGACGCCCTGCGTCGTCGGATCGTCTCGGGGGCCCTTGCGGCGGAAACTCGTCTCCCACCGACCCGAAAGCTGGCCGAGGAACTGGGTGTTTCCCGGACCACGGTCCTTGGTGCCTATGATCAACTGGTGGCCGAAGGGTTTGCCGAAGGCCGACAGGGTTCCGGTGTTTATGTCTGCAAAATCGGTGAGGTCGAACTGGCCCGTGGCGGACCGCCGGTCGAAGAGGTATCCCTATCAAGCGATCCGAAATCGGCCCTGCCGTTCCATCCGGGGCAGCCGGATCTGCGGCTGTTTCCCTATGTGGCCTGGGCCCGCTGCCTGACCAAAGTCGCGCGCACCGATCCCCGGGCCCTGATCGTGGCTGGAGATTCCTTCGGGGACTTGGGATTGCGCCTGGAGGTCTGCCGCTATCTCTCGGAGTGGCGAGGGGTCGAGGCCTCGCCTCAACAGGTTCTGATCACCGCCGGGTCCGGAGAGGCATTGGAACTTTGCATTCGTACCTTAAGCCATGGGACCGAGGCCCTGGGCCTGGAAAATCCTTGCTATCCGCCGGTGCGGGCCTTTGCGGACAGCCTCGGGCGGCGGATCGTCAACCTGGACATGGACGCCGATGGCGCCTTGCCGCCTTTGAAAGCTCAGGGGCCGAAGATGGTTCTGTTGACACCATCGTCCCAGTTTCCCCTGGGGGGAGCGATGCCACAGGTCCGACGCAATGCCTTTCTGACTTGGGCGACGCGGACCGAAGGTTGGATCATCGAGGACGACTACGACAGCGAATTCCGCTATGCGGGGCAACCGATACCGGCTCTGGCCGCCTATGACAAACAGGGTCGCACACTTTACGTGGGGAGTTTCTCGAAGATCTTTTCCGGGGGACTGCGGTTGGGCTTCGTGGTGATGCCTACGGGGGTGGCAGGTCAGTTTTCGGAGACCCTGCGGCGCTTTGGGTCGAAAGCCTCCATCGTGCCGCAACGAGCCTTGGCCTTTTTCCTTCAAGGGGGCGAATTCTATCGGCATATCCGACGGGTCCGGCGGATCTATGCAGAGCGTCGGGCGATCCTGATGACGTTGGTCGCCAAGCATTTGGGCGACCGGGCCCATTTTGAAGACCATCGGGCTGGTATGCACCTGACCGTCCATTTGGCAGCACGGTTCGATGACAAGCGCCTGTCCGCCAGGGCAGGGGAGAACGGCCTGAATTGTCCAGCCTTGTCGGACTACCATGCGTCGGACAAGGGGGCCAATGGCCTGTTGCTGGGATTCTGCGGTTTCACGGGAGAGGAAATGGAAAGGGCCATGGAGACCCTGCGGGCCACCATCGACAGCCTCGATTAAACACGCGAGGCCGTATGTTCACGAAAATGATCCATTCCGAGCCAGACCATCTATGTGCCGGAGGCCCGCCGGATCCAGCCGCCGCCAAGGACCCTCTCGTCCGCATAGAAGACGCAGGCCTGGCCCGGGGCGATACCTGCATGGGGCTCGGCCAGGTGAACCCGCGCCCCACCATCGGCGGTCGGCGTGATCCGAGCCGCCAAGGGCGGTTGGGTGGACCGCACCTTGACTCCACAGTCAAAAAACTTGGGTGCGTGCTCGCCATCGCCGAGCCAGTTGATATCCCGGATGGGGAATTCCTGGGTGAGCAAGGCCTCAGGCGGGCCGACCACCAGCCGGTGGCGTTCCGGCTGTAGTTCCAAAACGTAAAGCGGGTCGCCGCCACCGATGCCAAGCCCCCGCCGTTGTCCTACCGTATAATGGATCAGGCCCTTGTGGGTGCCGAGCAGCGTACCGTTGCGATCGACGATGTCGCCCGGTTCGGCTGCGCCGGGGCGCAATTTGGCGACGATGTCGGCATAGTGCCCCTGTGGCACGAAGCAGATATCCTGGCTGTCCGGTTTATCCGCGACCGCCAGGTTGAAGCGGGCCGCATGGGCGCGGGTGCGGTCCTTGTCCAGATCACCCAAGGGAAAACGCAGCTTGGCAAGCTGTTGCCTTGTGGTGGCATAGAGGAAGTAGCTCTGATCGCGCACCGGATCCATGCCGCGCCACATTTGCGGGCCCGGTCGCCAGCGGATGTAGTGGCCGGTGACCAATAGGTCTGCGCCCTCGTCCAAGGCAAATCCCAGCAGATCGCGAAACTTCACCGTCTCGTTGCAATTGACACAGGGGATTGGGGTCTCTCCGACCATATAGCTGTCGGCGAAGGCGTCGATCACCTCGTTTTTGAACACATCTTCCAGGTCCAACACGTGATGGGCGATGCCCAGGGTCTCGCAGACCTTGGCGGCATCACGGATATCCTTGCCGGCACAGCAGGTACCGCTGGTGGCGGCCACCGCCATGTCGTAGAGCTTCAGGGTCACCCCGAAAACGTCAAAACCTTCTTCCACCAGCAAGGCCGCCGTGGCGGAGCTGTCCACCCCGCCGGACATGGCCACGGCGATGCGGCAGTCGGCAGGTGCCTTGTCCAGACCCAGGCTATTCATGACAATTTGTCCAGTTGCTCCGAAGGCAGCGTCAGGGCCTTGAGCGTGGCCGAGCGGAATTCCCGGCGATAGAGGATGCCCGTGACCCAAATTGCAGCTGCGATCAATGCCAGGGGGTGCAGAAAGCCGGTCAGCACGGCCAGCCCATAGTAGTAGGCGCGGATGCCCCGATTATAGGAGCGCACGGCCAAGGTGCCGATCCAGGCCGCCCGCTCCGCGTACCCTTCCCGTTCCGGGGTCTCTTCGTTGAACAACGGTGCCGCGCCGACCACGACGGCGGTATAGTTGAATTGCCGCAGCGCCCAGGCGAACTTGAAAAAGGCATAGGTAAAAACCAGGGCCAGGGTAAGCAGCCGCATTTCCCATATTTCCCGTGACGCCGGGCGCAGAAACTCGATCAGGTCCGAGGCCACGTCCCGGGCGGTTTCCAGGGAACCGAGCAGGGCCAGCAATCCACCGACGATGATAATGGAGGTCGAAGCGAACAAACCAACGTTCTGCATGCTCATGGACAACACCGTCATATCACCGATGCGGAGATCGCGCTTGAGCATGCGGGTCATCCATTTGACCCGATAGTCATGCATGGCGCACATGAGCGTGCCGCTTTTGCGGTTGTCGGCATAAAGCGTATAGCCCACCCAGCAGGCCAGGCACCACAGCAGCCCGCCATAGTCCAGCCAAGGCCCGGACCAACCGCCGGTCATGACGGGGTCATCCCCATGTCCCAAAAGGCGGCTTCCAGTCGCGTGGCCTGACGGAAAGTGGTTTGCAGACCGGGCCAACGCCCTTCGCCGCCGCGTCGGGCGAACAGGTCATCCAGGTAGACAGCCTCGGCCCGGGCCATGTCTTGGTATTCGGTGGAGGCATACATCCCGATCCAGTCCGCGTAAGGATTGTCGTCCCGTTTGGTGGCCGGGTCGCTGGCCAGGCCTGCGCCGATTTCCCCATAGCCGACGATGCAGGGGGCCAGGGCCACATGCAGATCCAGCAGGTCTCCGGCGAGGCCTTTTTCCAGCACATATCGGGTATAGGCCATGCAGGCGTCAGCCTCGGGCGCCGCTTGCATTTGTGCTTCGGACAGGCCCCACCCGGTGCAGTATTGCACATGCAGGCCCATCTCCACCTCGACAATGGCCTTCAGGCCCTCGGTGGCCTGACGAATATCGGGCAGGGTCTCGGCCTTGTAGGCGGCCAGGGCGTAGGCCCGGGCGAACTGGATCAGGAACAGGTAGTCCTGGATCAGGTAATGCCGGAAGCAGGCCTCGGGCAAGGTGCCGTCGGCCAGTCCCCGGACAAAAGGATGATCCACATAGCTCGACCACTCGGGTGCGCAGGACGCCTTGAGCCGGTCGAACAGGGGCATCGCTTGATCCTTATTTTTTGTCTACCGCCACGTTGCGGGTAGCGGCCGGGAGATTGACCACCAGGCCGTCCAATTCCTCGGAAATGACGATCTGGCAACCCAGGCGGGAGGTATGGGTCAGAGCAAAGGCCAAGTCCAGCATGTCCTCTTCGTCCTCGGACGCTTCTTCGAGCTTATCGTACCATTCCTGATCGACAATCACATGGCAGGTGGAGCAGGCCAGCGAGCCTTCGCAGGCGCCCTCCAGGTCGATCTTGTTGTGGTGGGCGATCTCGAGCACCGACTGGCCAAGGGGGGCGTCCACTTCACGGCGGGTCCCGTTGGGCTCGATAAAAGTCATCTTGGGCATTGGGGGTCACTCCTGACGAAAAGGCTGTGTTGTTTAGAGAAGGTTAGGGGCCGACGTCAAGGCGAACCGGTCGCCGCGTCCAGATCTTCCACCGCCACACCGGCCAGTGCATCGCGGATTCCCTTGTCCATGCGCTTCTCTGCAAAGGTCTTGGTCGAATTTTCCATGGCCTCGACCTTGTCCGCGATCACATGCCGGTCGTCTCCGGCCACGGCCTCGCGAACGGCGGTCACGGCGGAGTCGATGGCGGTACGTTCATCGGCGTCGAGAAGGTCTCCATCGGCGCCCAGCGCGGCATCAATGGCCAGCATCGCCCGTTTCGCCTCCACACGCGCCTCGGTGAGCAACCGAACATCCATGTCGTCCTTGGCATTCTTCATGGAGTCGTAAAGCATCTCGGCCATTTCGTCGTCGCTGAGGCCGTAGGAAGGCTTCACTTCCACCTGTTGGGTTTCACCGGTGGTGGTTTCCTCGGCGGAGACGGTCAGCAGGCCGTCGGCATCCACGGCGAAGGTCACCTTGATGCGAGCCGCGCCCGCGGCCATGGGGGGGATACCGCGCAGGTTGAAGCGGGCCAGGGAGCGGTTCTGGTCGACCATCTCGCGCTCGCCCTGGACCACATGAATGGCCATGGCGGTCTGGCCGTCCTGATAGGTGGTGAATTCCTGGGCCTTGGCCACCGGGATCGGCGTGTTGCGCGGAATGACTTTTTCCACCAGGCCGCCCATGGTCTCCAGCCCCAGGGAGAGGGGCGTCACATCCAGCAGCAGGGTATCGGAGCCAACGGTCAGGGCTTCGGCCTGCCGTGCCGCGCCCACCGCGACCACTTCGTCGGGATTGATGTCAGCCAGCGGCTCCTTGCCGAAAAACTCGGCGATGCGGCGGCGTACCAGCGGCACTCGCGTCGAGCCGCCCACCAGCACCACGCCACGCACCTCGTCTGGAGTGACCCCGGCGTCCATCAGCACGGATCGGCAGATATCCATGGTCCGCTCGACGAAGGGGTTGACCAGTTCCTCCATCTGCCCCACGGAAAGGCCATGGGTTGTTTGCTTGTCCGCCACGTCCAGAACCCACTTGTTCTCGCCACAGTCGTTGCATTGGCTGCTCAGGCATTCCTTGGCCAAGCGGGCGGTCATCAAGGCGGTCTTCACGTCGCCGGAGGAAATCTCCGTCTCGCCGGTTTCGGCCTGTCGCTCGGCGAGGAAATGCTCGGCGATGGCATGGTCGAAATCATCACCGCCCAGTACCGCGTCACCGCCGGTGGCGCGCACTTGAAAGACGCCCTTTTCCATGCGCAGCAGGGAGATATCAAAAGTACCGCCACCCAGATCATAAACCGCGTAAAGCCCCTCGGCATTCCTGTCCAGGCCATAGGCCAGTGCCGCCGCCGTGGGCTCGTTGACCAGCCGCAGCACGTCCAGTCCGGCGATCTTGGCGGCATCCTTTGTGGCCGTGCGGGCGGCATCATCGAAATAGGCGGGAACGGTGACCACCGCCTGGGTGACCAAGCTACTCAGGTGGGATTCGGCCCGCTCCTTAAGGGCCTTGAGGATCTCGGCGGAAATTTCCACTGGGCTCAGGCGCTGCCCGGCCACATGCAGGCGCACCATCTTCGATTCGCCTTCCTCCACCGGCTCGATGGTGTAGGGCAGTTGGCCACCAAGGGATTTCACATCCTCGATGCCGCGTCCCATCAGTCGTTTGATGGAGCTGACAACATGGTCCGGGCGCATCAACAGTAGCCGCTTGGCCAAATCTCCGACGATGGTCGAGCCGTCCGCCGCATAGGCCACCACCGACGGTACCAGTGCCTCGCCCGATTCATCACGAAGAACCTCCGGGGTCCCTTCGTCGCTGATGGCGACCACCGAGTTGGTGGTGCCCAGATCGATGCCGATGGCCAGTTTGCGGCCTTCGTCATGGGGAATCGGCGTTTCGCCGGGCTCGTGGATCTGTAAAAGGATGTCCGAAGGCATTTTTGGGTTACCGCATCATACTGAGTTGGACCTTGCGCTGGCGGGCCTCGTCGGACAGCTTGCGCAGGTATTTGAGCCGCGTGGTGAGGCGGCAGGCCTCTTCCAGGGCCAGGGTTTTGAAGGTGGCCGACAGGCGTTTCAGGCAATCGCCCATGTCGCTTTCGGCGCGGCTGACCACCTGGGCGATATCATCCATGGTTTCCGCCTCGGCCAGGGCCTCGCGCATTTCCATGGCTTCCATTAGTAGTTCTTGGTCGTTGACCAGGTTGCAGCCTTCGGGCATCACCTCGACACCTCGGATCCGGACCATGTAGTCGGCCCGACATAGGCTGTCCTTGAGGCATTCATAGGCTTCGTTGAGGCTGGTGGCCTGCTGCATGGAAAAGGCTTTCTCGCGGCTGGTCTTGGTGGCGAAGCGGTCCGGATGCAGGCGGCGTTGCAGGGCGAAATACTCACGGTCCAGAGCCTCCACATCCACATCGAAATCGATGGGCAGGCCGAGACGGGCGAAATGGTCAGCCTGGCCGGGGGGTTGCACCGCGTCGCAGGTAGGGCAGAACAGATCGGAGCCACCCACCGGTCCGGCGCAGGACCAACAGGGGATCACCCGGCTGCGCGCCGCCTTGTCCAGTTCCGGGTTGAGGGAAATCGGGCTTTCGGAATTCATGGGCCTTGCTTGATCATAGATGGGGACTGTAGCCATCCTTCGACAGGCTCAGGATGAGGTTTTTGAAAAGGAGGCCTCACCCTGAGCCTGTCGAAGGACGAGGCCTCCGGCGAGCCATCAGACGTGAAAGGATTCGCCACAGCCGCAGCGACCCTTTTCATTAGGGTTGCGGAAGACGAAGCCAGCCTGGAGCTTTTCCTCCACATAATCCATTTCGGTGCCGATGATGAACATGGTGGCCTTGGGGTCAATCATCACGGTGATGCCGTCTTGCTCCATGATCTCGTCGAACTCGTTGCGTTCGTCGGCGAACTCGATGGTATAGGAAAGCCCGGAGCAGCCCTTGGTGCGCACGCCGATACGGATCCCCGCCGATGGCTTGCCACGCCCGTCCAACAGCGCTTTGACCTGCTGCATGGCGGCTTCGGTAATTTGTATCGGCTGCATTGCTCCGCTCATGGTCGGGCTCCTCCGTTCGGTCTTCGACCGGCGATATTACTCCGCCGCGTCGGACTCCGGTTTGGCATCCTTGGCCTTGTAATCTTCGATGGCGGCCTTGATAGCATCCTCGGCCAGCACGGAGCAATGGATCTTCACCGGCGGCAGCGCCAGTTCCTCGGCGATTTCGGTATTCTTGATCGAAGCCGCCTCGTCCAGTGACTTGCCCTTGACCCATTCGGTGACCAACGAGCTGGACGCAATGGCCGAGCCGCAGCCGAAGGTCTTGAACTTGGCGTCCTCGATGATGCCTTCGGCACTGACCTTGATTTGCAGCTTCATGACATCGCCACAGGCCGGGGCGCCTACCAAACCGGTGCCGACCGTGCCGTCGTCCTTGTCGAGGGCGCCGACGTTACGGGGATGTTCATAGTGATCGATGACTTTGTCGCTGTACGCCATAATGCGTAACTCCCTCTATATGCTCAGTGTTCGGCCCACTGGATGGATTTGATATCGATGCCTTGTTGCGCCATTTCCCACAGCGGGCTCATCTCGCGTAGGCGGGTGACTTCGCGGACGATCAGATCGACGGCGAAATCCACTTCTTCCTCGGTGGTAAAGCGGCCAATGCCCAGCCGCAGACTGGTATGGGCCAGTTCCTCTTCCACGCCCAGGGCGCGCAACACATAAGACGGCTCCAGGGAGGCCGAGGTGCAGGCGGAACCACTTGATACCGCCAGATCCTTGATCCCCATCATCAGGCCTTCGCCTTCCACATAGGCAAAGGACAGGTTCAGGTTGCCGGGGATGCGCTGTTCCAAGTCGCCATTCAAGAAGACCTCGGAAAGGGCGTCGTTGAATTTCTTGTAAAAACGGTCACGCAGCATGCGCAGACGTTCGGATTCCGCCGCCATTTCCTTTTCGGCGATCTCGCAGGCCTTGCCCAGGCCGACACAGAGCGGCACCGGCAGGGTGCCCGAGCGCATGCCTCGTTCCTGTCCACCGCCGGAAATCAAGGCTTCCAGGCGCACCCGGGGACGGCGTCGGACGAACAGGGCGCCGATGCCCATGGGGCCATATAGCTTGTGGCCGGAAATGCTCATCAGGTCGATGTTCATGTCGTTGACGTCGAGCGGGATCTTGCCCACCGCCTGGGCACAGTCGGTGTGGAAGAAGGTCTTGTTCTCCTTGCACATGGCGCCAATTTCCTTGAGCGGCTGAATGACGCCGATCTCATTGTTGACGCCCATCACCGAGACCATCAGCGTGTCTTCGCGGAGGGTGTCGCGCAACAGGTCCAGATCGATCAGGCCATTTTGTTGCACCGGCAGATAGGTAACTTCGAAGCCTTCCTGCTCCAGGTGGCGACAGGTATCGAGAACGCATTTGTGTTCGGTGACCACGGTGATGATGTGGCGCTTCTTGTCCTTGTAGAAGCGGGCCACGCCCTTGAGCGCGGTGTTGTTGGCCTCGGTGGCGCCGGAGGTGAAGATGATCTCGCGCGGGTCGGCACCGATCAGGCTCGCCACCTGCTTGCGGCCGATTTCCACCGCTTCCTCGGTGCGCCAGCCATAGGCATGGTTCCGGGAGTGGGGGTTGCCAAAATTCTGAGTGAACCAGGGCAGCATTTCCTCGACCACGCGCGGGTCGGTGGGCGTGGTCGCCTGATAGTCCAGATAGACCGGCGTCACGATGCTGTTATGTCCCTTGCCTTGGACGTCTGACATTTTGTTGTGCTCCTCTGGGGCGCCTCGTTGGGGAAGCCCACACACCTTGGGATTGGGATCTATTGCGCGGCGAGCGGGGTTTCAAGGGCCTCGTCAATGGCGTCGCGCATGAACATGCCGCTGGATCCGAGGATTTCCTTGCTACAGATGGATTCCAAAGATACCGAGCTCAGATACAGATAGATTTGATTGCTCAGTTCTTCCCACAGATCGTGGGTCAGGCAGCGGGCCTTGTTGTGTCGGCAACCGGCGGGTGAACCGGGCTTGCAGCGGGTAGCCTTGATGGGTTCGTCCACCGCCATGATGATGTCGGAGACCCGCACATCGTTGGCCGGTCGGGACAGGAGGTACCCGCCGCCGGGACCGCGCACGCTCTTGACCAATCCGCCTTTGCGGAGACGACCGAACAGCTGCTCCAGGTAGGACAGGGAGATTTCCTGTCGATCGGCTATATCGGCCAGGGGCACCGGGTTTCCTTTGTTGTGGAAAGCCAGATCGACCATGGCCATAACGGCGTAACGTCCCTTGGTACTGAGCCTCACGTTAACTCTCCTCTTCCTGTCTTATTCTCCGATGGAAACGACGTTTGATCGCTTGTCTTGGTCCTTATCGGAGTCTGATTGATCTTGAGCCGCCGCCTCACGCGGTTGCTGCTCGATTTCTTTTTCCAATTCCTCGACCCGGGCCAGCAGGGCCGTCACTTGACCGCGCAAGCCGTCCATGGCGCGGGCCACGGGATCGGGTATGTCATCCAAGGCCGTGCCGTAGGCCTGAAACTCGCCCGCCTTGGCCTTGTCTCTGGGCATTACCGCGCGGGCTGGAATGCCCACGGCCGTAACTTTCGGCTCCACGTCTTTGTAGACCACGGCATTGGCGCCGACACGGGCACAATGTCCGATGACGATCGGACCCAAGATCTGCGCCCCGGATCCGATGATCACGCGATCTTCGATGGTCGGATGGCGCTTCTGGTTGACCTGTTCGTGGCTGTCCACCGATGGCGCGATGCCGCCCAGGGTGACCCCATGATAAATGGTGACGTCGTCGCCGATATGCGAGGTTTCCCCGATCACCACACCGGTTCCATGGTCAATGAAAAAACGCCGCCCTATGGTCGCGCCGGGATGAATCTCGATGCCGGTGACGATCCGGCCCAGGTACGAAAGAAGCTTGGCGCTGAGCTTCCAGTTCCTGCGCCACAGCCCATGGGCCAAACGGTAGGTCAACAGGGCATGAAATCCGGGATAGGTGAGCGTCACCTCAAGCCGCGACCGGGCAGCCGGATCGCGGGCGATGAAGGATTCAATATCCTCTTTTAGGCGGGAAAAAACGCTCACGGCCATTGCCTCTTGAAATCCATACCCTAAATAGTGTTAATATGCAGCCCCTCTGAAGGACTGCGCCCCTTCCGTTGATGAACTGTATATAGGATACCCGATAAAAACGGTCAAGTATTTTGGCTATGTTTTTTGCGATCCGGGGAAAATACCCACTTACCCACCTTGGTCTTTAGGTTCCGGGCATTTGGGTTCGCCGATTAACAAGGATACCTGACCCACTTCATGCCTGACGTCATTTTCAATGGTCCCGAAGGCCGCCTCGAAGGCCGATATCATCACAGCAAGAAGCCCAATGCCCCCATTGCGTTGATGCTGCATCCGCATCCGCAGAACGGTGGCACCATGAACAATCGGGTGGTCTTCACGCTGTATCAGACTTTTGCGCGCCGTGGATTTTCGGTGCTGCGATTCAATTTCCGCGGTGTTGGGCGGTCTCAAGGGACGTTCGACAGCGGCACGGGCGAATTGTCCGATGCGGCTTCGGCCCTGGATTGGCTACAGAACTATAATCAAAACGCCGCCGGTTGCTGGATCGCCGGGTTCTCGTTCGGCGCCTGGATTGGCATGCAGTTGATGATGCGTCGTCCGGAGATCTCCGGGTTTGTATCCATCTCGCCGCCTGCTGATCAGTATGATTTTACCTTCCTCGCCCCGTGCCCATCGTCGGGACTGATCGTCCAGGGCGACCAGGACCAGGTGGTCAACAAGGCCGCGGTGGACAAGCTTTCAGACAAGCTGTCGAGCCAGAAGAATATCACCATCGACTATCGGACGATTGAGGGGGCCGACCATTTCTATGGCGACCACATCATTCCCATGCATGAAATGGTCGATGAATATATCGGCGCCCGCATCTGAGCCTCGCGTCGACAATCTAACAGGCTGCTTCTGTAATCGAGTCATTTGAGTCAAGCTGATTTCCAAGCCGTCGGTTTGAACCTGGGGTATGTGGCGCCCTTTGCTTCTGTCCGCGGTCGACGTCGTCGCCGCATGATGGGGATCAAGGGGGATCGGGTGCAGCAATCTGAAAAGCGTGGTCTTACGCCACTGCAGCCTGCGCGCTGTCATCCGAGCCCCGCGCGTCGCCACGCGTCCTGGCCGCCCTTCAGGCGATCTCGGTTTTCGTTGTGTTTAGATGGCGGTCTCCTCCTTGCGGTACTGGAAGTCCGTGCCGTCGATCCACATGCGATGCATGATTACGGCGAGACGCCGGGCAACGGCTACCTTGGCGCGTTTCATCCCGCGCCTTTTGGCGACCGCGAGCCCCCAGTGTTTGAGCCAGGACCAACGGCGGGTTCGAGTGAGAAGTGCATTGGCGGCCTCGAACAAAAGCCAACGAACCATGGCATCTCCGCACTTGCTGATGGGGCCGCTTCGGTCCTGCTCTCCCGAGGCGTATCTGCGTGGGACAAGCCCGAAGTGGGCGCCGACCATGACCGACTTTTGAAACCGTTCCGGCACGTCGAGTCCTGTCCTGAAAGCGAGGGCGGTAACCGGGCCGACGCCGGGAACGGTCATCAGGCGCCGGCAAACGCTATCATCGCGCGCAGCGGCATGAACCTGCCGGTCGAGCTTGTCGAGTTGTTCGAGCAAGGCTTGGCGCGCAAGCAAGAGCGGCTCGGCGGCTGCGCTGAGGTGCGGGTTATCAGCCGTCAATTCCCGAACCCGCGCCGCGAAAAGGCGTCCGCGCGCCATACCGACCTTGAGGCCGAAAGCTTTCAATGTTCCTCGTACCGTATTGGACAACTGACGGACCTGATGAACCAGGGTCTCCCGATGGGTCAGCACCATCCGGAGCTCCTGACTGCGCGCGGTCTTGACGTGGGTCGCGCGGTACAAACCGGTCCGCATCGCCTGGCTGATCAAGCGGGCGTCGCGACGGTCCGTCTTGACTGGGCTGGCGCTGGCAAAGGCCTTCATTTGCCGGGTCTCGATACAAATCACAGGGAGGCCCCGACTGGACAGTCCTGCGTACAGCCAAGGCGCCAGAGGGCCAGCTTCCAACCCAATTCGCGCAAAGCCACGCCCGCTTTCCTCGAGCCAAGTGGCGACCGCCTCGGGTGTGCTTGACACCTTGCCTTCGCGAATGACGGTTCCCTTTGCATCAATCTCACAGATCGAAATGCTTGCCATCGATACGTCCATTCCAACAAAATACTCCATAGCTGGTCTCCTCTGTTCCATGTCCAGGAATTGACCCGGATACTTGATCAAGACCGAGTGTGGAGACCAGCTGACTGTTTAGGCAATCCCTGACTGCTCGATTACCGCCATCTGAAAAAGTGTTGTCCTACGGCCCGCCTCGCCCTTCGACAAGCTCAGGGTGAGGCTCACATGTTGAAAATTCAAAGGCCCTCATGCTGAACTTGTCGAAGCATATGTCGCCACACGCTCGAAATCAGACTTTTTCAGCAGCCTGCTAAAGTCTTTAGGATCCCGGGTCCGTCCATTCATCGAGCGTGACGGCGATTTCGTCGATGATCTCGGCGACCGGACGGTCGATGGCGCAGGTGAGGGCGGGCTCATCGGTTTCGGGCCGCTCCAGGGCCGCCAGTTGGCTGTCCAAAAGACTGGGCGGCATATAGTGGTCCTTGCGGGCGTTCATGCGGGCAAACAGGGTGTCCCGGTCGCCATCCAGCAAAACATAAATCAGCGGGAGACCGACCTGCCCGGATAGGGTGGTGCGATAGACGCGCTTGAGGGCGGAGCAGGTGGCAATGACGCCGCCGGCCTTTGCCGCCGCGTCATTCATCGCCAGTCCCAGGGATTTCAGCCAGGGCCACCGGTCCGCATCGGTCAGTGGAATCCCTTGGGACATCTTGTCCACGTTGGCCGGTGGGTGATAGTCATCGGCGTCCAGGAACGGTAGGCCAAGGCGGGCCGCCAGGGCCTCTCCGATGGTCGATTTGCCCGACCCGGAGACGCCCATGACCACTACTACGGGCCGTTGATCAAAGTGAAACGGTAATTCCGCCATCGACATAGAGAATGTGTCCATTCACAAAACTGGCTGCGGGAGAACTGAGAAACACGCAGGCGCCCACCAACTCGCTGACGTCGCCCCAGCGTCCGGCGGGGGTGCGTCCGCTCAGCCAGGCGGTGAATTCCTCGTCGGCGACCAAGGCCGAAGTGAGTTCTGTTTTAAAGTATCCCGGCGCCAGGCCATTGACCTGTAATCCGTGCTTCGCCCAGTCGGTGGACATGCCCTTGGTCATATTGGCCATGGCACCCTTGGAAGCGGTATAGGGCGCGATGGAGGGGCGGGCCAACGCGGTCTGTACCGAGCAGATATTGACGATCTTTCCGCCGCCGCGGGCGATCATGTGTTTGGCGACCGCCTGTCCCACATAGAAGGCCGAATTGATGTTCAACCGCATCATGAAGTCGAAGCGGTCGATCGGGAATTCTTCCAGCGGGGCGCGGAACTGCATGCCCGCGTTGTTGACCAGAATGTCGATGGGGCCGTTGTCGGCTTCGAAACCGTCCACGGCGGTGGCCACCGCCGCCGGGTCCGTGACATCAAACCCCAATTCATGGACCGTGGCGCCCTCGGCCCGAATCTTTTCGGCGGCCTTGGCCAGTTTCTCATTATCGATATCATTGAGAATCACAGCGGCACCCGCGCCTGCCAGGCCGCGGGCCAACTCGAAGCCGATGCCCTGACCGGAGCCGGTAATCAAGGCAGTGCGGCCTTTCAGACTAAACATTTCCAAGGAGTACACGACAAATCCTTTCCCATCTGGTCGCTCGCGCCCATATTAATCTTGCATGCGAAAGCTGTTATCGATAACATGCCAATGGCAGGCGCTTCTGTCAAGTTCAATTCAAGGAACCCTGATGACCAAGCCGGACATTCTTCAAATTGGACCCTATCCCGCCTGGGATCTCGAGCGATTGAAGAAACGCTTCGTTCTGCATCGCTATTTTGACGCCGAGGACAAAGAGGCCTTTGTTCGAGAAAGGGCCGATTTTATCCGGGGGATCGCCACCCGGGGGGAGTTGGGTGCCGGGCGTGTGCTGATCAATGCCCTGCCGAAGCTGGAAATCATCGCGGTAAATGGTGTTGGCTATGATGCGGTGGATTTGGAGGCGGCGCGGGAGCGGGGCATCCATGTCACCAATACGCCGGACGTGCTCACCAAGGACGTTGCCGATTTCGGCATTGCCATGCTGTTGGCCGCCGCGCGTGGCGTGGTGGGTGGAGAACGCTGGGTCCGCAGCCGGGCCTGGTCCAAGGATGGACTCTACCCCCTGAAAACCCGAGTGTTTGGTAAGCGGGTGGGGATCTTGGGGCTGGGGCGCATCGGATTTGAAGTGGCCAAACGCTGTGCCGCCTTTGACATGGATATCGCCTATACGGACCTGGAACCCAAGGATGCAGCCCCAAATTGGCACTATCTGCCTGATCCGGTTGCCTTGGCCGACCGTTCTGATTTCTTGTTTGTGACCCTGACCGGCGGCGAAGCGACCCGCCATGTGGTCGGTCCCGAGGTCATAGCAGCGCTGGGCCCGGATGGCATGCTTTTGAATATTTCGCGTGCTTCCAATATCGATGAGGCCGCGCTTCTGAGTGCCCTTGAAACCCACGCGCTGGGCTTTGCCGCTCTGGACGTATTCGAGGGTGAACCGAATTTGGATCCCCGTTTCCTGGCTCTCGACAACGTGCTGCTGCAGCCGCATATGGCCAGCGGCACCGTTGAGACCCGTCAGGCCATGGGACAATTGATGTTCGACAATCTCGCCGCCCATTTCGACGGCCGTGATCTGCCGACCCCTGTGTTGTGAAAGGAACCGTCATGAAAGCCGTTGTGTGCCATGGCCCCAAGGACTTGCGTATCGAAGAGCGGGAATTGGCCGAAGCCGCGGAAGACGAAGTCACCCTTGCCATCGAGGCTGGGGGGATCTGCGGATCGGATCTGCATTACTACCACAATGGTGGGTTCGGCGCGATCCGCATCAAGGAACCGATGATCCTTGGGCACGAGGTTGCCGGGCGGATCACCACCGTGGGAGGCAAGGTGCAAGGCCTGTCCGTCGGAGATCTGGTGGCGGTCAACCCCAGCCGTCCGTGCGGCGAATGCGAGTATTGCCGCAAGGCGTTGTATAACCATTGCCATGAAATGCGCTACTACGGCAGCGCCATGCGTAATCCCCATGTCCAAGGCGCCTTTAGCCAGGGTCTGGTGGCCAAGGCCTGGCAGTGCGAGAAGGTCCCTGAGGGGACCAGTCCACAGGAAGCCGCCTTCGCCGAGCCTTTTTCCGTTGGTCTGCATGCGGTCAATCGGGCCGGAAGCCTCATCGGCAAGCGGGTGCTGGTCACGGGCACCGGTCCCATCGGTGCCTTGGTGGTTGCGGCGGCCAAGCTGCAAGGCGCGCTGGAAGTGGTTGCCACCGATGTGGTTGATGAAGCCCTGGAGCGGGCCCGCGCCGTGGGCGCCGATTCCACCATCAACGTGGCCACTGAAAGCGAAAAAATGGCCGCCTTTGCGGCAGGCAAGGGAACCTTCGATGTGGTCATCGAGGCCTCGGGCAACGAAGCCGCCCTGCGTTCGGCATTGGATGTCATCCGTCCGCGCGGGCGATTGGTGCAGTTGGGGTTGGGCGGTGATGTTTCAATCCCCCAGAATCAATTGGTGGCCAAGGAAATCGAATGGTGCGGCGCCTTCCGCTTCCATGAGGAATTCGCCTGGGCGGTCAAGTTGATCGGGGCGGGGCGGGTGCCTCTGGAACCGCTGCTGACCGGAGTCTATCCCATCGAGGATGCCGTGGCCGCCTTCGAGGCAGCCGGGGATCGCCATACGGCCATGAAGGTACAACTGTCCTTCGCTTGATACCAACCCAGGTTGGTATAACAACGACGAAAATCAGGTGCTTTCCCGTTCGATGATGGAATGGTGAATGGTGATGGTCTGCTTCGGTACGGGCGTTCCGGAGCGGCCGCCTTCGATGGCCTCCAGGATCAAGGTCCCCGCCTTGCGACCGATGTCGGTGCAGCCCACCGAGACAGTGGTGATGGATGGCCAAGTGTAGCGGGAGACCTCGAAATCGCCGAATCCAGCCACGGCGAGTCGGCCTGGCACCGACCAGCCACGGCGATGGCATTCCATGATCACGCCAAATGCCGACAGGTCGGAGACGCAGATCACCGCATCCACTTCCGGCCATTCATCCAGCAAGCGGACCGCTGCCGGGCCGCCTTGCTCGATCGTGATCGGCGGATCTCCCATGGAGACCACATGGGCACGCTCCAGGCCCAAGGTTTGGACGGCCCGTTCATACCCCAATCGTCGGTCATGTCCGCGCGTGTCTTCCTCGGAGTCCCCTTCGATAAAGGCGATATTGCGATAGCCGCGGAACAGTAGACGAGCCATCATGTCTTCGATGGTGGCGGCGTTGGAAAAGCCGACCACGTGATCGATGGGGTTTTCCGGGAGATCCCAGGTTTCGATCACCGGGATGGCGGCACTTTCCAGAAGTTGCCGGGCACGGTCGGTGTGGTTGCCCCCGGTGACGATAATACCCTCCGGGCGCCTTTGAAGCATGGTTTCGATCAACTGCTCCTCGCGCTCACGGGAATAATCCGTATAGCCGAATAGCAACTGCTTGCCATTGGCGCAGAGTACTTCGGCAATGCCGTGCACGGTCTCGGAAAAATTGGAGTTATTGACCGAGGGGATGAGAACGGAGATGAAACCGGTCTGCTTTGATGACAGGGCCCCGGCGGACATGTCGAGCACATAGCCCAACTCGTTCACCGCTGCCATGATCCGTTCGCTGGTTTCCGCCGTCACCGCCCCCTTGCCCTTCAGCGCGCGGGAAACGGTCATGGCGGACACCCCGGCTCGCCGGGCCACATCCGCCATGGTCGGTGCACGCGTCTTCTTGGTCAAGGGGAAGTCCCTTCGGTAACGAGAGATTCAAGAGGGTGACCCGGGCAGGCCAGCATTGGAGCAAAGCGTTGGAGAAATTTTGCGTCGATTTCCAAGAAGCGTCAAGAAATATCGATAACATATAGATACCATAGATAGTTATTCCGGAAACATGGGAGTGGTTGGAGCGTTTTTGTTATCCTTAACGTTACTGGCGCGATGAGAGACCGGGGGCCATCGGCAGGCAAGAGAGGCCATGTCCGCCGAGCCACGGATCAGGCCTGTCCGCCGGGACACGGATCAGGCCGGTCGATCCACTTTTTAAATGACCATTTGTATCCGCTTTAATTATCCCTTGCCTCCGAGGGTAGTTATCGATATCATCTGAGGATGAATAACGGGCTTGTTGGAATACCTCCCCCTCAACAGCCTGCATCAAACCCGAAACGGTCCTAACCCGTTTCGGGTTTTTTTTGTTGGTGGCCACGGTATTTGGCCCCTTACAGCGCTACCGCGGCGGGGCTCGTGATCCAATGGTGGATTTCCCTCTTGCTTTTTTTTGTGTTAGCGATAACATTCAGATATCGCCCAGGGTGCCGACAGATGCCGTGACGCGTCATCCGGATGAGGACAGGGCGGAGGACCTCCGATGAGATTTGGAAATATGGGAGACTGAAAACATGTTGGACCGAGATTATGCACTCCTCGTGGGAAGCTACAGCGATATGGATGCGCTCGCCCATCAGCCCTATGCCCCGGTGCCCGGCAAGGGCATCTATGCCATGACTTTGGACAAGGCAGGAAAGCTCAGTCTCACTGCCACCACCGAGGCCCTGAATCCGGCGGTGATGATCCCACATAGCGATGGCAAAACCCTCTATGCCATCGTCGAGACCATCCAGGACGAGGG
Organism: Magnetospira sp. QH-2; assembly: GCF_000968135.1. Classification (NCBI taxonomy): domain Bacteria; kingdom Pseudomonadati; phylum Pseudomonadota; class Alphaproteobacteria; order Rhodospirillales; family Thalassospiraceae; genus Magnetospira; species Magnetospira sp. QH-2. The sequence continues at coordinate 2,663,182 of NZ_FO538765.1, read as the reverse complement.
CACGGTATTGCGCTACACGGTCAATGCCGATGGCACCCTGACCTATCACGATACCTTCCAGGCCTCGGGCCGATCCACTTGCTATCTGGCGTTATCACCTGAAAAAGATGCCGCCATCGTCATCAATTACTGGGATGCCATCGTCGATGTGGTGGACGTGGATGCCGAGGGTAAGCTGGGCGCCATTCGTCAGAGCTTCAAACAGTTCTATCGCCCGCAAGGGGAGTGGCGCCAGGTCACCGACCGGGAAGACCATTGGGGCAACCGCCAGGTCGGACCGCATGCCCACTGTGCCCACTTTTGGAACGGTCGCGTGTTCATCCCCGACCTGGGCGAAAATGCCGTGTTCCAGTACCGCTATGACGCGGGCAAGAAGGAACTGACCCGCGAGACCTATATTCCCTTCGAGGCCGGGTCCGGCCCGCGCCATATGGCCATGCATCCGACTTTGGATATCTGCTACGTTTCCAACGAATTGTTCAATACGGTCTGCGTCGCGCGCCTGGATGCCAGCGAGCCGGAGGCGGTCAAACCGCGGCTGATCCCGTTCCAATATGAATCCACCGTCGATGACCGGGAAAACGTCAGCTACGTCTCGGAAATCAAGCTCTCGCCGGATGCCAAGTTCCTTTATGTCTCCAATCGCGGCGACAACTCTTTGGCCATCTTCAAGGTGCTGGAAGACGGGCAACTGGAGCGCACCGGACTGGTACCCACGGGCGGCAAGTTCCCGCGCCATTTCTCCATCACGCCCTGTGGCAAGGCGGTCATCGTCGCCAATCAGGACTCCGGCCATATTCGGGTGTTGTCCCGGGACGTGGAGACCGGCGATTTGACCATGACCGACGAGATCTATGAAATTCCGGCGCCCAACTACATTCGCTTTGTAAACTGTTAGGAGGCGGATATGCCGCGTTTCTCCGCCAACCTGGGTTTCTTGTGGAAGGATATCGCTCTTCCCGACGCCATCCGAGCGGCCAAGCGGGCTGGTTTCGAGGCCGTGGAGTGCCATTGGCCCTATGACTTTTCAACCGACTCGGTCAATCAGGCTCTGAATGATACCGGGCTGCCCATGGTTGGCATCAACACCCGCCTGGGGATCAATGGAATCGATGATCTGGGGGTCTGTGCCATGCCGGGGCGTGAGGCCGAGGCCAAGGGCTACATCGATGAGGCCATCGCCTATGCGGTCGCCATCGGCTGTCGCAACATCAATGCCGTGGCGGGCAAGACCGGCAGCACCGACGAAGCCGAGGCGGTCTATCGCCGGAACCTCGCTTATGCCTGTGCCGAGGCGGCGAAGCATGACAAGACCATTGTCATTGAACCGCTGAGTCACCGGGCCGCGCCGGGCTACCATCTAAGCAATGTGGAAAAAGGCTTGGAGACCATCAAGGCCGTCGGCGTCGCCAACCTGAAACTGATGTTCGATGTATTTCATGTGCAAGTCATGCAAGGCGATCTGATCGAACGGCTGCGGGCCACGCTGCCCCATATCGGTCATATCCAGATTGCCGCCGTCCCCGACCGGGGGGAACCGGATCAGGGCGAAGTGAATTATCCGGACCTTTTAGCGGCCCTTGATGACATGGGCTGGGACGGCTACGTGGGGGCGGAATACCATCCGCGCGGCACCATGGAACAAGGCTTGGGCTGGCTTAAGGCCTATCAGTAGGGAGACCGAAGAGATGACCACCCGTGACCTGAAAATCACCTTGATCGGAATTGGCCTGATGGGCAGCCGCATGGCACGCCGCTTGTTGGAGGCCGGATATCCGCTGACCATCCGCGACCCCAATGCCGAAAACTGTAAGCCGCTGGTGGCGTTGGGGGCCAAGGCCGCCGAGTCCGCCGCCGAAGCGGTGGCCGAGGCCGACGTGGTCATCACCATGCTGGCCGGGGCCAAAGTCATCGATATGGTGTATTTCGGTGACGACGGTGTCTCGCCGAACGCGCCCAAGGACGCCCTGCTCATCGATATGAGCTCCCTGGCACCCGATCTGGCGATTGATCTGCACAAACGTTTGTCCGAGGCCGGCTATGACCACCATCTGGATGCCCCGGTTTCCGGTGGTATTTCGGGAGCCGAGGCGGGAACCCTGTCGATCATGGTCGGTGGCCCACTGGCGGAACTGGAAAAGGCCCGGCCGGTCTTCGAAGTGCTGGGCAATGTGTTCCACCTGGGTGATGACGGGGCCGGGCAGGTCTGCAAGATGGTTAATCAGACCATCGTTCATGTGACCATAGGCGCGGTAACGGAAGGTCTGATTCTAGCCGCATCGTTGGGCGTGGATGCGGGCAAGGTCCGCGAGGCCATCTCCGGTGGCTATTGTCAAAGCCGCATTCTGGAAATCCACGGAGAAAAAATGGTGGATCGGGATTTCGTGCCTGGCGGCCCCTTGGAGTTTTCGGTCAAGGATCTGAGCCAGGCCGACACCATGGCCAAGAGTGTTTCCCTCGATTTGCCGCTGACTCAGACGGTTTTGAAACAATACGAGGATCTGGTCACGGCGGGGAAAGGGCGGTTGGATCATAGCGCGTTGTTGCTGGCCTATGAGCAAGCCAATGAGCCGCATCAGGTTTCCCCCGGCAAGGCGGACAAGCTGCCGTAAATCCGGGTGAAAATGTTAGCGCTAATATACTGATTCCGGCGATCGTGAATTCTCCGCCATCAGCCTAATTCGAGCCAGGACAGCGGCGCGGTTCTGTTGGAGATAAATAAAAAAAACAATATTAACAATGAATTATTTGTCTTTTTTTCCATGAAGGGGGGTGTTTGATGCATTGGATTGCGAGAGTGAGCGGCAGCGGAAAGCCGAGGAGTCACATAATCGTTGCATCCCCTAGTTAGGTGGTGTACGTTATCGATATCATTAGGAATTGGCATAGGGTATATCCGTAACCAAAAACAAAAATAGCGGCCTGAATGACCGACTGAAACTGGGTGGAGAAAGATCGTGCCGAGAATTCGCTTCGATTCCGTGGAAAAAAGCTACGGACCCGTTCAAGTCCTTCCCCCGTTCGATTTGGAATTCGATGACGGTGAATTCACCGTTCTCGTTGGGCCATCCGGCTGCGGAAAGTCCACCACCTTGCGCATGCTGGCGGGGCTGGAAGATCTCACCAGTGGCGAGATCTGGTTCGATGATAAACCAATCAGCAAGCTGGAGCCCAAAGACCGGGACATCGCCATGGTGTTTCAGGACTACGCGCTCTATCCCCACATGAACATCGCCAAGAACATGTCCTTTGCCCTGCGCCTGCAAAAGGTGGCGAAGGCCACCATCGACGAGCGCGTGGCACGGGTCGCAGGCATGCTGGGAATCGAGCAATTGCTGGCCCGCAAGCCGGGCGAGCTTTCCGGCGGTCAGCGTCAGCGTGTCGCCATGGGCCGCGCCCTGGTGCGGGATTCCTCCACGTTTTTGTTCGATGAGCCGCTATCCAATCTGGATGCCAAGCTGCGGGCAAAAATGCGCACCGAGTTGGCCGAGATGCGCAATACCCTCGACAAGAACATGGTCTATGTGACCCATGACCAGGTGGAAGCCATGACTTTGGGGGACCGGATCGTGGTCATGGCCCATGGATTGGTGCAGCAGGAAGGCTCGGCGGAAACCTTGTTCAAGGAACCGGCCAACAAGTTCGTCGCTGGGTTCATCGGCAGCCCGACAATGAATTTCCTCGAAGCGGAATTGATCGAGACCAATGGCACCCTGGCCGCCCAGGGCGAGGGGTTCCTGTTGGATCTTTCCCAATCCATGCGGCAACGTCTGGACCATGCGAGCGGGCGCAAAGTCACGCTGGGCATTCGACCGTCATCGGTGAAGCCGACCGAGGAAGGCGATGCGGCGGGAATACAGATCTCTCTTTACGTCAAACTCGCCGAGTATCTTGGAGCCCATTCGGTGCTGGTCACCCTCTGCGGGACCCAGGAGCTCTTGGTGGAACTGCGCAGTTCGGCACGATTTGACATCGGCCAGACAGTGAATTTCTCGGTCGATCCCAAGAATATCATGGTGTTCGACGACAAGACCGAATTCAGGCTCTAACAGCCGACGAAAAAGTCATCGATAGGATTGAAAACAGGAGGAATGGAGAAATGCTCAATCTGGTAAAGACAGTAGCGCTTACGGCAGCCGCCGTGACGCTGACATTAGGGGCCGCGTTCGCGAATCCCTATGCGCCCTACAAGGGCAAAACCCTGGTGGTCAATTTCCCGGCTCACCCGCATTATCACGCGGTGATGAAGGTTCTGCCGGAGTTCACCAAAGAGACGGGCATCAAAGTCGAGGTCGATCTTCTCCAATACCTCAAGATGCGCGAAAAACAGACTCTGGAACTGACCAAGAGCAAAGGTGATTATGATCTGGTCGCCTATGTTGTGTTTTCCAAGGCCGACTATGTTTATGCCGACCAGTTGGAAAACCTAGCCCGCTACTTCATGAACCCGAAGCTCTCCGATCCCAAATATGACGCCAAGGATCTTATTGACGGCTATGTGGGCAACATCGGTATCGCCGGTGGTGAAAAAGGCTATCTGCCGGGTCCGACCGGATCCCTATACGGCGTGCCCTATGGTTCCGAAACCTCGATCCTCGGCTATCGCAAGGATATCTTCGACAAGCATGGCCTCAAGGTTCCGACCAACTACGACGAATTGCTCGACCTGGCCTGCAAGATTCCGAAGCTGGAACCGGGCATGGGTGGCCTGTCCTCCCGTGCGGCGTCCGGCCACCATGCCAGCCACGCCTTTTTGCTGCATCTGGCCCCGCTGGGTGGTCGCATCTTTGATGACGAATGGAATCCCATCGTCAACAACGAAGCCGGTGTAAAGGCTGCCAAGGCTCTAAAAACCATCGTTGATTGCGGCCCCGAAGGCTCGCAGACCTTTGGCTTCGCCGAAGCCGGTGCGGCCTTTTTGCAAGGCCAAACCGCCATGTTCCTGGACTCCACCGTGTTTGCCGGACAGGTCAACGACCCCAAGAAGTCCAAGGTGGTTGGCAAGATCGGCTGGGCACCCCATCCCATGGGCGTGCGGCGCGGATCGCAGACCGGTGGTTTTGGTATCGGTATTCCCAAGAATGCCCAGAACAAGGAAGCCGCCTTCTTGCTGATGCAATGGCTCACTTCCAAGCACGGCGATAAGCTGGTCGCCCTGGCCGGTGGCAACCCGTCGCGCTACTCGACCCATGCGGACGCGGAAGTAAATGCCAAGTTCCCGCATATGAAGACCTTCGGTGAAGCCCTCAAGCATGCCGATCCGGATTGGCGTCCGATCATCCCCGTGTGGGGCAAGATCAATGCCGATCTGGGCACCGCGCTGTCCAAGGTGTTGACCGAAAACCTCGACGTTAAGCAAGCGTTGGACGGTGTCGCCATGCGCACCAAGAAGATCATGGAGGAAGCCGGCTACTACAGCTGGAAGTAATCTCCTGAACCATGCGGAGGGCGGCGTCTCACAAGGACCTGCCCTCCGGCTTCGGGGCCTCCCGCGCCTCACCTGGACGGAACGGATAGGAACGGTTGGATATGGCTGCTGCAAACGTCAAGCGTATCACTCCCTACATGTTCCTCGCCCCGGCGGCGGTGATCATGATCATCGGGTTGCTCTATCCCATTGGCTACATGGTCTATGCCAGCTTCCTGGACTGGAACCCCAGTCAACGGATCGGTGAGGCCGAATGGGTCGGTTTTCGCAATTATTTAAACTTACTTCAGGATGCCAGCTTCCGGGAATCCATGACGGTGACCCTGAAATTCTCATCCATCGTGGTGATTTCCGAAATGGTGATCGGGGTCGGATTGGCCCTGTTGCTGGACCGCAATATTCGCGGCGTTTCTGTTTTACGGACTATTTTTATCCTGCCGATGATGATCGCGCCCATCGTGGTCGGTCTCATGTGGCGTTATATGTACCACCCTTCGGTGGGTATCTTTAATCAGACGCTGAAGAGTTGGGGCTTTGAGGCCATTCCCTGGCTATCGGATTCCGGCTGGGCGCTGACCTCCATCATCATCGCCGATGTCTGGCAATGGACTCCGTTTATCTTCATTCTTGCCCTTGCGGCCTTGCAATCATTGCCCACCTCGGCCATGGAGGCTTCGCGTATCGATGGGGCCTCGGGCTGGCAACAGATCCTCTATATCAAGCTACCCTTGATGATGCCGGTGTTGGTCGTCACGGCGCTTCTGCGGCTGATCGACGCCTTCAAGGTACTGGAAGTGATCTTGGTCATGACCAACGGCGGTCCCGGGCTGTCGACGGAAATCATGTCCCTGCGCATCGCCCGAACAGCCTCGGAATTCCGAGAACTGGGGGTCTCGGCGGCCATGTCGAATTTCCTGCTGCTGCTGCTGCTGGCACTGACCGTCTTCATGTTCATCTACAACAAGGTCGTTGAAACCCGTGCCGCCAACGTCCGGCAAGAAGCGGAGAAGGGATAGATCATGAGCAACCCGACAGAACGGCAAAACCCGGCATTCTATGCCCTGATGCTCGCCCTGATCTTGATGTCCATCGGGCCGATCTACCTGATGCTGACCACCTCCTTGCGGCTCAATGTGGACATCATGAGCGATGCCTCGGCCTTGATCTTCATGCCCACCTTGCAGAACTACGAGACCGTGCTTTGCAATGTGCTGTGGTATGACCCGGCCCATGTGGACTACTGCGATCCCACCTTCGGACGGGCCTTGGGGAACTCGCTGACCGTGGCCCTGGTTTCCACCGGTATCACTCTGGTGGTTGGCTGCATGGCGGCCTATGCGCTGGTCCGTTTCCGCTTCATGGGGCGGGGCACCATGTCCATGACCACCTTGATGATGCGCATGGTTCCGCCCGCCGTGCTGCTGGTGCCGGTGTTCGGTATCTGGACCTTCCAGTATCAATTGGATGGCACCACCGCCGGTATCATTCTGGTCTACGTGGCCATGAATCTGCCGTTCGTGATTTGGATTTTGCAAAGCTTCATCGTGCAGGTCCCGATCCAATTGGAAGAAGCCGCCCGCATCGATGGCGCCAATGCCTTGCAAGTGTTCTTCCTGGTAGTGCTGCCGGTGATCAAGCCGGGTCTGGCCGCGGCGTCCATCTTTACCTTCCGCATCGCCTGGAACGAGTTCCTGATCGCCAATGCGTTGTTGGATCGCAACACGCGCACGGTCCCGGTGACCATTGTGAATTCCCTGACCGAGTATGACATCAACTGGGGTGTGATCATGGCGACCGGCATGCTGCTGGCCATTCCGCCGATCATCTTCACCTTCGTCGCCTCGAAGCAGATCATCACCGGCATGACCGCGGGGGCGGTCAAAGGGTAAGGGCAGGCGTCAACAACACCCTCGCTCCCTTAGCGCCTGTCGGGTCTAATCAGACCCGATGGATAGGCGCGACCCTATTGGAATCGATCACGATGTGGTCTTGGTAAACCGGACCGGCTGTTCCCAGATGGCCAGCACCAGGCAGCCCTCTTCGCTGCGAACCGCATGGCCGGTCCCGGGGGGATTGATCACCAGGCTGCCCGCCTGGTGACAGCCGTTGTCGTCGGTCTGTGACCCTTCCAGGACCAAAATATACTCGAACGCCGGGTGTTGGTGCGCGGGCACGGAGGCGCCGGGACCGTAGCGCAAAAAGGCCGACGACGGCCCTTCTTCGCTGTCTGGGCGATGAACCCAGCTGATCTCAATCCCCTCGCGAAAGGGTTCCCAGTCCCGATCATCCCATTGCCGGGGATTGGAGAGGAGGGCAGGGAAGACCAGCGGCTTATCCATCCAAGGCCTCCAAGACCGCGTATAGATCCGCCGTCCAGCCGACGATACCGCCCTGGGCGCGGACCATTTCCAGGGTTGCCTGTTTGAATTCAGGGAAATAGCTGCCGGTGCAATCCGCTACCAGCAAGCAATCGAAGCCGCGATCATTGGCCTCGCGCATGGAGGTTTGCACACAAACCTCGGTGGTGACGCCGGCAAAGATCAAATGGGTAATACCATCATCGGCAAGCCTATGAGTCAGGCCCGTCTTGTAGAACGCTCCCTTGCCCGGCTTGTCGATGATCGTCTCTCCCGGCAGGGGGGCCAGGGACGGCACGATGTCATTGCCCGGCTCGCCGCGCACCAGGATCCGGCCCATGGGCCCCGGATCGCCGATGCGCAGTTTGCAGCTTCCCCGGTTGCGCTTGGCCGGGGGGCAATCCGACAGATCCGGCAGATGGGATTCCCGGGTATGGACGATTTCCAATCCGGCGGCGCGGCAGGCGGCGAGCAGCTTTTCCGTCGCCGGGACCACCGGGGCCAGTTGCGACACATCGTTGCCCAGGGCCTCGCCGAAACCGCCGGGCTCCAGGAAATCGCGCTGCATGTCGATGACCACCAGGGCCGTGGTGGCCGGATCGAATTCAAAGGCAAAGGGCAGGGCATTGGCGATGACGGGCATGTCTGTCTCCTCAATGACCGGCCATGTGGCGACCGATGACGGTCAGGTCGGCCTCGGCGATAGGCGTTTCGTGAGTCAATTGGCCGTGAAACATCACGCCGATGCGGTCGGAAAGTTCGAGGATTTCATCCAGGTCCTCGCTGACCAGCAGGACCGCCACGCCCCGGTTGCGGGCCGCCATGATCTGTCCCCGGATGTCGGCGACCGCGGCAAAGTCCAGGCCGAATACCGGATTGGCCACCACCAGCACGTCCACGTCGCCGGACAGTTCCCGGGCCAGCACGGCGCGCTGCACATTGCCGCCCGACAGGGTGGCGATGGGGGCATCGGGCGACGGACATTTGACGTTGTAGCGGCCAATCAATTCCTTGGCCTTGCGCCGCATGGCGCCCCGGTCCAGCCACCAATTGCCCCGCGCCTCGGGCGGACGGTCGAAGGTCCGAAAGGCCATGTTCTCGGCGACACTCATGCGGGCCACGCAGCCATTGCGCAGAGGCTCCTCGGGCAGACAGAAGACCTTGTGGCGGCGCATTTCGGACCGGGTCGCGCCATAGGATTCACCATGAACCGCCATGCCGCCGCCGGTCTGTTTGCGTTGTCCGGACAGCACCTGAACCAGTTCCTTCTGACCGTTGCCCGAGACCCCGGCAATGCCGAAGATCTCGCCGCCGCGCAGGGCCAGACTGACCCCCTTGACCGCCGAATGGCCGGTATCGTCGTCGGCGGTGATCTCCTTGAGTTCCAGCCGTACCGCGCCCGGCACCTCATCTCCCCGGGCCATGCCTTGCTTGACCAGGTTTGCACCGACCATCATGCGGGCCATGTCATCGGGGGTCAGGTCGGCGGTCAGCCCGCCACCCACGTAGCGGCCACGACGCAGCACCGAAACCTCGTCGGCGAAGGCCATCACCTCGCGGAACTTGTGGGTGATCATCAAGACGGTCAGCCCGTCCGTGCGGGTCATGTCGCGGATCAGGCCGAGCACCTCGTCCGCCTCGCCGGGAGTCAAAACCGAGGTGGGTTCGTCGAGGATGAGGAATTTGCAGCCCAGATAGAGCTGCTTGAGGATCTCGACCTTCTGCTTTTCCCCTGCCGCCAAGTCGCGGGCACGGGTATGCAGGGGAACCTGGAACGGCATGTCGGCGATGAAAGACTCCACACCGGCCTGTTCGGCTTTCCAGTCGATCACCAGCGGCAGGTTGCTGCGCGGCAGAACCAGGTTTTCCAGCACCGTCATATGCGGCACCAGGGTAAAATGCTGATAGACCATGCCCAGCCCCAGTTCCTGGGCGATCTGCGGGTTGGCAATATCATATTCGTGGCGGCCCACCTGGATGCTGCCGTCGGTGGCCGGGTGAAAGCCCATGGCGCATTTGACCAGGGTGCTCTTGCCCGCGCCGTTTTCACCCAGCAGGGCATGGAAGCTGCCCGGCGCCACCTTCATGGAAACATCTTCCAAGGCGGTGAAATCCCCGAATCGCTTGGTCAGTCCCAGCACCTCCAAACCAATGGGATGCTTGGCGTCGTGGAAGATTTCGACCATCGCCGCGTTCATGGCAATCCGTCGATCAGATCTTTGGAGGTGGCCACGGCGCCGAATACGCCGCCCTGCATGGTCACCATTTTGACCGCATGGTCATGATTGCCCCGGTCGGTGGCGCCGCAGCAATCCTGGAGGATCACGCATTCAAAGCCCCGGTCATTGGCCTCGCGCATGGTGGTATGGACGCAGACGTCGGTGGTGATGCCGGTCAGGATGATGTTCTCGATGCCCCGGGTGCGCAGGATCAGTTCCAGGTCCGTGGCGCAAAAGGAGCCCTTGCCCGGCTTGTCGATGATCGGCTCGCCATCGATGGGGTAAAGGTCCGGGATGATGTCCCAGCCCGGTTGGCCGCGCACCAGGATTTGGCCGCAGGGCCCCGGGTCGCCGATCCCGGCGCCGATCTGCTGCGATCGCCAGCGCTTGTTGGCGGGCAGGTCCGACAGGTCCGGGCGATGGCCCTCGCGGGTATGGATGATCAGATAACCTTTCTCCCGCATGGCCGTCAGCACCGCCTTGATCGGCTCAATGGGGGCCCGGGTCATGGAGATGTCGTAGCCCATCTGGTCCACATAGCCGCCGATGCCGCAGAAGTCAGTCTGCATGTCGATGATGATCAGGGCCGTGTTGTCGGGCCGCAGATCGCCGTTGTAGGGCCATTTGTAGGGCGTGGAATTGATGAAGGTCTCAGCCATTGGGGTTCCCCTTGAATTCGCGGGTCGGTGCATCGAAGCCGCAGGACGTGCCGTCGGTGACTTCCACCTGGTCCTCCCAGGGCAGCTTGTATTCTCCGGCCATCAAGTCCTGCATGTAGGTATAGGGGCAGTCGCGGGCCCCACCCTTTACGGCGACATAGGCCCGGTGGCCGAATTGATAGATGTTGTTTTCCACCCCCCATTGGGTACGGGCCTCGCGCACCAGATCGGGGCGCACCTCGGCGGTGATGATCTCGTCTGGGCGGCCACCACCATGGGCGATGATGGTGCCGTCGAAATTGACGATCATGCCCTCGCCCATGGAATCGAAGGTACCGTCGGAGCCGCACATGCAAACATTGGCGGTCACCATCAGATTGCAAAAGGCATTGGACTGGTTGGTGAATTTCCAGCTTTCGCGGACCGGCGCGGTATAGCCCGCGGTGCGGATCATGATCTCCGCCCCCTTGTAGGCCGCCTCGCGGGCCATCTCCGGGAACATGCCGTCATGACAGATGATCAGCGCGATCTTCGAGCCGTTGGGACCATCACAGACCGGGATGCCCCTATCGCCGGGTTCCCAGGGCTCCACCGGTACCCAAGGGTGTAGCTTGCGGTAATAGAGCTGGATTTCCCCCTGGTCATCGATGATCAGACCTGAATTGTAGGGATTGCCCTCCGGATTCTGTTCCATGATCGAGAAGCAGCCCCAGATTTGATTGTCGATACAGGCCTGCTTGAAAGCCGCCACCTCCGGGCCGTCGAGGGAACACAGGATCTCCGGATTGGTATCCATGGACAGGCCATGCAGGGCGTATTCGGGAAACACCACCAGATCCATGGTCGGCATGTTGCGGCGCGCCTTGGCCACCATGGCAACGACCCTTTCGGTCTGGGCCGCCAACTGCTGCTTAGTTTCGACCACGGGCAACTGCAATTGCACCATGCCCAGCACCACGCCGTTGGAGGATTTGTTGAGACCGCCGAGACCGCTCATTGCAAATGGTTCCTTCTATCTTGTCACACTCAACTCGCCCGGGGCGCCGGAGAAGCGCTTGGTGGACGACGAGGTGAGGATCATGATGCCGAGGGTGAGGATGTAGGGTGCCGCGTTGAACAGGTAGTAGCCCTGGGTAATGCCCACCGCCTGCAAGGCTGGGCCCAGGGCCCCGGCACCGCCGAAGAGCAGCGAGGCGTAGAAGCAGTACAAGGGGTTCCAGCGGGCGAAGATGACCAGCGCCACGGCGGTGATGCCCTGACCACTGGACAGGCCCTCGTTCCAGCTGCCCGGATAGTAGAGCGACAGGAACGAACCACCGACCCCGGCCAGGAAGCCGCCGGCCATGGTGGTCAGTAGGCGCACCCGGTCGACCGAAAAACCGGCGGCGCGGGCGGCGTCCTCCGAATCCCCCACGGTCCGCAGCATCAGCCCCCAGCGGGTGCGATTGAGGAAGAACAGGATCGCCGGGGTCAGCAGCACCCCGAACACGAACAACACATTGATTTCCAGCGCCGAGCGAATTTGCGGGATATCGCTCCACCAACCCAGATGGAAAGCAGGCAGATTGGGTGCCTGGGGCTGAATGAAGCCCTTGCCGAGGAAAAAGGCCAAGCCGGTGCCGAACAGCATCAAGGCAATGCCCAAGGCGATATCATTGACCTTCGGCATATTGCAGATCACCGCATGCAGCAGCCCAAAGCCACTGCCCACCAGCCCCGCCACCAGTACCCCGAGCCAAGGCGAACCACTGAGATAGGACACCGCGTAGCCCGCCATGGCGCCCATCACCAAGGTGCCCTCCAGGCCCAGATTGATGCGGCCCGAGCGTTCGGTCAGGCATTCGCCGAGACTGACCAGCAGGAACGGCGTGCTGACCCGGATGGCCCCGGCAAAAATGGCCAGGGGCACGGTCCAGAATCCCAGATCGGCGGCGGCGCCTTCCATTACCCCACCTCTCGCGGTTTGAAGATTCTGAAGCGGCCATAGAGGGTCTCGCTGGCCAGAATGACCACGAAGATAATGCCTTGCAGCACCAGCACCGTGGCATCGGGCAGGTCCAGGCGGCGTTGCAGCAGGCCGCCGCTGGCATCGATGCCGCCCAACAAGATAGCGACCGGGATCACCGCCAGGGGATTCTGCCGCGCCAGAAAGGCCACCAGAATGCCCGTATAGCCATATCCGGCGGCCAGGGGGGCGTTGGCGGCGCCATGCACGGCGGCGACCTCGACCATGCCCCCCAGCCCGGCGGCGGCTCCGGCGATGAAACAGGTGATCATCAACAGGCGCCCCACCGGCAGGCCAGACATGGCGGCGGCGCGCGGATTGCCGCCGACCATGCGGGCGCCAAAGCCGAAAGTGGTGCGGTACATCAAGATGTAAGTGCCGATGCAGAACAGGATGCCGAAGACCAGCCCCCAATGCACATCCATGCCGGGGATGGCGCCGATCATGTTGGCATCGCCGATGGAGGGCGTGGACGGCTTGTTGAGGCTGGCCGGATCGCGCATGGGTCCGGAGACCATGTGATTGAGGATGGCGATGGCGATATAGGTCATCAGCAGGCTGGAAATGGTCTCGTTGACGCCGCGATAGTGGCGCAAGGCACCGCACAGGGCGATCCAGGCACCGCCCGCCAGCATGCCGCCCAAGGCCATGGTCAGTTGTACGGTCAAGGGCGCCGAGCCCTCGGGTAGGGCCAGTCCGGCGGCCACACCCATCAGGCCTCCCATGACCAAGGCCCCTTCGCCGCCGATGATGACCAATCCCAATTGGGCGGGCAGGGCGGTGCAGAGCGCCGCGAGGATCAGGGGCGCGGCCCGCTGCAGGGTGTTCTGGATGGAAAAAGCGGTGCCGAACGCGCCCTTGTACATGAGCGCCAGCACCTCGAACGGATCGACCCCGGCCAGTGCCACGAAGATCCCGAACAGGATCAGGGACACCACCAGGGCCGCCACGGGAAGGAAGAGGGCTTCCGAAGCGGCAAGCAAGCGGTTCGGAAGTCCGGTCATCATCAGGCGCCGCCGATGACGCCCTTGACCAACCAGTCCATGGACTCGAGCCAGATGTCGGTCTGACCGTGGGCCTTGCCGGCCGGAATGATGGTCTTGCCCTTGTTGGTCTCAATGGGGCCCTTGTAGATGACCATGTCCCCGGCCAGGAACTTGGCCTTGACCGCGTCGGCGTGTTTGCGGGCTTCGGCGGAGGCCGCCGGGCCGTAATCGGACATCTTGACGATGCCTTCCTTCAGGCCGCCGCGCACCAGATTGGGAATGGTCTTGCCGCCGGTGAACATGGTCACGTAGTCGGCATAGACCTTGGACCAGTTCCACTCGGCCCCGGTGAGGTAGCCCTTGGGGGCCAACGGGGCCTGGGAGGCATGATAGCCGCAGGTGAACAGGCCGCGCTTCTCGGCGGTTTCGACCACCACCTTGGGGCCGTCCACATGGCAGGTGACCACGTCGACGCCTTGGTCGGCCAGGCTGTTGGTGGCTTCGGCTTCTTTCACCGGCATGGACCATTCACCGGTGAAGATCACCTGGGTGGTGATGGTCGGATCCACCGACTGGGCGCCGAGGGTAAAGGAGTTGATGTTGCGCAACACCTGCGGGATGGGCTTGGCGGCCACGAAGCCGAGCTTCTTGGTCTTGCTGGCGTAGCCCGCGACGATGCCGGAAATGTATTGGGCTTCGTCGATGTAGCCAAAGTAGCTGCCGGTGTTCTTGGGGTGCTTGTCGGCGCTCCAAAGGCCCCCACAATGCAGGAAGGTCAGGTCCTTGTACTTCTTGGCCATTTTCAGCATATGCGGATCGAAATAGCCGAACGAGGTGGGGAACAGCAGGGTCGCGCCGTCCAGGTTGATCATGCTCTCCATGGTCTTTTGCACGGCCACCGTCTCGGCAACGCTTTCTTCCTCGACCACCTTGATACCCGGCATGCCTTTCAGCGCCGCCGCGCCTTCCGCGTGGGCCTGGTTGTAGCCGTAGTCATCGCGGGCGCCCACATAGATGAAGCCCACGGTGGTGGTCGCCGCCAGGGCGTGACGCAGGGGGGTGACGGCCACCGCGCCCAGGGCGCCGGTTGCCGCGAGACCGCGCAAGAACAGGCGGCGGTCGAGAGGGGTGTTGCTGGCCATGTCGAATCTCCGATGCTGCTGGACAGAGAGAAGTCCCGTTTACTGGAAACAGACTACTCATGCCCTAGCGCTACGGAATACTGCTAAAAAAGCCTCGTAGTGATGTGATAAATGCAGCGGTGAGCCTCAGGCGCAGTCAAACCGTTGGGCAAAGCTTTCCAGAAGCTGCTGGGCGAAGCGGGCCGCTGCCACGGGTAGCGTGCGTCCCTTGAGCTGTCCGAACCGCAGAACACCGGGCGGCACGTCCCGCTCATCCAAGGGCAGACTGACCAATCCCGGTTGCTGGTTCTGGGCGGGCAGGCCGATGGGAATCTGAAAGGTCAGGATATCCTCGGCAAGGGCATGGGAGCGGAGAAACTCGAAGCTATCGGATTCGATGACCGGGTCCAAGGTCATGGAAGTCCGCGGCACCGCAGCTTCCAACAGATGGCGAACCCCATAGGCCTCGGTGGGCAGGGCGACGGGATGGGCCAGACAGTCGCGCAGGCGAAGCTTGTCCTGGGAGGCCAAGGGGTGGTCGGCGGTCATCACCGCATGGACAGGCTGGCGGACAGTCAACAGGACCTCGAACTCGGCCATGCGCACCGGCTCGAACACCAAGGCCAGATCGGCGCTCATGGCCACCAAGGCCCGTTCCGCCGCTTCCCGGTCGCGCAGCAGCACGCCGAAGGTCACCGCCGGGTGGGCTTTGCGATAGTGGGAGATTTGCTCGGGCAGGAAGTAGGGGATGAGAGCCTGGCTACAGGCAATGGCAATATGGCCGCGCCGTTCCCCCGACAGGTCGGCGATCTGGCTTTTGACCCGCTCCATGTCGCTCAATTGCGAGCGGATATGGTGAATGAAGATCTCACCGGCCGCGGAGAGCCGAACGCCACGCGGCAGGCGTTCGAAGATTTGGACGCCCAGATCCTCTTCCATGGCCAAAATCCGCCTGTTCAGTGCGGTTGAGGTGATGGCCAGGGTATCGGCGGCCTTGCGGATGGACCCGGCGCGGGCAACGGCCTCGATATAGTGTAAAGGCAGCAGGTGTTTCATGGATTCCTTCTCGTGCGCTGCAAAAATTGCATCGTGATGATGGGAAGGTAGCAGGATCGGGAAGCGCTCTCAACAGACCCAACGGCTCCGGCGCAACAGAGTCCCTGACAATCTCCGAGCAATGCTTTAAAACCGACGCCCAGGGGCGCCGAAGGACAGCAGATCCGGCAAACAGGCGCCGCACGATGCAGGCCGAGGGAACAGCGAAACGGATCGGAGATAAGGCAGTGCAATCTGACATCATCTACACCAAAGTCGACGAAGCCCCGGAACTGGCGAGTGGCAGTTTTCTGCCCATTATTCAGGCCTTCACCAAGGCCGCGGGCATTTCCGTCGGCACCAAGGACATTTCCCTCGCCGGACGCATCATCGCCCACTTCCCCGACTCCCTGACCGCCGAGCAACGCCAATCCGATGATCTGGCGGAACTGGGCGAACTGGTCAAAACCCCGGGTGCCAATGTCATCAAGCTGCCCAACATTTCCGCCTCGGTCCCGCAATTGAAAGCCGCCATTCAGGAACTGCAGGGCCAGGGATATGCGCTGCCCGATTATCCCGAGGACCCGCAGACCGAAGCCGAGAAATCGGTTCGCGCAACCTATGACAAGATCAAGGGCTCAGCCGTCAATCCGGTGCTGCGCGAAGGTAATTCCGATCGCCGCGCGCCCAAGGCGGTGAAGGAATTCGCCAAAAAGAATCCGCACCGCATGGGGGCTTGGAGCGCCGATTCGAAAACCCATGTGGCTTCCATGTCCGGCGGTGATTTTTTCTCCAACGAGACATCCGTTACCTTGGACAAGGCCGGAAACGCGGTGATCGAATTCGTCGGCTCCGATGGCACGTCCCAGGTGCTCAAGGCCAGCACGCCTTTGCAAGCGGGTGAAGTGGTCGATGCCACCTTCATGAGTGTCCAGGCCCTGCGCGCCTTCCTCGCCGAGCAGATCGCCGATACCAAGACGCTGGGCATCCTATTTTCGCTGCACATGAAGGCCACCATGATGAAGGTCTCCGACCCGATCATCTTCGGCCATGCAGTGACCGTTTATTTCAAGGACTTGTTTGACAAGTACGCCGAGACCTTTGCCCAGTTGGGGGTCGATCCCAACAATGGTTTCGGCGACGTTTTGGGCAAGATCCAATCCCTGCCCAGCGATCAACAGGCCGCCATTGAGGCCGACATTCAAGCTGTGCTCGAGGCGCAACCGGACATGTACATGGTCAATTCCGACAAGGGGATCAGCAATCTGCATGTGCCCAGCGACGTAATTATCGATGCTTCCATGCCGGTGGTCATTCGCGGCGGTGGCAAGGGCTGGGGCCCCGATGGGGCCGAGGCCGATACCAAATGCGTCATCCCTGACAGCTCCTATGCCGGGGTCTATGCGGAGACCATCCGCTTTTGCAAGGAAAACGGCGCTTTCGATCCCTCGACCATGGGCAGCATCTCCAACGTCGGTCTGATGGCCCAAAAGGCCGAGGAATACGGCTCCCATCCGCAAACCTTCAAGGCGCCGGGCACCGGTACCCTCCGGGTGGTCGTGGACGGGGCGTTGATCCATGAGCATTCCGTGGAAGAGGGCGATATCTGGCGTATGTGCCAGGCCAAGGACGCGCCGATCCGTGATTGGGTCAAACTGGCCGTCAAGCGGGCCCGGGCCTCTGGCAGCCCGGCCGTATTCTGGCTCGACAAAGAACGCGCCCATGACGCCCAACTCATCGCCAAGGTGGAGGCCTATCTGCCCGAGCATGACACGGACGGCCTGGACATCCGGATTCTATCGCCGATGGAAGCCACCCGCTTCTCCCTCGACCGCATGAAGCGCGGCGAGGACACTATTTCGGTAACCGGCAACGTGCTGCGCGACTACCTCACCGATCTGTTCCCGATCCTCGAAGTGGGCACCAGCGCCAAGATGCTGTCCATCGTCCCCTTGATGAATGGCGGTGGCTTGTTCGAGACCGGTGCCGGTGGGTCTGCGCCCAAACATGTGCAGCAGTTGGTGGCCGAAGGGCATTTGCGCTGGGATAGCCTGGGTGAATTCGCCGCCTTGGGAGCGTCGTTGGAACATTTGGCCGATACCACCGGCAATGCCCGCGCCGCGCTGCTTGGCAAAACCCTGGACACGGCTACGGAGCAGGTGCTGCTCAATGGCAAATCGCCGAGCCGTAAAGTGGGCGAGATCGATAATCGGGGCAGCCACTTCTATATCGCCCTTTATTGGGCCCAAGCGCTGGCGACACAGTCCGATGATGCCGATTTGGCGGCCCATTTCGCCCCCATGGCCGCGCAGCTGGCGGCCAACGAGGCCAAGATCGTCGAAGAACTGGATGCGGCACAAGGGGCTCCGGTGGATCTGGGCGGGTATTACCACGCCGACCCGACCCGTGTGGCGGCGGCCATGCGGCCCAGTCCGACCCTGAATGGCATCATCGACGGCTGACGTTAGAAATCCTTGTCCGGTGGCGGGAGGACCAGGCTCAGGTAAGCATGCTTGACCCAGGACAGTACCTCCCGCCCGTGGGCGATGGCCCAGGCGATGCGGCTATCCCCCGGGGCACGATCCACGGGGGCGCCGGAAACGGTCAACCCATGGCGCCGGAACATGTCCTTGGCCCGGGGCAGGTGGAAGCGGTCTGACACCAGCAATAAATGGCTCCAGCCTCGCTCCTTGGCTATGAGCCGCACCTCGTGGGCGTTCTCCCAGGTACTGCGGGAACGGTCCTCGACCAGAATGAACTCTGCCGGAACCCCCGCCGCCAGAGCCAAATCACGCATCACATGGGATTCAGGTATGGCATGGCTGACCGCGCCGCCGCTCATGATCAAGGGCAGGGGGCCTTTGTTGTTATAACAACGAACCGCGACTCCTACCCGACGGCGCAAGGCAGCACTGGGAGAGCCATCTGGCAGCACCGAGGCGCCGAGAACAACGATGGCCTCGGGGGATGTCTGCACGCCGTCAGGCCCTGCCATTGCTCAGGTGCAGGCCGACCACGCCGATGATGATCAGACCGATGGAGATCATCTTCAAGGCGGTCACCGGTTCCTTGAACCACAGAATGCCGATGGTCGCCACCAGCGCCGTGCCGACCCCGGCCCAGACCGCATAGGCCAGGCTCAGATCCAAGGTCTTCATCACCAGGATTAACAGGCTGAAGCTGCTTGTGTAGAACACTGCCACCAGCAGGGTCGGCACCAGGTTGGTGAATCCGTCGGAAAACTTCATCGCCGTGGTCCCAGCCACTTCCAGCAAGATTGCAAGGGTCAGCCAGATCCAGGCCATGAAAGAATCTCCTATTTGAATTCTTCGCGGATTGCCGCGCTTTGTTCACCAATGGCGGGCACGGCGCCAGGCTGAGTTTGGTCCCCGTCATGGATGGCGGGCGGGGCGGGCAAGTCTACAGGGCCGCTGGGGGTTTCCACGGTCATTCGGCGCAGCATGGGATGGGCGGCGAATCCGTCCACCTCGTTGAGGATACCGTAGGCCGTGCGGGCCCGGTCCAGCAAGGCCAGTGCCGGATCCCGGTCCAATTGGGCGAAGCGGGCGGCGACAGCGGCTTCCAGGTCTTCCCGATGAGTTACGCGGGACTCCGGATTGGCGTAGGGACCCTCACTGGCCCAGGTCGGTTCAAGCATGAAGACGTCGCAAAAGGCAGCCCATTCCCGCTCGTTCTGGATCGACAGGATCACGTCGGTGCCGTCTCGGGTGGTGAACCGGCCATAAGGGGCGATGGAGGGATGGCGCAGGCCGACCCGGGGCGGGGCCTTGCCGCCATAGACCTGATGCAGCAAAGGAACGGTCATCCAATCGGCCATGCCATCGAACAGGGAAACCGACAAATGGCGGCCTTCACCCGTCTGGCCCCTTTGAATCAGAGCTTCCAAAATGGCCTGATAGGCGTACATCCCCGCCGCGATATCGCAAACCGAGACACCCACCCGTCCGGGGGCTTCCGGCGTGCCGGTGACCGAACAAAGGCCGGTTTCCGCCTGTACCAGCAGATCATAGGCCTTGCGGTCGCGATAGGGTCCCTCGTCGCCATAGCCGGAAATGGAACAGGTGATCAGCTTGGGGTGTTTGTGGCGCAGTTCGGTCGGGTCGAACCCGGCCCGCGCCGCCGCGCCGGGCGCCAGGTTCTGGATGAATACGTCGGCCCGGGCAAGGATGCGATGGAGCAAGGCCGCGTCTGCCTTGTCTTTGATGTCCAGCACCAGGGATTCCTTGCCCCGGTTGAGCCAGACGAAATAGGCGCTCTCGCCATGGACCACTGAATCATAGCGGCGGGCGAAATCGCCCTCGGCCCGCTCGATCTTGATCACCCGCGCCCCGGCATCAGCCAGACGGGACGAGCAATAGGGGGCCGCCACCGCCTGTTCCAGGGCCACCACCAGCAGCCCGGCGAGGGGGCCCCCCGTGGTCATGGTTTCGTCGCCACCAATCGGGTGACGGCGGCCTTGCCGTAATGCAGGGGCCCCTCAGAGAGCTCGGTCAGGCATTCCTCCAGGATCTCGATGTCGAGCCCCGCGAAATCCGCCCGCAGAGTCTCGGCGGCATAGAGCATGTCGGCCACCGGGGGGCCGCCGGTCTTGTAGGTCAGCTGATCCGGATGAAACACCTCCATGATCAATAGGCCGCCGGGCTTCAGGGCGTCGGCCATGGCCCGGTGCACGGTGGGGCGCTGGTCGGAGGGGAAATGGACGAACAGGGTGGCCACCAGGTCATAGGCCGCCACCGGCCAGTCCCAGGTCAGCAGATCGGCCTGTTCGGTGCGGAGGGTGACCTTACGGGACTGGGCCAGTTTTTGCGCCTTGGCCAGCCCGCTGGCGGCGCCGTCCACCGAATGGACGTCAAGCCCCTGTTGCGCCAGCCAGACCCCGTTGCGGCCCTCGCCGTCGGCCACCGCCAGACAGGTTTGACCGGTTTTTAGCCGGTGGGCCTGAGAGACCAGGAATTCATTGGGGGCGGTGCCATAGACATATTCATCCGTGGCGTAGCGGTCCTGCCAGGACAGGGGGGGCATGATTGGACTCCTTGTGCTCACTATTGGGTACCATCTGGGCCATGATGGCGCGTTTGTCCAGTCCTCTGGTCTGTCTCTGGCACAACATCCTGAATCATCTTACATAGGGAGCATGAATCGCAACCCGCCCAATCCCGAGTCCCAAGCCTGCTTCGGTGATCTGGCCCGCGCCGGACGGACCGACGCCTGGACCTATGGTCTGGCGTTCGTGGTGATTCTCGGCGGCTGGATTGTTTTGGAGTTCGCCACCATTTTAGGGCTGGCGGCGCTTTACAAGGACTGGTCCTGGAGTATTTCCAGTGCCTGGTCGGCCTTCCTGCTGGCCATCGATGGGCAGGCGCGGGACACGATCTATACCCTGGTGGTGCTGGCCTCGGTGGCGGTCATGCTGCCGCCGTTGTTCGTCGCCGTGCGGTTCATCCACCGGCGGCCCTGGCGCAGCCTGCTCACCGGTCGGCGGCGCTTCGACTGGACACTGATGCTCTATAGCCTGGGGCTCGGACTGATTCTCAACGGCGCCTTGTTCTTCGCCATGGCGGGCACCGGAGGGGCCGAGATCGTCTTTGACTGGGATCCCGCTGTGTGGCTGCTGGCCTTGGTGCTGCTGCCCTTGCCGCTGTTGGCCCAGGTGACCGCCGAGGAGACCCTGTTTCGGGGCTATATCTATCAGTGGGTGGGGCTGTTCACCGCCAATACCTGGGTGCGTATCCTCATCCCCGCCGGGCTGTTCGCCGTGATGCATCTGCCCAACCCGGAACTGCAAAGCGGCGGCTATTGGGCCCTGGCCGATTATTTGCTGTTCAGCCTCTATGCCGGATTCCTTGTTTACCGGACCAATGGCCTGGAGGCCGCCATCGGCATGCATGCGGCCATCAATCTGCTGGTCTCTCTGATCATCACCTATCCCGACTCGGTGCTGCCCGGCGCCGCGCCCTGGGCGCTGGAAGAAATCGCCTGGGACTGGATGGCGCTCTTGTCGCTGATCGCGGTGGTGCTGCACTATGTGCTCCTCCTGCGGCTGTGCCCCGTCGCGCCGCCGCCATCGTCCAAGCAAAGGAAACCGACCGTGCCCCTGCCCGTCAAACGTAACGCCGACAGCCTCATTGAAACCTTGGCCCTGAAGGACAAGCGGGTGCTGGACGTGGGCTGTGGCGGCGGTCATATCGCCCGGCTGATGGCCGGCCAAGGCGCCCATGTGATCGGCCTGGACCCCAACCCGGTGCAATTGCGGATCGCCGAGGCGGAAACGCCGGTGGCCGACGAGACCTATCAGGCGGCGGGGGGCGAGGCGCTGCCTTTCGACGACGAGTCCATGGAACTGGTGGTGCTGTTCAACAGCCTACATCACCTGCCGCCCGAGACCATGGCCCCGGCCCTGCGCGAGGCGGCCCGGGTGCTGGTGCCCGGCGGCCATCTGTATATTTCCGAGCCGGTGGCGGAGGGGCCGTTCTTCACCCTGATGCAGCCCATCGACGACGAGACCGAGGTGCGCGCCCTGGCCCTGGCGGCCATCGACAACGCGGAGGATCACGGTCTGCGGGAAATCACCCGCGCCGTCCATCTGCACCCCATGCGCTATCCCGACTACGAGACCTTCGCCCAGCGTATCGGCAACATCGACCCCACCCGGCGGGCCAAATTCGCGGCGCTGGACGCGCGCATGCGGGCGGCGTTCGAAGAGTTGGGTGAGACGCGGGACGACGGAGTCTGGTTCCATCAGCCGACCCGGACGCATTTGTTGGGGAAGGGGGTAAGAGGGCTGGAGCACATTCGGTCTACCTCCAACCGTTGACCAACTGAATCGGCGGAATCTCGATCAAGCTCGCCGCCACCCCAACTAATATTCACGGCTCGGACCGCTTCTCCGAAAGGCGGTTCAGACTGCTGACACAGTGTTGTCCTAAGGCCCGCGTCACCCTTCGTCCCTCGACAAGCTCGGGATGAGGAAGCTCAGGGTGAGGCTAACAAGTTGAAAATTCGAAGGGCCTCATGCTGAGCCTGTCGAAGCATGTGTCGCCACAGGCTCGAAATCGGACTTTTTCAGCAACCGGGTTTTTTTCTGTTTGAATTCAGCGTATTGCACAGATCCGCGCCGAATGGTGATCAACGAAAATAGGCCTGTAAACGCACAACACTGTTTTTGTTCCTTGATCACAGAATGAATGCGCCATATGTTCTCTTTTTGTTTGTGATTATTCATCTATTTCAGGAGTCAGAATAGTGCCTTCCGCTTTCCCTCCCAGCCGCCGGGCGCGTGCCTTCGCCGCCTTCGCCAATCCAGCCGATTACGATTGGGATTGGAGGAAACCCGTATCCAATGATGTGGCGGAAGGGGTGCTGTCCCGGCCCATCGAGACCTGGACCACCTCGGACATGGCCCGGGTCATGGGCGCGGACTGCTATCACGAATCCTTTCACCGCAATCACAAACAGGCCACCGAGAAGGTTTATGACTGGTTCAAATGGGCCTTTCCCGAAGACCCGGCGGAACGGGACCAGGTCAAGACCCATTGGTCGGCCAGCCCGTTCCTGGAATCCGAAGACCGCCGTCAGGTGGATGCCACCCTGGCCGCCCGCCATGCGGCGCGGGCCCTAACGGGCATGGGCCGCTACGGCGACACCATCCTGGCCCACCTGACTCCCGAGGAAGCGCGCTTCCTGCACGAGGTTACCGACGGCGGGTCGATCAATCCAAAGACCGGGCTGCTGGAGTTCTGGGAGGCCAGGACCCGATCCGATGATGACGCGGAAAAGAAGGAAGGCACCTATATCTGGCGCACGGTCGGCGACAACAAGGTGCGCTCCTCCCATGCCGACCGGGAGGGGCAGACCTTTTCATGGGACGATCCCCCCGAAGGCGGCCATCCCGGCGAGGCGCCCAATTGCCGGTGTTGGGCGGAGGAGGTTGAGAAGAAGGATTGCGATAAAATCGCAGAGGCACTAGATCACGTCGTGTTTGATCGGATTCGATCAAACATGAGAAACGTGATCGATTCCAATAAGATCGCGCGTGTCTAGCGGGTCCGATTGGACCCGACACGCGCTAGAGGCCGCGTGGCGCAGGCATGATGCTCTGCATGGGCCTATCATAGATGCGAAAGTCGAGGTCAACGTCATTACAGATCATCTCGCGGAACTGCGGGATGAGCTCGAGGAAATTAAAGCAAACCTATCGCTAGCCAGAATCCCAGGACGGATAAGCGGTTGGTATGGAGCAGTGCCTGTCTCCGTTTACATTGCCCTGTTAGAGCAGCAAAAAGCGATGGTGGAAAGGCAGATTGCGGTCAAGGATCGTGAACTCAGTGGCGCGAAAGAGAAGCTGGAGCAGCTCGAGCACAAACAACAAAATCACTACATGAATGCAATCGAATATGACCGCCGATACAAAGAGTGCATGGGGGAATAGTATGCTGACATATGCTTAATAGGGACGGTGGTTGTTTCTGGTCCAAATCTCAATACTCTTGAATTCGCCTATGGACAAATGGGGATGCAGTCTGTCCATGCCGGACTGGGCCACGCCGCCGCCGCCATTTGTCAGAGCTCGCTTGTACCAAAAATAGGCCATGGCATTGTTTTGCCGGAAGAGATCTCCCGTTTCGAGGCGGCGCGCCAACTCCAGTTGGGCGGATAGGTCACCCCCGTGCGCTTTGTTGACGAGATTGCCCTGAAACAGGATTCCCTTGGGGTAGCGCTTCTTGGTTTCCTCGCGCTCGCGCTCGTATTTCATTTTACCAATTCTGCTTTTTATGGACCCGTGAAGCAGGCGGTAAACCATTTCATCCGGGTACTGCTCGGTCAGCAGGTCGTACTCCCCTATCATCGCACGGGTCGTTTCCATATCGGCCGCCGCCAGTTTCTTGGCCCAGGCAAGCCCGTCGCGCAACGCTTCCGCTTCCGCCACCGGTTCGCCGTTGTCCTGCTGGCACTGGAGAATCGCCGCGACAAAAGGCCGGTCTTCTTGGTTCGTGGCGACAAGGGCATCGGCCAGCATGCGCGTTCCATGATGCAGGAAATGCACTCTCTCGGGTGTTAACTCCGAGGCGGCCTCTCGGCGGTGCGGGCACATCCTTTTTTCATTTTCTGCCCGTGGTAATTCATCCCGCCATTCCGAAGGCTTGATCCGAAACCCGTACAGGCGCCCAAACATCTGGAGGTCGATGGCTCTAGCGGTCTCTTCGTCCCCCTTGGCCAAGGCTTTCAGGCCCGTGTTCATCAGCTCCGAAAAGGGCACGCGTTTCTCGTCGTTGGCCCAGGCAAGGGTCATGGGAAGGGCGAGAACAAGAACTAAAACGGCAAGCATCGGTCGCATGGGTCGACTATAGCGCCATGCGACCGTTTGGTCCATGGTCCCGCATCGATGCCGGTTTGGTGACCGCCAAGCAAGCCCCGGGCTTTGTCGTATTCCCGATACCCCCGTTCCGGCCCAATGTCATCTTCCCCGCAGCGCATCCGCCCCTAAGTCCTCGTGATTCCAAACCCCAAACCCGGCCTGCCAACCCGGAATACACCTTCGAGACTTTCCTGCGTCTGGCCTCCGAGACCCCAGATGTGAACCGGGCGATGATGAGCCATGCCTATATGAACGGTGGTCCCGAGGACCCCCTGGGTGTGCGCGCACGGTCGGCGACAACAAGGTACGATCCTCCCATGCCGACCGGGAGGGGCAGACCTTTTCATGGGGCGATCCCCCCGAAGGCGGGCATCCCGGCGAGGCGCCAAATTGTCGGTGTTGGGCGGAGGAGGTAAAGGACAATAATGGTGTATGTCCGAAACTGGCCGGAGGCATAGCGCGCGCCAAAAATGAAATAGAATCATTTGAGCGTGAGCTCAAAGAGTTCCGCAAAAACCTCCTTCACCATGAGAAGGAGTTTATCGAGGCAGAGAATGAATTTCTTTGGCTGCTGGCAACGTTTGGTCTTTCCGATTTGGCCGACAGCGGGGACGATTTTCTGCGGCTTATTAAAAAGGCTCTAGGTCGGCTCAATTTGCTGGGTAAGATTGATCAATTCGTCGAGGCTTGGCATCGTCAAAACGAAGCGAAGAGCGCCATGAATACGGCTCGTGAAGCAGTGAAGGAGGCAGAGAGGAAGTTGGCCAACGCACGACAGACCCTTTCAAAGTTGCAAAAAGAGTATGATAGGCAATGTGGTTGACGAGGGAAGCTTTGGCTAGGCTCAGGACCCATAAAAGGGATTCCCAATAGTCGGTGGACATGATTCCCTTCCCTGGAATTTTAGGGAGGGGAAAGCCGATGCAGAGCCATCATTTCTGGTTGTCCGACAAACAATTCGAACGCCTTCAACCGTTGCTGCCGAACAAAACAAGAGGCGTCCCGCGCGTCGATGACCGGCGGGTGATCAGCGGCATCATCCATGTTCTTCGCCACGGCTTGATGTGGCGTGACGCGCCCGTCGCCTATGGACCGCACAAGACCCTGTACAACCGCTTCGTCCGTTGGAGCGAGGCCGGAGTGTTCGACCGGATCTTCGCCACCCTGGCCGCCGAAAGCACGGCCACCCATACGGTGATGATCGACGCCACCCATCTCAAGGCCCACAGGACGGCGGCGAGCCTGCTCAAAAAGGGGCTGTTCCCCGCCGTATCGGGCGCACCAAGGGCGGCCTGAATTCGAAACTGCATGCCGCCTGCGATGCCGATGGAAAGCCCCTGATCCTGCTGCTGACCGAAGGACAAGTCAGCGACTATCGCGGCGCCGACACCATGCTCCCTGCATTCCCTGATGCCGACGACCTGATCGCCGACAGGGGATACGACAGCGACCGTTTCCGCCAGGCCCTGCTTGATCTCGGCATCGAGCCCTGCATTCCAGGTCGCTCGAACCGCAAAGAGGAAATCCTTTACGATAAAGCCCTCTACAAGCAGCGAAACTTGATCGAGCGCATGTTCGGTCGGCTCAAGGACTGGCGGCGTATCGCCACCCGCTACGACCGTTGCGCCCATACCTTCATGAGCGCAATCTGCATCGCCGCAACCGTCATCTTCTGGTTATGAGTCCTGAGCCTAGATCACGTCGCGTTTGATCGGATTCGATCAAACGCGAATAACGTGATCGATTCCAATAGGGTCGCGTGTGTCTAATGGGTCCAATTGGACCCGACACGCGCTAAGGAACGAATTCGAAATCGAAAGCCTCTTCATAGGCCCATTGACGGCGCCTGCTGTCGAGCAATTGCTCCGCAGCCTGGATCTCGTTCGTGACGTCCAGGCCATTTTTACGGGCACGCAACAACCATACAAGAGCTTTGTAAACCAGGATGGTGTCCTCACTCGATTGCAGATAAAGGATACCTAATTCCCGTTGGGCATTGGCGTGGTTTCTTTCCGCCGCCATGAGGAGGTATACGCCATGGGAGTTTTCATTCTTCGACAGGCCGTCTCCTGTCAGGTAGCGCTTTGCGAGGTTATAGAGCGCCTCGGGGTGGCCTTTCCGCGCTGCCAAGCGAAGCCAGCTGACGGCCCGATCCGGTGCGGGATACACGCCATTGCCAGTCTGCAGATCTCTAAGAGGCTGGCTGAAAAAGAGTTGAGTGGAATCAGTCACTTGTGATTCTATCGTTGTGACCAAACAATGAAGGAGACACAAGATGTGGACCGAGACCACTCGTCCCAAGTATGAGCGCAACAACAGCCGGTATGCAAGCGACCTGACACAAGAGGAATGGGAATGGATCGAGCCGCATTTACCCGAGGCGAACCGATTGGGTCGGCCACGCGAGACGGATTTGCGGGAGGTTGTCAATGCGTTGCTCTATATCGCGGCGAGTGGATGTCAGTGGCGACTGTTGCCGAAATGCTTTCCGCCCTATTCGACGGTACAGGGATATTTTTACGATTGGCGCGACGACGGTCGGTGGGCGACGATCAATCATCATCTTGTCATGGCGGCACGCGAGGCGATGGGCAGGGAGGCCTCCCCAAGTGCCGGAGTGATCGACAGCCAGAGCGTGAAAACCACGGAGAGCGGCGGCCCCCGGGGCTTTGACGCAGGCAAGAAGATCAAAGGCCGGAAGCGTCACATCGTCACCGATACCGAAGGCTTCATGGTTGCCGTCATGGTGCACGAGGCGGATATCCAGGATCGCGACGGTGCTCCCGGGATCCTCGCCTCCTTTCGCAGCCGCCTCCCTTGGCTACGCCATGTCTTCGCTGACGGAGGCTATGCTGGACAAAAGCTGCGCGGCGCGCTGGAAAAGATCGGACAATGGACCATTGAAGTGATCAAGCGCTCCGATGCGGCAAACGGTTTCGAGGTTCTACCCCGGCGCTGGGTCGTGGAGCGTACCTTCGCTTGGCTCGGTCGGTGTCGTAGACTGGCCAAGGATTTCGAGGCGACCATCGAAAGCGCCGTCGCTTGGATTACCATCGCCAGTATACGCCAGCTCACCCGGCGTCTAGCAAGAGATTGAACTCGAAAGCTTCTTTCTGAGTCCGACTCTAAAATTGCGCATCATCACATCCGGCGGGCCGTTGGCCTCTGCTCTGGCACGCTTGATTTCCTCATGCATCATGTCCGGAACGGGATCGCCGAAAAACGCCAGAGCCAGTAAAAAATCGGAATAGGGGTCCTTCCGGAAAAAACCGGACAAAGCCTGACTGCGAAACCAATAGCGCGCTTGGTTTTCTTTGCGCTCGACGCCGAGACCGTTGAGGTAAAAATAGCCCAGGCGGAATCCAGCAGCAGAGGAGCCGCGCTCGACGGTCCGGCTGTAGTGCTCGAAAGCCTGTGTATAATCCTGGCGGACACATCGCCCTTTGTCGTAGGCCTGACCGAGGGAAAGCAGCTGATCAAGCGCTAATTTGGAAGGGTCTGTTTTTTGAAAGCGCAGGATGTCGTCACAAGTGAAATCATCCGGTTCGGAATTACCGGCATAGCCATCGGGTGTAAAGAATAAGGATGCCAGAAGGATGACAACGGCTTGGGATGTGTGAATGCGAGCCATCTTGCTCTGGGAGTTATTGCAGCGGGTTCCGAGCGTAGTGTATCACACGACAATCACAAGCGCGCCACCGACCATAGGCGCTCGATACACAGAGCTTTCACAGACTGCTGAAAAAGTATTGTGCTACGTCCCGCCTCGCCCTTCGTCCCTCGACAAGCTCGGGATGAGGAAGCTCAGGGTGAGGCTAACTTGTTGAAAATTCGAAGGCCCTCATGCTGAGCTTGGCGAAGCATCTGTCGCCACAGGCTCGAAATCGGAGCTTTTCAGCAGCCTGTTGGAATACCCTATCCCGTGCTTTTCCCTCAAGCAGGTCCGTTGAACTCGAACCCGGCGTTTTCCACTGCCTGCTGGACCACCGCTGCATCATCGACGCCGCCGACGGTGACGGTCTTGGCTTCCAGGTCGACGGTCACGGTGCTATCGGCGGCCAGTTCCTTGATGGCTTTTTCCACGGATGAGGCGCAGCCGCCGCAGGTCATGCCGTTTACCAAGTATTTCGCCATTGGTCGCTCTCCATGTTGCAGGTGCGAAGAAAGAGGTTATGAAATACCTTTTCTGGTCCCAAAGTCAAGCGCCCTTAACCCTTTCGATTAGGGCACCACAGGCCGATAGCTTGTCTTCCAGGCGCTCGTAGCCGCGGTCCAGGTGATAGACCCGGTTGATTTCCGTCTCGCCGCCGGCCGCCAATCCGGCCAGCACCAGGGACATGGAGGCGCGTAGGTCGGTGGCCATCACCGGGGCGCCGGATAATTGCCCCACGCCGCGCACGATGGCCGAGGCGCCATGTACATTGATGTCGGCACCCATTCGACAGAGCTCCGGCACATGCATGAAGCGGTTCTCGAAGATGGTCTCGGTGATCATGGAGGCACCCTCGGCGGTGGCCATCAGGGCCATGGCCTGGGCTTGCATGTCGGTGGGGAAGCCGGGATAGGGCTCGGTCATCATGTCGACCCCGTGCAGGCCGTTCATGCGCGCGACCCGCAGGCCACCGGATTCCTCGGTGATCTCGACACCGGCCTTGCGCAGGGTATCGGCCAGGGAGCCGATCAGATCCAGACGCGTGCCTTCCAACAGCAGATTGCCGCCGGTAATCGCCGCGGCGATGGCATAAGAGCCGGTTTCGATGCGGTCGGGCACCACCGTGTGATGCGCGCCATGCAGACTGTCGACCCCTTGGATGCGCAGGGTATCGGTGCCGATGCCGTCGATCTTGGCGCCCATGGCCACCAGGCACTCGGCCAGATCGATGACTTCCGGCTCGCGGGCGGCATTGCCCAGCACCGTCTCGCCCTCGGCCAGGGTGGCGGCCATGAGAATATTCTCTGTGCCGCCAACGGTGACCACCGGAAACATGATCTTGCCGCCCTTGAGGCCTTGAGGGGCCCGGGCTTCGATATAGCCCTGGGTCAGCTCAATCTCGGCCCCCATCTGCTCCAGGGCCGTCAGATGCAGGTCCACAGGCCTTGTGCCGATGGCGCAGCCGCCGGGCAGGGAGACCCGCGCCACCCCGTGACGGGCCACCAGGGGACCCAGAACCAGCACCGAGGCGCGCATCTTGCGCACCAGGTCATAGGGCGCGGTGGTCGACTTGATATTGGGACAGCCCAGGTCGAAGGTGCGCCCCGCATGGCCACCGTTGGGCGCGTGGCCGTTCATGCCCAGATCGACCCCCAGTTCCACCAGCAGGTTGGCCATGGAGGAGATATCCGCCAGGTGGGGCAGATTGGACAGGCTCAGGGTCTCGTCGGTGAGCAGCGCCGCCGCCATGAGCGGCAAGGCGGCATTCTTGGCGCCGCCAATGGGGATAGTCCCGTGAAGAGGCTTGCCGCCCCGGATGACAATACGATCCATGCCTTGACCTGAATGCTGGTCGGGCACCCGATAGGGTGGTCGGGACCCGGAAGAAAGAAAGAAGAGGGTCATACCCTCAACATGGCCGGTGTTCAAGGCGGCAATGCGCCGCAAATACGGCGATCAGGAGTCCGGATCGGAGATCGGCTCGTTTTTGTCCGGAGACTTTCGCGCCCTTTGCTGTTGTTTGCGTTTGGCCAGGTTGGCGCGCAGGGCTTCCGCCTGTTTGTCGCGGCGGCTTTCCGTTGCCTTGTCGGGTGCAGGTGTGGCGGTTTTTTCCTGTGTCATGGCGGGATCCTGCCCTTCTGGTTCACGGGCGTCAATCATTCCCGGATGTTAGCGGAAAAGTCCTTGCATCCCCCGATGGCCTATGGCAATTTCCGCCCACTTTCCCAGTGCCGCCGTAGCTCAGGGGTAGAGCGCGCCCTTGGTAAGGGCGAGGTCGAGTGTTCAATTCACTCCGGCGGCACCAGTTTTTCCCCAAAATATTCGCGTTAGCGGCCCATCGGATTGAACATCTTCATGGGGGTGCTGCCGCCCGTCAGGGGGTTCAGCTTCTGCATGCTTTGCTGCATGGAGCGCATGTCCTCGGCCATGGTTTTCATGGTGGTGCTCATTTCCGGGACACTGACGGCCATGACCTCCATGCGCTGGGCCATGGAATCCATGTTTTTAGCCATGGACTCCATATTGCTGGCCATGGAGTTCATCACCGAAAGGGAAAACAGCATCACGGCGGCAAAAGCGAGGCCCGCAACGGTCATCAGGATCTTGGAGACGGTCATGGTTATTCCTCCGACAATATCACCTGTCAGCGCCGCACCGCCATCTGGATCGGGCCATCGGCGCGGCCGTTGATGAACTGATCGACGTATTCGTTGCCGGAATTGTCGATGTCTTCGGTCGGCCCGGCCCAGATGATCTGGCCCTCATAGAGCATGGCAATGCGGTTGGCGATCTTGCGGGCGCTGGCCATGTCATGGGTGATGGAGAGGGCGGTGGCCCCCATCTCGCGGGTCACCTTGACGATCAGATCATTGATCACGTCGGCCATGATCGGGTCCAACCCGGTGGTCGGCTCGTCGAAAAAGATGATTTCCGGATCGGTGGCAATGGCGCGGGCCAGACCGACGCGCTTTTGCATGCCGCCGGACAGCTCCGAAGGTTGAAGGTTGGCCACCGCGGGATCAAGGCCGACCATGGCCAGCTTCTGTACCGCGATGTCGTGGGCGTCATGGCGCGAACAGCGGTGTTCGGCTAGGAGCCCGAATGCGATGTTTTCCCACACCGGTAGGGAATCGAACAGAGCGGCGCCCTGGAACAGCATACCGAATTTCTTATTCACCCGTTCCCGGGCACGGCCCCGTATTCCAACCACCTGTTCGCCATCCACTTCGATGGAGCCTTTGTTAGGCCACAGCATGCCGAGGATGCATTTCAAGGTGACCGACTTGCCGGTACCCGACCCGCCGATGACCACGACGCTCTCGCCCACGCCCACGTCCAAATCGACACCGCGCAGGACCTTCTTGTCGCCGAAGGACTTGTGAACGTCGCGCATGCTGATTTTTACGGGCTGCTCGGTCATGAGGCGAAAAAGATCTCCGTCAGGATATAGTCAAAGCAGAGGATCAATATGGAAGCGGAAACCACGGCATTGGTGGTTGCGGTACCAACCCCTTGAGCGCCGCCCTTGGAATTATAGCCATGGTAACAGCCCATCAAGGTGGTAAGAAAGCCGAACACGCTGGCCTTGACCAGGCCGGAGACCACATCTTGGACTTCCAGGAAGTCCCAGGTGCTTTGCAGATAGTTGGCCGGGTTGAAGCCGAGCTTGTAGACCGCCACCAGATAGCCGCCGAACACGCCGATGATATCGGCGACGAACACCAACAGCGGCAGCATCAATATGCCTGCGATCAAGCGGGGTGCCACCAGGTATTTCATCGGGTTGGTGGACAAGGTGGTCAGGGCGTCCACTTGCTCTGTGACCCGCATGGTGCCGATCTCGGCGGCCATGGAGGCGCCGATGCGACCGGCGACCATCAGGCCCGCCAGCACCGGTCCCAGTTCCCGGGTCAAAGACAGCACCACCACGCTGGCAACGGCGCCCTCGGCGGAAAAGCGGGAGAACCCGGTATAGCTTTGCAGCGCCAACACCATGCCCGCGAACAACGCGGTCAGGCCAACCACCGGCAACGAGAAATAGCCGATCTCGACAATCGCATGCAGGATGTTGCGCATGTAAAAAGGCGGGCGGACGCAATGGGACAGCGCCTCGCCGGTGAACAGGGTCAGCCGTCCGGTTGTAGCCAGGATCGCCAGAGACGCGCGGCCAATGGGGCGAAGTGGATTGATCATGCGCCTGGCCCGTTGCTGTAGACCCGCAGAAAGCGATTGCCAAGGCCTGTGAGGATCTCATAGCCAATGGTCCCCGCTGCCTGGGCGACGTCGTCCACCGTGCTGTGGGGGCCGATCAGATCCACCATACACCCTGGCTGGGTCAGCTGTTCTGGGACAGCGGTCACGTCGAGGGTCGTCAGGTCCATGGAGATGCGTCCCACCACCGGGGCGCGATGGTCTTTGATGAAGGCTCGCCCCCTGTTACTGATCGTGCGCAAAAAGCCATCCGCATAACCGACGCCAACCGTGGCGATGCGGGACGGACCCCAGACGCGATGGGTGGCACCATATCCAACCGCCCGGGGGGTGTCAATTGTACGGACTTGCAGGATTTTTGCTTGCAACCGAACTACTTGCGCCATGGGGTTAGGGTTGTCGGGGGTCGGGTTGACGCCATAGATCGCCACGCCGGGCCGGGCCAGGTCGAAATGATAGTCGGCTCCGAGGAAGATCCCCGAGGAGTTGGCGATAGAACCGGGCGCGCGCAGACCTGCCGCATCCAGCCGCTGCCTCAAGGTTGTGAACTCTTCCAGCTGTCCGCTGTTCATCTTGTGGTTCGGGCTATCGGCGCAGGCCAGGTGGCTCATGATCAGGCTCGGTGCCAATGCCTGGCAGAGATCCGTATCGGCGATCAGTTGTTCCGTTTCCTCCGGGGACAGGCCCAGACGGGACATGCCCGTATCCAGATGAATATCGCAAGGGCGAGGTGTCTGGCCGCAGAATTGAGTCCAAGCACGGATTTGATGGATGTCGTTGAGCACCGGAATGAGGTTTTGGGCCAGAAAATCGGATTCGGTACCTTCCAGCAGGCCGTTGAGCACATGGATCTCGGCCTCGCGCAGTCTCTTGCGCAGGGTCGTGGCTTCCTCGATCTGAGCCACAAAGAACACCTTGCAGCCTGCGTTCCACAGGGCTTGGGCCACGCGGTTCATGCCCAGGCCATAGGCATCGGCCTTGACCACGGCGGCGCATTGGCGGGGTGCCACACGGTCTCGCAATAGCCGCCAGTTATCGACCAGCGCTTTCAGATCGATGGTCAGGATGGCTCCGGTTCGGGCTTCGGTCTTTTTCATGGCACCATAGTGGTCGAGGCGTGAAAAGGCTTTTCGCTGGCTGGCACGCCTCACCCTTCGACAGGCTCGGGGTGAGGCTCCATAATTGCAATTCTTACAGCCTCGTGCTGAGCTTGTCGAAGCATGCAATCGCCGCGAGGTTTCTGGATCCTATTCGTAGTCGCCGCCGTGCGTGGTGTCCAGGTCTCCGAAGCGAGTGAATTGTCCGGTGAACTGCAAGGTGATGTCGCCCACGGGGCCATGACGCTGCTTGGCGATGATCACATCGGCCAGATTGCGCACCCGGTCCAGGCGCTCCTCCCACTTGGCGGCCTTTTCCACATCGTCCGCGTCGGGGCGTTTGCGTTCCAGGTAATATTCGGCGCGGTAGATGAACATGACCACGTCGGCATCCTGTTCGATGGAGCCCGATTCACGCAGATCCGAGAGCTGCGGGCGTGGCGGTTCCCGCTGTTCC
Organism: Magnetospira sp. QH-2; assembly: GCF_000968135.1. Taxonomy (NCBI): domain Bacteria; kingdom Pseudomonadati; phylum Pseudomonadota; class Alphaproteobacteria; order Rhodospirillales; family Thalassospiraceae; genus Magnetospira; species Magnetospira sp. QH-2. The sequence continues at coordinate 2,628,578 of NZ_FO538765.1, read as the reverse complement.
ACGGCGCGGGACAGCTGCGACAAAGCGATCACCGGCAGGTTCAGTTCCTTGGCCAGGGTCTTCAGGCCCCGAGTGATTTCGGACAGTTCCTGCACGCGGTTTTCGTTCTTGTTGCCGGCGCCGGAGATCAGTTGCAGGTAATCCACCACGATCATGCTCAGGCCATGCTGGCGCTTCAGTCGCCGGGCCCGGGTGCGCAGGGCCGAGACGGTCAGCGCCGGGGTGTCATCGATGAAAAAGGGCAGTTGATAGAGTGCCTGACTGGCCGAGACCAGGCGGGTGAACTCGTCGTTGGACAGTTCGCCCTTGCGCATGCGGTCCGATGAAATCTGCACTTCCTGGGAAATGATACGGGCGGCCAATTGCTCGGCACTCATTTCCAGCGAGAAGAAGCCGACCACCGCGCCTTCCTCGCCATTGGTGCGGGCATGGGAGTAGGCGGCGTTATAGGCGATGTTGGTAGCCAGGGCGGTCTTACCCATGGAAGGTCGTCCGGCGAGGATCAGCAGGTCCGAGGAATGCAGCCCGCCGAGCATCTTGTCCAGGTCGCGCAGCCCGGTGGTACAGCCCGCCAGGCCTGTGGTCCGCTTGTGGGCCGCCTCCGCCGCGTTGAGCGCGCCCAGGACCGAATCCTTGAACGGCTTGAAGCCGCCTTCGGTCTCGCCCGAGGTAGCCAGGTCGTAAAGCCGTTGTTCCGCCGCCTCGATCTGGCTGTTGGCGGTCTCGCCCACATTGGAATCGAAGGCCGAGTTGACCACCTCTTCACCCAGGTCGATCAGTTCTCTTTTGAGGTGCAAGTCATAAATAATGCGACCATATTCGGTGGCATTGATGATGGTTACCGCAGCATCAGCCAGCTCTGTCAGATAGCGTATCCCGCCCACGTCAGCTAATTGCTGATTCGATTCGAAGTAGTTCCTGAGTGTGACCAAATCAGCTATCAGGCTGCGTTCAACTAGCAGAGTGATAGCCTCAAAAACCATACCGTTGACTGGGTCGGCAAAGTGCTCTGGACGCAAGAACTCAGCGACTCGTTCATGGGCCCTGTTGTTCGCTAAGATTGCGCCGATAAGAGATTTTTCAGCTTCATAGTTCCGCGGTGGCGCACGGAACGCATCGCGCTCCGGCAACCCGCCGGGAACAGGGTCGGAATAGGTATGGGGTTCGTCTCCCGGCGGAGGGGGCGAACCATGTTCGTCACTGATATTCTCCATGTGTGGATACTATTATCTATTGCTATTAATAGGAAGGCTAGGGATGTTCCAGAGGGGTTCCTACTAAGCGAATTAGTCAGTATAAGGCTTTGACGATAAACACATAAAATGGTTTCCTTGCGGCTATGCCTCTAGTGCTACCACTGCTTTCGTTGTGGATAACTGAACACAGTAAAACGGCGCGATCCAAGACCGCGCCGTCTGTATAACCTGTGGAAAAGAATTGTGCCGATTAGGCGGTTTCTTGTTCGGTGGTCTCGTCTACCACCGACGCAGCCTCTTCCTCGGCGGGGGCTTCGTCGCCCGCTTCGCCTTCGGCGGCCTCCGCGTCCATGGGTTCGTCTTCGCTATAGCCCATGGGCGGCAGATCGGTGTTTTCCTCTTCCTCTTCGCCACCCAAGACGGCGGCGCCGGTCTCGACCTGGATCTGCGCTTCCTCGGCGGTGCGGGCCACGTTGACCGTGACCGTCACGGCCACTTCCGGGTGCAGGCGGACGATCACTTCGTGCATGCCCACGGACTTGATCGGATGGGCCAGCTCGATCTGGCTGCGGCTAACGGTGTAGCCGTCCTCGGTGAGGGCGGTGGCCACGTCCCGGCTGTTGGCCGATCCGTAAAGCTGCCCGGCCTCGCCGGCCTGACGCAGGATGATGACCGATACATCGACCATCTTCTCGGCCACGGCCTCGGCTTCTTGACGCCGCTGCAGGTTGTCGGCCTCCAATTGGGCCTTCTGACCATCGAAGACCGCCTTGTTGGCCTCGGTGGCCCTCAGAGCTTTCTTCTGCGGCAGCAGATAGTTGCGGGCATAGCCGGGCTTGACGTTGACCACGTCTCCCATCTGACCCAATTTCTCGACGCGTTCCAGCAGAATGACATCCATAACCTTACTCTCCCGTGCGCTGACCGGGGGCCGCCAACCGCTGGCGGAAGCCGATCAATTGCTCGACAAAACCAATTGCAGCCACTACCGCCATGGACCAGGCGACAAAGACCACCAACATATAAAACACGCCCAGGATCAGCAACGGTTGCGGGAACCGGGGCGCCAGGGCATGCACCAAGGCAAGCCCGACGAAAAACGACGGTACGGCCAGCACAATCACCATGTTCCGGCCGAGGTACTCAAACTCTCCGTTGGCGACCAGCGCGAAAGCGGCGGCAACCACCAAAGGCACCGGCGCCCAACTGGGCACCGTCAGGTTGGCCATCTTCGGCGACGGGCGGAGATTTCGCCCGGTACGCGTCAGGATCGCCTGCGCCGCGGCGCCGTTGGCCACCACCATGATCACCCAGGAGGTTCCGACCAACCCGGGGAAAATGGCTGCCACCATCGTGACCCACTCCTTCACCTCGGCCTCGGTGCCAGCGGCAAGAAGCGGCGACAACAGCCGCGTCAACATCTCTTCGATCTCCTGGCTCAGGGCGATCCCCGATCCCAGAAGAAAGACGGACATGACCATAAGCATGGCCGCCGTCATTAGCGTCAACCAGACCAACACATGCCCGGTCGGGTACCAGACCACTTTCGATCCGTCGCTTTCGTCTTGCTGACTCAGCAGAGCGAAACGGACCACCATGGTGGCCGGAGCCACATGCACCAGGGCATAGGCCATGGCCGGAAGCGGACCGAGCGCGACGACCGAAATCGCCAGCCCGGCCAGGCAACTGGTCAGCAGCGCCCTTGTTCCAAGGGACAGTCCGACCCAATAAAGGGGCAGGGGCGCTGCATAGGTCAGCAGAATACCAAAGGGATTCCCGCTGACCCAGCTCAAGGCCAACAAGCCGCTGAAAGCTCCGGCCGCGATGGCCGTGATGGTCTCTTTCGACATGTCGGCCCCGTGGGTGGGTTCCGCGCCTACTTCAGCACGTAAGGCAGCAGTCCCAGATATCGGGCGCGCTTGATGGCCTTGGCCAGTTCACGCTGCTTCTTGCCGGAAACGGCAGTGATCCGGCTCGGCACGATCTTGCCACGCTCGGAAATGAAGCGACCCAGCAGACGGATGTCCTTGTAGTCGATCTTCGGAGCGCCATCGCCGGAGAACGGGCAGGTCTTGCGGCGCCGGAAAAACGGGCGGCGGGGTGCGGGCTTGCTCATTATTCGGCTCCTTCGGCGGGGGCGGCGGCGGGCGCGTCGTCCCGGGGACGATCATCGCGGCGCGGGCGGTCGTCACGGCGCGGACGGTCATCCCGGTCCCGGCGCGGACGGTCCGGGCGGTCGCCCCGATCCTTGTTCTGCATCATGATGGACGGGCCTTCTTCAAGCTCTTCCATGCGCAGGGTCAAGAAGCGCAGAACGTCTTCATTCAACTGCATCTGCCGTTCCATTTCATGAATGGCGGCGGCCGGGGCATCAATGTGGAACATCACATAGTGGCCCTTGCGGTTCTTCTTGATTTTGTAGGCGAGGCTACGCAGGCCCCAATACTCGCGCTTATTGACTTCGCCGCCATTGTCCGTGAGGACCGTGGTGAAGGCATCTCCCAGAGCATCCACCTGCTGGGCGGAAATGTCCTGGCGCGCGATAAACACGCATTCGTACAAAGACATAATCTGTCTCTCCCTATGGCTTCTCTCAGCCCCCACGAAGACGTGCGGGCATAGCCGGGCCAATCCCGGCAGGAAGACTGAAGGCCGGGACTATACACATTTCATTTGGCCGTGCAAGGGGATTGAAGGCGTTGCGCCGGGACATGGTCCCCGATACCGGCAGACTCCTCGACTCGGAAAAACCCATGAATGCGCATTCAGTCTTGTTGGCCCCGTGGTACCGCCGCAACGAAACCGGTCAACAATGGAGTTCAACCGATGAAAATGTCGGCCTTTGCGCCAGGGGCGCGGAGGGTTTCCTCGGAGAGTTCCATCAAAAAAAACGCCTGCGGCCGCCGCGACCTTTTGGTCGCCCACCGTGAGGGCACCCCGGCCCTTGATCCCGCGTCCCGCAGCCGCTAAACAACGGGCTGCCGTTTTGATCGACATTTTTTCGCAACATCGGGGGTCGCCAATCCATGTCACGCGCATTCGTTTTTCCCGGTCAGGGGTCCCAGGCCGTCGGCATGGGCAAGGACCTGGCCGATGCTTTTCAAACCGCCCGCGATGTCTTTGGCGAGGTGGATCAGGCCCTGTCTCAGGATCTGTCCAAGATCATGTTCGAGGGGCCGGAGGATCAGTTGATCCTGACCGAGAACGCCCAACCGGCCTTGATGGCCGTCAGTCTGGCCGTCGTGCGGGTGCTGGAAAAGGACGGCGGCATGGACCTGGGCAAGGCTTGCGCGCTGGTGGCCGGTCATTCCCTGGGCGAGTATTCGGCTCTGGCCGCGGCCGGGGCATTCAGCCTCGCCGATACGGCAAAACTGCTCAAAATCCGCGGGCAGGCCATGCAAAAAGCCGTGCCGGTGGGCCAAGGCGCCATGGCGGCGCTGCTGGGCCTGGACCTGGAGGCCGCCCGCGCGGTGGCCGACGAGGCGGCGCAGGGCGAAGTCTGCACGGCGGCCAATGACAACGCGCCGGGCCAAGTGGTGGTCAGCGGCGCCAAGGCCGCCGTCGAGCGGGCCTTGGTCATTGCCAAGGAAAAGGGCGCCAAGCGCGCCGTTCTGTTGCCGGTGAGCGCGCCGTTCCATTGCGCTTTGATGCAACCCGCCGCCGACGCCATGGCGGAGGCCCTGGGCAATGTGACCATTTCGGCGCCGGTGGTGCCGCTGGTGGCCAACGTGACCGCCGCCCAAGTCAGCGATCCCGACGAGATTCGCCGCCTGCTGGTGGAACAAGTCACCGGCGCGGTGCGCTGGCGCGAAAGCGTGCTGGCCATGAAAGAGGCGGGAATCACCGGTCTGGTGGAGCTTGGCAGTGGCAAGGTGTTGGGCGGCCTGGTGCGACGCATCGACAAGAGTCTGAGCGGATCGTCGATCAATACGCCGCAAGACATCGAGACTTTTCTTGAGAGCCTCTGATTTTTGATAGTGGGGAACCGAAACATGTTCGATCTGACTGGTAAATGTGCCCTGGTGACCGGGGCTTCTGGGGGCATCGGCGGCGCCATTGCCCGGTCCCTGCACCAAGCCGGGGCGAAAGTGGCGCTTTCGGGGCGCAACAAGGAAGCTTTGGATGCCCTGGCCGCCGAGTTGGGCGAAGGGACTTTTGCCGTGCCGGCCGATCTGTCCGATTCCGCCGGGGCCGAAGCGCTGATCAAGGATGCCGAAGCGGTACTGGGGCAGGTGGATATCCTGATCAACAATGCGGGCATGACCAAGGACAATCTGGCCATGCGCATGAAGGATGACGACTGGCAGGCCGTGTTGGATGTGAATCTGTCGGCGGCTTTTCGGCTGTCCCGCGCCTGCCTGAAGGGCATGATGAAACGACGCTTCGGGCGCATCGTCGGGATTACATCCATCGTCGGTACCACCGGTAACCCGGGTCAGGCTAATTATGCCGCTTCCAAGGCGGGTATGATCGGCATGACTAAATCCTTGGCCCAGGAAGTGGCTTCGAGGGGCATCACCGCCAATTGCGTGGCGCCGGGGTTCATTGTGTCGGCCATGACCGACGTGCTGCCCGATGCCCAAAAAGACAAGCTGTTGGGCGGCATTCCCGCCGGGCGCATGGGCGATGCGGCGGAGATCGCCGCCGCCGTGGTCTACCTGTCCAGCGACGAGGCCGCCTACACCACCGGCCAGACCCTGCATGTGAATGGCGGCATGGCGATGATCTGATCCCCCGGAAGGGGAAGACAGGATACTGGCCTTGCCGTATAAAGTATGGTACCAAACGCCCGGAGCTCCCGGGAAATCGGGGCGATAGGGGGGTATCCCTCGGATACCATTCGTTTTTTTAATCGACCAAGCAAGCCGAAGGAATACGAGCATGAGTGACACTGCCGAGCGCGTGAAGAAGATCGTCATCGAACACCTGGGTGTGGAAGAGGCCAAGGTGACCGATACCGCCAGCTTCATTGACGACCTGGGCGCTGACAGCCTGGACACTGTCGAGCTGGTCATGGCTTTCGAAGAAGAGTTCGGGTGCGAGATCCCCGATGACGCGGCTGAGAAGATTCTCACCGTCAAGGACGCCATTGATTTCATCGACGCCAACGCTTCTTAATTAAAGCATTGGTCAAAACGCCGGGAATTGCCATGAGACGCGTTGTTATTACCGGTCTCGGCCTCGTGACGCCTTTGGGCAGCGGGGTTGAGCATGTCTGGAATCGTCTGCTTGCAGGTGACTCCGGGGCAAATAAGATCGAGAACTTCGATACCTCGGATCTGGCGGCAAAGATCGCTGCCCAGGTACCAACGGAAGAAGGCACTGAGGGCGCGTTTATCGCCTCAGACTGGATCTTGCCAAAAGAGCAACGGCGTATGGATGATTTCATCATCTTTGGGATCGCCGCCGCCATGCAGGCGGTGGAAGATTCCGGCTGGAAGCCCGAAGATGAGGAATCCCTGGAAAAAACCGGCGTTTTGATCGGTTCGGGAATCGGCGGTCTGCCGGAGATTTCCAAGGGGGCCCACACGGTGGAAACCAACCCCCGTCGGGTCAGCCCGTTCTTCATTCCGGCCAGCCTGATCAATCTGGTTTCCGGTCATGTGTCCATCAAGTATGGCTTCAAGGGTCCCAACCACGCCGTGGTGACGGCCTGTTCCACCGGTGCCCATGCCATTGGCGATGCGGCGCGGATTATCATGTGGGAAGATGCCGACGTGATGGTCGCGGGCGGGGCAGAGGCGGCCATCTGTCGTCTGGGCGTGGCCGGGTTTGCTGCAGCCAAGGCTCTATCCACCGGCTTCAATGACGATCCGACCCGTGCCTCGCGGCCCTGGGACAAGGACCGCGACGGCTTCCTCATGGGCGAGGGCGCAGGCATGGTGGTATTGGAAGAATACGAACATGCCAAGGCCCGTGGTGCCAAGATCTACGGCGAAGTGGTCGGCTACGGCATGTCCGGCGATGCCCATCACATCACCGCTCCGGCGGCCGATGGCAATGGCGGCTTCCGCTCCATGCGCGCGGCGCTGAAGCGGGCCGGCCTCAATCCCGAAGACATTGACTACGTCAATGCCCATGGTACCTCGACGCCCCTGGGCGACGAAATCGAACTGGGCGCGGTCAAGCGTCTGTTCGGCGATGCGGCCTATGATCTGACCATGTCCTCCACCAAGTCGGCCATTGGCCACTTGCTCGGTGCGGCGGGCGCGGTAGAGGCTATCTTCTCCACCCTGGCGATCCGCGATCAGGTCGCGCCGCCGACCTTGAATCTGGATAACCCGTCGGAGAGCTGCGATCTGGATCTGGCACCAAAACAGGCCAAACAGCGCCCCATTCGGGCGGCCCTGTCCAACTCCTTCGGATTTGGTGGCACCAACGCGTCGTTGGTCATCAAGGCCGTCGATTAGAATCCGGGGTCGGGCCGCATGGGCCGCCTGATCCTCGTTCTCTTTATCCTGCTGGTCATGGCGGGGGCCGCTTTGGGCGGCCTCTATGCCTGGGGCTATGCCCGCTATGTGGAGCCGGGGCCATTGTCGTCTGATCGGACGGTTCTGGTGCCGCGCGGCGAGGGCGTGGCGGCAATCAGTAAACGGCTGGCCCGCGAAGGCATCATCGCTAATCCGTTGGTTTTCCGAGGTGCGGTCCGGTTGAGCGGTGTCGCCCAGTCCCTGCGAGCCGGAGAATTCCTATTCCCGGCTTCGGTCAGTATCAGGGAAGTGCTGGAAATCCTGCAACAAGGTCGCACCGTGGCGCGACGCTTTACCATCGCCGAGGGCTGGTCCACCGAGCGGATTTTGGATCAGCTTTCCCGCGTCGAGGGACTGGGCGGTCCCATGCCCGGTCTGGTGTCGGAAGGGGAATTGCTGCCCGAGACCTATTATTTCACCTTCGGCGATACCCGCGCCGACGTCGTCGACCGCATGCGCGAGGGCATGGATCAGGCCCTGGCCGAGGCCTGGGAAGGCCGTGCCGAAGGGGTGCCCCTGAAGACTCCGCAAGAGGCGTTGATCCTGGCCTCGATCGTGGAGCGGGAAACCGGCCGGGCGGAGGAGCGCGCCCGGGTGGCGGCAGTGTTCATCAACCGCCTGCGCAAAGGCATGCGGCTGCAATCGGACCCCACGGTATCTTATGGTTTGTCACCGGGCGTGCCCCTGGGACGCTCGCTGACCCGCAAGGACCTGAAGTCCAAGACCGCCTACAACACCTATGTGATCAAGGGATTGCCGCCCGGTCCGATCTGTAACCCGGGCCGGGCGGCCATAGAGGCGGTACTGCATCCGGCGCGCACCACCGATCTGTACTTCGTCGCCGATGGAAGCGGAGGCCACATGTTCGCCCGCACGCTGAAAGAGCATAACCGCAACGTGGCGCGCTGGCGTAAGATCCGTAAGGCGAAGGGGCTCTAACAGGCTACTTCTGTAATCGAGTCATTTGAGTCAAGCTGATTTCCAAGCCGTCGGTTTGAACCTGGGTTATGTGGCGCCCTTTGCTTCTGTCCGCGGTCGACGTCGTCGCCGCATGATGGGGATCAAGGGGGATCGGGTGCAGCAATCTGAAAAGCGTGGTCTTACGCCACTGCAGCCTGCGCGCTGTCATCCGAGCCCCGCGCGTCGCCACGCGTCCTGGCCGCCCTTCAGGCGATCTCGGTTTTCGTTGTGTTTAGATGGCGGTCTCCTCCTTGCGGTACTGGAAGTCCGTGCCGTCGATCCACATGCGATGCATGATTACGGCGAGACGCCGGGCAACGGCTACCTTGGCGCGTTTCATCCCGCGCCTTTTGGCGACCGCGAGCCCCCAGTGTTTGAGCCAGGACCAACGGCGGGTTCGAGTGAGAAGTGCATTGGCGGCCTCGAACAAAAGCCAACGAACCATGGCATCTCCGCACTTGCTGATGGGGCCGCTTCGGTCCTGCTCTCCCGAGGCGTATCTGCGTGGGACAAGCCCGAAGTGGGCGCCGACCATGACCGACTTTTGAAACCGTTCCGGCACGTCGAGTCCTGTCCTGAAAGCGAGGGCGGTAACCGGGCCGACGCCGGGAACGGTCATCAGGCGCCGGCAAACGCTATCATCGCGCGCAGCGGCATGAACCTGCCGGTCGAGCTTGTCGAGTTGTTCGAGCAAGGCTTGGCGCGCAAGCAAGAGCGGCTCGGCGGCTGCGCTGAGGTGCGGGTTATCAGCCGTCAATTCCCGAACCCGCGCCGCGAAAAGGCGTCCGCGCGCCATACCGACCTTGAGGCCGAAAGCTTTCAATGTTCCTCGTACCGTATTGGACAACTGACGGACCTGATGAACCAGGGTCTCCCGATGGGTCAGCACCATCCGGAGCTCCTGACTGCGCGCGGTCTTGACGTGGGTCGCGCGGTACAAACCGGTCCGCATCGCCTGGCTGATCAAGCGGGCGTCGCGACGGTCCGTCTTGACTGGGCTGGCGCTGGCAAAGGCCTTCATTTGCCGGGTCTCGATACAAATCACAGGGAGGCCCCGACTGGACAGTCCTGCGTACAGCCAAGGCGCCAGAGGGCCAGCTTCCAACCCAATTCGCGCAAAGCCACGCCCGCTTTCCTCGAGCCAAGTGGCGACCGCCTCGGGTGTGCTTGACACCTTGCCTTCGCGAATGACGGTTCCCTTTGCATCAATCTCACAGATCGAAATGCTTGCCATCGATACGTCCATTCCAACAAAATACTCCATAGCTGGTCTCCTCTGTTCCATGTCCAGGAATTGACCCGGATACTTGATCAAGACCGAGTGTGGAGACCAGCTGACTGTCTAGGCAATCCCTGACTGCTCGATTACCGCCATCTGAAAAAGTCCGATTTTGAGCCTGTGGCGACACATGCTTCGACAAGCTCAGCATGAGGGCCTTTGAACTTTCAACATGTTAGCCTCACCCTGAGCTTCCTCATCCCGAGCTTGTCGAGGGACGAAGGGCGAGGCGGGCCGTAGGACAACACTTTTTCAGCAGCCTGCTAAACCTCCAATCACCCGCCATCACAGGTACGTGACAGGGACACAGCTGTCGTTGCCGCTGATCACACGCGTGTTAGGCTCGAATCTTCCAATCAACCCGGGAGGCCGAGATCGCCATGCGTATCACTCTTGTAAAACCAGTGCCGAGCTACTTTCGTGTTCTGCCGTTGGGGATTCTAGCCCTGGCCGCAATCCTGTTGGCCGCGTCTCCGGTCCATGCCGAAGGGGACGGGTTGATCGTCAAGCAAAGCCATTTCGGAGTCGGTAAAACCCTGGATCGGCTGGGCATGGCCTTGCAACGAAACGGCATCACCATTTTTGCCCGCATCAACCATGCCGCGGGGGCCCGCTCGGTGGGCATGGAGTTGGCCCCGGTTTCGGTGCTTATTTTCGGCACGCCCAAGATGGGTACGCCCTTGATGCAGTCCAACCCGGCCATAGGTCTCGATCTACCGCTCAAGGCGTTGGCCTGGCAGGCAGCGGATGGCACGACCAGTCTGGCCTATACCGATCCGGCCTGGCTGGCCAAACGCTACAGCATTGCCAACCGGGACCCAGTGTTCATGAAGATGACCGGCGCCCTCAACAAGTTCACCAACATGGCGACCCAGCGTGGCGGGCTCCCTATGCAGTGATTCAAACCGGTCGGGTGTAAAAAAAACCGAGAAAGAGTGTCGGGATATTTTACGGTTTTCGAGGCCGTTGGAGCGGCATCTGTGGCTAGTTTATTTAAAATAAACATGTAACGAATTTGGCGCGATTATTGCGGGAGGCTTTCCTAGGCATGTGTGTAGGGAGATATCACAATGAACCGTATTCTTTTTTCCACCTTAGCGGCTGGCGCCTTCGCGGCGACATCGCTGTTCAGTTCGGCTCAAGCGGTGACTCTGGGAAGTGAGATCATCTTGGGTAACAATGGTAACGTCACGATCGAGGAACGCTTCGAGCCATTCATTATTTCTGAGGACTCATTTGATGGCCTTCGGGTCGAAGAAGGGGTGGGTGAGTACATCGTGACCAATCATGGGGATGCGGGTATCGCCGGTTTCGCGATCAGCAATGATTCCTGGGGCCTTCCGTGGGTTGAGTATCTCGACGAAGGCCAGGGTTGGTGGAATGCCACGATGACCAACGCCGAAACCTGGGACTCTGATACCATTTACTTTGCCGACGAGAGCTCGATCAGCCTGTCCTCGCTGGGCAGTTGGGAGCAGTTGTTCCCCGATGAGTTCGCCGGGTATGTCTTTTGGAATTATGGCATGGAAGATCCCATCGCATCGGGGGAAACCCGAGGCGGATTCTTCTTTGGCGGATTGCCGTTCTCCGACTTCGTTGCCTTTGATAGTAGTGGCATGGTGATTGATCAAAGCAGCCAAATCCCGGAGCCGGCTTCCTTGGCGCTGCTCGGTATCGGCCTTGTCGGACTGGGCTATGCCCGTCGCCGCCGCGTGGCCTGATCGGCTCTCGACAGGAACCTGTCGGAATTTCTTACAATGACGGCGACCCTCCGGGGCCGCCGTTTTTTTGTCCACAATAGGGGCCGATAGCCGGTTCTTCCCAGGTCTTCGTGGGGAATTCACTTGCGTGGCAGCTTGCTCGTGAGGGCGTGGCGCAGGCTGTCAGGCAGAATCATCATCAGCCAGGCCATCGTCGCGGTTGGCCAGGGAAAGGCGATTCGGCCCTTGTTTCGGTAAAGGCCACGACGAATGATCTTCGCCGCCTTGTCCGCGCGCATGAAAAAGGGCATGGGGAAACTGTTCTGCTGGGTGATGCGGCTGTCCACCCAGCCCGGATTGATGACCGAGACCCGGATGCCCTCATCGGCCAGTTCCCCGCGCAGCGCCTCTCCCCAGACCTTCACCGCCGCCTTGGACGCGCAATAGGCCGCCGCCCCAGGCATGCCCAGGTAGCCGGCCAGCGAGGCCATGAGGGCGATCTGACCTCGCCCCCGATCCCGCATGGGGCCAAGGGCCGGAAACACGGTATTAAAGACACCATCGGTGTTGGTGGCCATGACGCGGCGCAGGGCCTTTTCTTCCTCCGCCAGCGGGTCGAGGCTGGCGGAGGCGATACCGGCGTTGGCAATGACCAGATCGAGAGGCCGTTGCGCGTCGCACTGATCGACCCAGACCGCCATGGCTTCCCGTTCGGCCACGTCTATCACCTGACCGGTGGCTTCAGCCCCCTTGGCCCGGCAAGCATCGACGACGGCTTGCAGTCGATTGGCATCGCGTCCCGACAGAAACAACCGCAAGCCAGGGGCGGCGTATTCCAAAGCCAGGGCCTCGCCGATGCCGCTAGAGGCACCGGTGATGAGAATAGCGCGAGGAGTATCACTTTTCATGGGTCTGCCGCCTTGTTGCCGACTGGTCTCAAGGCTATAAACGGTTTTCACGATGACGCAAGGGGATGCCTGTGACCGTTACATCCATGACCGGATTTGCCCGTGCCCAGGGCCAGAACGACAGCCAGACCTGGACCTGGGAAGCCAAGAGCGTCAACAGCAAGGGCCTGGATGTGCGCATGAAGCTGGCCCCCGGATTCGAGGGATTGGAACCGGCGGTGCGCAAGGCCGTCGGCGGAGGCTTGCGGCGTGGCAACATCTATTTGATGTTGGAGGTGCGGCGCGGTGGCGATTCTGGCGGTGTGCGCGTCAACATGGCGGTGCTCGAGCGCATGCTGGAAGCCGCCGAGCAACTCCGCCAGAAAGTGCCGGATCTGGCACCGCCCACGGTGGACGGGTTGCTGGGACTGCGCGGCGTGATGGATATGGAAGAAGAAACCGTCCCCGACGAGGCGGCGCGCGCGGCGACCGAGCGGGCCATTCTTGAAACCCTCGATCAAGCCCTGAAGGCCCTGGCCGCCATGCGGGCGGAAGAGGGCAGCCATCTGCACCAGAACCTCACCGACCACTTGGCCGTTATCGCCGATCTTTGTGGCCGCGCCGAAAGCCTGGCCGCCACCCAACCCGATGCCATCAAGGCGCGGTTGGCCGAGCAGGTTCAGGATCTGATGGACACGGTCCCCGCGCTGCCCGAGGAACGCCTGGCCCAGGAAGCGGCGCTGTTAATGACCAAGGCCGATATTCGCGAGGAATTGGACCGGCTGAAAGCCCATATAGCGGCCACGCGTGCCTTGTTGGCCTCCGGCGAACCGGTGGGCCGCAAGTTGGATTTCCTTTGTCAGGAATTCAACAGGGAAGCCAACACGCTTTGTTCCAAGTCCATCGATACGGACCTGACCCAGGTGGGTCTGGACCTCAAGGCGGTGGTGGAGCAGTTTCGCGAGCAGGTACAGAACGTCGAGTAGGATGCAAGGAACCCGGGACATGATCAATATGACCGAAAAACACCGTCGCGGCCTGATGCTGGTCTTGTCCTCGCCGTCCGGGGCCGGGAAATCGACCATCTCGCGACAGCTCCTGGACGACGATCCCGATCTGATCATGTCCGTTTCCGTGACCACGCGGGCCCCGCGTCCGGGAGAGCAAGACGGGATCGACTATCACTTCATCACGGAAGAAACCTATCACCAGATGGTCGCGGCCAACGGCCTGCTGGAACATGCGCAGGTGTTTGATAATTTCTATGGTACGCCGCGCGATTTGGTGGAAAAGGAATTGAACGCCGCCCGGGACGTGCTGTTCGACGTGGACTGGCAGGGTACCCAGCAACTGGGCGAAAACGCGCGCGATGATCTGGTGACCATCTTCATTCTGCCACCCTCCCATGATGAATTGGCGGTGCGACTGCGCAAGCGGGCCCAGGATGCCGAGGACGTTATCGCCAAACGCATGGCCAAGGCGGCTGATGAGATGAGCCACTGGAACGAATACGATTACATCGTGGTGAATGATGATCTGGAAAAGGCCGTGGCCGAGGTCAAGGCGATCCTGGCCGCCGAGCGTCTGCGCAAGAAGCGTCAGGTGGGCTTGTCCGCTTTTGTTGCGGAGCTATGCCGATAGGGCGGGGCTCTGCTGCTTGCGCCACCATGTGTAGGCGATCCGAAACGGGATCAGCATGAACAGCGCCACGGCCATTTTGACCGCGAAATCACCAATGGCCCAAGTAATCCAGGGCAGCCCGGTGGCGGCAAAGGCAATGGAAAAGAACAGTACCGTATCGACCACCGAACCCAGCGACGAGGAGGCCAGGGGCGGCAGCCACCAGGTCTTGTTCCGCAGCCGGTCGAATACCATCACATCGAGCAACTGAGCCACCAGGAAGGCCGTGCCCGATGCCAGGGCAATGCGCGGCGTGGCCAGCCAGAACGACAACAGCACCGCAAACAGAAAGCCGACAATCACCACCCGGCGGGCCATGGCCGGGCCTTGCAGGCGGTTGGTCAGGTCTGTGATCAGGAAGGCCACCGGATAGGTCAAGGCGCCCCAGGTCAGCCAGTCATTGATGGCATGCTGAACCAGAATGTTCGAGGCGGTGACGATGACCGCCATGGCGACGGTCAAGGCGATGAATAACCTATCCATTAGTATAGCTCTCCTTCTCGCCCCTACTATCCGGGAGCCCAGGGAATCTGTCAAGAATACTCAATGGCTCGGGCCAGGGTGCAAAAGGCTTCCACCGGCAGTTCCTCGGCCCGCGCCGTGGGTGTGATGCCCAAGGCTTCCAGGTCCAGGTTCAAGGGTTTGAGGCTGGCCCGCAGCATTTTACGCCGTTGCCCGAAAGCCGCCGCCGTAACCTTTTCCAAACATTCCCAGTTTGCAGGGGCCAGGGGGGCGGGGCGCGGTGTCAGAGTGACAACCGTCGACATGATCTTGGGCGGTGGGGTAAAGGCGGCCTTGTCCACGTTGAATTCACGCTGCACGTCACACAGCCATTGGGTGATCACTGCCAATCGGCCATAGGCCTTGGTGCCCGGTTCGGCCAAAAGGCGGTCGGCCACCTCTTTTTGGAACATCAAGGTAAAGCTGTCGAATGCCGCTACCTGCCTGAGCCAGCCCAGCAGCAGCGGGGTCGCCACGTTATAGGGCAGGTTGGCAACGATCCGTCTCGGGGCCGGGCAAAGGGTTGTCACATCTACTTTGAGCGCATCGCCCTGGTGCAAGGTGAGTTGGCCTGGGTAGGCCTCGCCCAGTTCGCTTAGGGCCCCGATGCAGCGCTCGTCCATCTCGATGGCTTGGACGAAAGCCCCAGCGGCCAGCAGGGCACGAGTCAATCCCCCCGGTCCCGGCCCAATCTCGATGACGTTCATGCCTGGCGTCACGCCCGCCGCTCGGGCGATGCGGCCGGTCAAATTGAGATCAAGCAAGAAATTCTGACCCAGGGACTTGCGGGCCCGCAGACCATGCCGGGCAATCACATCGCGCAGGGGGGGCAGATCAGGCACTGCGCCGGTGCTCCGCCATCACCCCAGCCATGTGCAAGGCAGCCAGCAGGCTGGTTTCATGGGCTTGACCGGTCCCCGCCAGATCCAGCGCCGTACCATGATCCGGCGAGGTGCGGACAAAGGGCAGGCCGAGGGTGACATTGACCCCGCCATCGAAATCAATGGTCTTGATGGGGATCAGCGCCTGATCATGATACATGCAGATGGCCGCGTCATAGGTTGCTCTGGCTCGGGCATGGAACAAGGTGTCGGCAGACAGCGGCCCCCGGGCGTCAATCCCCGCTGCCCGCAAAGCGGCTACCGCCGGGCCGATGATGGCGGCATCCTCGTGTCCCATGGAGCCATCTTCCCCCGCGTGGGGATTAAGCCCGGCCACGGCCAGACGGGGGGCCTCGATCCCGAAATTCCGCCTCAGCGCTTGATGGGTGGTTGTCGCGGTCTCGATGATGGCCTCGGTGCTTAGGTCCTGGGTCGCATCAGCCAGGCTGACATGAATGGTGACCGGCACCACCCTTAACTCGGAACAGGCCAGCATCATCACCGGGCGATTGTCGGTATTGGCCAAATGAGCCAGGAATTCCGTATGGCCGGGGAACTGAAATCCCACTTGGTGCAGGGCATGTTTGTGAATGGGATTGGTGACCACGGCGCCCGCGCGGCCCGCCAAGGTCATTTTGACGGCCTGTTCAATGGCGGTGATCACGGCTTGGCCATTGTCAGGGTTCAACTCTCCGGGAATCACCGGCGCAGGAAGAGGATGATCAAGAACCGGCAGGGCTCGCGTGAAGACATGGGGGGCTTGCAGCGGATCGGAGATGGCTTCCACAGGCGTTGCAATGTTCAACATTGCGGCCAGCTTGGCCACTCGCTCACGGTCATCGATCAGAAAGAAGGAGGGAATGCCCAGATCGCCCGCCCGCAGCCAAGCCTTCAAGGTGACTTCTGCTCCGACTCCGGCTGGCTCGCCCATGGTCAAGGCCAGGGGGAGTGGCTGAGAGGTCACAGCCGGATATCCACCAGGGCATCACGGCGAAGGTCGCGCATCAGACGCTGTGCCGCTTTGTCGGCGCGCTTATTGAGCAGCATGTTCTTGACCCGGTCCCGGGCCATGGCCTCCGATGTGCCACCTGACCTTGAGCAGACCATGAGGACGACCATGCCCTGTTCGGTGCGTACCGGTGGGCTGGGGGTCAGATCGGGCAATTTGGCCAGAACTTGTTGGAAGCGCGCCGGCAGTTTGGTGATCTCCAATGTACCGAGACTGCCGGACATTGTGGTTCCCAGATCTTTTCCGATCCGATCCAGATCAGCACAGGACTTGGCATCCTTAGTCGTTTCGGTCAACCGGCGCGATGCTTCGGCAACGGCCACATTGGTGGCGATGCGTGTCAGGGGCAGAAAGGTCTGCTGAAGGTTCACCTTCAACGGCTCTCCAGCAAGCAATCCCGCACTTTGCCGCCTCTTGCGCAGCAGCAGAATATGGAACCCCGACAAAGTCCGAACCGGACCGGCGATCTGCCCCGGTTCCATCTTGTTCAAAGCGGCCTCTAATTCAGGATCCAATTGTCCTTCGATAACCCATCCCAAACTACCGCCCGAAGAAGCGGAAGCTGATTTGGAAAAACTCTTTGCCAAAGCCGGAAAATCGGCACCAGCTTTGATCTGTTTGAGCAGTCTGGCGACAATCTCGCGAACCTTCTGCTCTTCTCGTGGATTGTCCACGGGGAGGAAGATTTCCGCTGCCAGGTGTTCCGGTTTTCCTTTGTTGGCCTTGATCCGCGCCATGGCTTCGTTGATTTCGTCATCCCCAACGCGGAACTTCTTGCGGAGCCGGATGCGCCGCACTTTGGACCATGACATGGTCGCCTTCAGTTGTTGCTCCAGCGCGTTTTCATCGACCCCTCTCGCGGCCAAGAATTTACCCAAGGTCCCCGGGGCGAGCTTGTTTTGCTTTTCGAGGTCCGCTTTCGCGCGCTTTAAGTCCGAGGCGGTGGCTTCGACGCCCAATCGCTTGGCTTCCTGGATTTGAAGCTTTTCGTCGATCAAGCCGCGCAGAACTTGAGGGATGAGTCGTTGTTGCGTCTGGGGCGTATTGGGCAGATCCGATGAAGAAATAACGATCTGCAAGCGGGCCCAAACGTCATAGACCGAAATGACTTCGTCATTGATAACGGCGGCGATCCCCTGCACGGATTGTTGCGCGCGAGCGTGGGGCGCCACGATCAAGGTGACAAGGACGAGAGCAAGGATCCCAATACGCGTCAAGAGCATCATAATTTCCGATTTCGACCAACCCCAGTTTTCAAGCAAGAGCATAGTCCGCTGGCGAGACAGGGGCAACGGCGGGAATTAGTAGGCCTGCGCTTCGGCCGAGCCCAGGGTCTTGAAGTTGAACCGAAGCATAATCGTATCAGCCGGTTGAATGTCGCGATCTTGAATGACGGTTTTTAGGTATTCAATACCGAAAACCAGGCATTCGTCTTCATAGGTCAGATTGGCTTGGAAGGATCGGAGGTCGTTGTCATTGACCAGGTCATGATTGGCGGTCATGCCCATGCTCCAGAAACGAGACATCTGAGAGGAAAAGCCGGTTTGCAGTTGCTCGCGGGTGGCAAATTGCTGGTTGGAGTGAGCCTCGAAGAATTGGTATGAAACCGTAGCCTGGAAAGCCGGGATTCCCGCCGAGATATCCATCTCATTCCTGGTTGGAGAAAGGGTATCTTTATCGAAGCGGGTGCGGTACTTCAGCTCCAGATAGTCCTCGCGGCTGAGACGAAGACTTGCGACAATATCGGAGAAATTGTCTTCCAGACCCGAATTGGATGCAAAGGCCGAATCGGCGTGAGGTCGGTATGACTGACCGATGATCGCCGTTGCTTGTCCGGTGGTCGGCGCGAAAATGCCCCATCGCAGACCGTAGTTGAACCGCGCGCCACCTTCCACCCGGTCCAGTCCGTTGAAACGGTTGAAACTGAACAGGTTCGTCTCGTCGAATTCAATATCGACGCTATCTTCGTTGGGGATTTCATCGGGATTGCCGCCATAGGGGCTTATCGCCACGGATCCAATCGGTTCGATCATCTGGTGGACTCTGCGCCCCTGGCGCACGAATGGCATACGCCAATCCATGGCTATTTGCGGTACGACCCGTCCCGCCACGCCCGTGTAGCTGTCTTGTTGTCCGGGGATATCGTGGTTGGTGACATAGTATCCATCGCCTCGCAGAGATGCGGAAAGGGTATAGCGATCCCCCAGCGGGCCCGTGTAAGGCAACTGCCATCCGCCCTGTAACGAAGCGCGATGCGTATCGCGCCCATCGGTCCGGAATAGCGTGAGGTAGGACGCATCCAAACTTGTCCGACCTCCGAACCGATCGGCTTCTCCAATATGGTTATATTCCAGAAGGGGCAGGACATAAGGCGAGGTGCCAGGGTCGTCATCCGCGCCCAATTGTTGGAAGGCAAAGGCCTCAGCCGAGGCCCGGTTGCGTTTGCGATAACCTTCTACATAGGCCCGGGTGGTTAGAGTTTGTTTGCTGTTGAAACCATAGCGCCGCAGGTAGGTTTCGCCGCTCGCCCGTTCCACGTCCAATCCGGCTCTCCAGGTGGAATCCAGGTCGAAACGCATTTCGCTGTCCACATGTCCCAGCCATTCATCCTTCGAATTGCGCGTGATACTGGCCTCCATGTCCCAGGCTCCATCCTCAAAACGCTGCCGGTACTGGCCCGAGAGGATGCCGCCCTCGTTGGTGGTCAATATTGGTTCGATGGTCATGTCCGCCGTATCGGAGATCGCCCAGAAGTAAGGGATGTGGGCAATGAACCCAAGATCGGACGAACTGCCAATTGTCGGAATCAAGAAGCCGCTTTGGCGCTTCACGGTTGGATCAGGGTGAGACAGGTAAGGCGTATAGGCCACCGGAATGCCAGCCACTTCCAGCCATACATTCTCATAGCTGATGGTTCGGGCATCCTTGTCATGGCTGGCGGTGTCGGCCTTGACTTGCCACAGCGGGTCTTTGGTCGGATCCTCTTTGCAGATCTCGCATGGCGAATAGACAGCGCGCTTGAATTCCATAATCCGCCCGTCTGTTCGTCGACCGCCATTGGCCGCGAGCCGGGCACCATCTTGCAAGATGATCCTCAGGTCTTCGATGATGCCATTTTTGAGATCACCCGACAATTTGACATGGCGGGCAAAGAGCACTTCTCCCGTTGGTTCGTGCATGACCACGCGTCCCGTGGCGGTGACGATATCGTCCTTTTGATTGTAGGACAGAACATCGGTGAGCAGCGTTCTGTCCTCATATACAACTTCCACGTTGCCGCGTGCGGTGATGGTATGCAAATCCCGGTCATGGACCACCTCGTCGGCCGTGAACACAGCGGATTCGCGTTCCTGCGACCGAGTGTCGGTCGGCAGCCAGGCAAGCACGGCAAGCAATGCGGTAAAGGCGACCTTTTTCATGGCGCTAACCATCTTCCAGATGCAGAAGCATGGCAAGCCCCAACAAGGTGGTGACCCCCGACGGGGTCCAGGCCGCGAGGACCGCGGGGATGCGATCCGATAGACCAAGGGCGAACACCACATCGGTAAATACGTAGACGGTAAACCCGGACAACACCCCGCCCACGACGATTCTCGTGGCGCCGCCGCGCCGATTGGACAATCGGAGAGTGAACATGGCGGCAATCAGCACCATCGCACAAAGCAGCAGCGGGGCGGCCAGCAGGGCATGCAGGTGCAATCGGTGCCGCAGGGCGGAAAAGCCGGAGGCTTCCAAAGTATCAATGAACTTGGGCAGTTCCCAAAAAGACATGGTTTCCGGCGGCGCGAAGCTATCTTGGATGCGATTCAGGGTCAGGTCGGTAGCGAACAAGAGTTCTTCGGCATGTTGAGGGGGGTGTTCCGGCAGGTAGCTCCAGACGTCATAGAGATGCCAGAACCCGTCTTCGAGTGTCGCCCTGTCGGCTTCGATCCGATTGCCGAACTGATCCGTATCCCGGTAGACGATGATGCTCACGTCTTGCAATTCAACGGATGTCTGGGCCTGGTGGACGCGCACCGCATGCACCACCGATTGGCCCTGTTCATTGGCCTGTCTCAGCCAGAGCCCGGTCTTGGAAATGGCGAGCGCGCTCTGTTGTCCCTTGAGTACCGCCGTTTCGATCTGAACGAAGCGGGCCAGGGTCATGGACGAAACCGGGTTGAAGACGGTGACCTGTAAAACGCCGAGCAAGGCGGCCATACCCAAAACCGGAAACAAGAACTGCCAGGCCGAAACACCGGAGGAGCGGGCAATGACCAATTCATGATTTCGGGTTAAACGCCAAAACGCCATCATACCGCCAAGCAAAACGGCAAAGGGGAGTGCCTCTTGGCCCATATGGGGCAGTTTCAGAAAAGCCATTTCCAAGATAAGCGTGAAAGAAATATTGGGCTTGGAAGCCGCGCGCCGCAGCAACTCGATCATGTCAAAGACGAAAATCAGTGCCAGGAAAGAGAAGTACAGCCCCATCACCGACATCAAGAACCGGCGACCGATATAAAAGGAGAGGGTGGATGATACCCGCATGTTTTCCCGTCCCTCTCTAGCTGCCGACGGCGGCCGGCGCGCGGCGCCCCGCACGCGGATTGAAATGAATGGCACTCAGTCCCACCAAGATGGGGAGCAGTGCCGCGACGTAAATCAATGGAATCAATTCCAAGCGTTTGGCCGCCAGGTTTTCAACCCCCAAGAATCCGGCTTGTAGGAGCACGACCAGGCAAACCGCCATGACAATACGGCGCGTTTGGCTGCGGCGGGTGATGCTACCGGAAATCAGGGCACTCACGCCAACCATGACAAATCCCAGGATC
Source organism: Magnetospira sp. QH-2 (assembly GCF_000968135.1). Taxonomy (NCBI): domain Bacteria; kingdom Pseudomonadati; phylum Pseudomonadota; class Alphaproteobacteria; order Rhodospirillales; family Thalassospiraceae; genus Magnetospira; species Magnetospira sp. QH-2. Next base: position 2,607,204 of record NZ_FO538765.1, on the reverse strand, counting down.
CAAAGGGGCGAGGCTAACCGTTTATGTCCTTCAACGATAAATCGACCCCGATCTCGGGCGTCGGGAACAGTTTCCTCGTTGGCCCCCAGAAGTTCGTGCAGCATGCGTTCGCGCGGTTCCCGATAGCGATCGGTGGCATCCGCCTTCGTGCCCGCAATATCGAGGGCATATCGGTCAAAGAAGAGAATGGACATCTTGTGTTTCTTCTTATCCACTTCCTGGCGATTGCCGTTGAACATGATCACCCGGGGACCGGTCTCCGTGATCACCAGGGCGCCTCGTTCAGCCATGATCGTCGTTGGCTTCTCCGGGTCTTTGGTCATATGCGCCAAGATGCCCTTGAGCTGACCATCGGCCGTTCGTTCGCGCACATAGACGGTCACTTCGGGCGTCAAGGAATTGAAGGTGCCTTCCTGCAAAACTACGTGGGAATAGGAATAGCGGACCTGCCATTGGAAATCCCGGAACATTTGATAGGACTTGGGAAGAAAGTAGAGGTTTAGGGTATAGGAAATGCCCATGGCAATCAGGGCCAAGAGAATGGCCGGGTAGGCCAGCATGCCCTGACTCAGTCCGGTCGCCCGCATAACCACCAGTTCCCGGTCGCCAACCATTTTCGAATAGACGAACACAACGGCTGCAAAAAGGGCTAGGGGCAGAATGATCGTCAGGATATCCGGCATAAGCAGCATGGTTAGCCGCAGGAACCCGCCGATATCCAGGCCACGGTTGACGATCATTTCAATGAAACGAAGGGACTGGGTCAGCCAGATAATCGTCGTCAAACCCAGGGTGACCAGAATGGTTCCCGTGGCCAATTGCCGAAAGATGTATCGGGAAATACCGTTCATGCCCATTTCTTGTCACTGAGGTTCGGCGCCAACCTGTCAAAAAAAACCGAAAATGGCAATAGAATGCGGCAATTTCAGCCCATCAGAGGGCTTTTCACAAAAAAAGATGGGGCGGCAGAGCCGCCCCCGAGGTTGCTTGGGAGGTGTAATAAAACGTGATGCTGGGGCGCGGGGCGCCCCGTTGGGGTCAACCGAAAGCTTGTCCCGGCTTGACTCCCAGCTTTTTGAGGATGATCGCCAGCGGGCAGAACCCGGTAAAGGCGGCCTGCAAAAGATTCAATCCGACGAAAGCTGTCATAAACAGCCAGTAAGGATGCACATAGTGGCCAAGCGCGAGGGTGGCCAAAATTACGACACCGGCAAAAGCCATAACCATACGATCAATCGACATAATCCAATCCTCGTCTTCCCAGTTGGCGTGCGGCAATATATTAAGTGTTACTAAATTAGTACCAGCTAATATAAATGTCAACAGGAAAATCTCGCGAGCCAGGGGGGCTGGGTGTAATCTGCGGGCCGGAGGTGGCGATGATCGTTGAAGACCAGTCGGAAGTTCTGGATTTTCTGTCCCGCGTTGAGTCCTATGAGACCAGTGCCCGAGCGCCGGTGGAGCGCCTGGACACCCATATCTCGGCGGTGTTCAAGGTCGGCTGCCGGGTGTTCAAGCTGAAAAGGGCGGTGCGGTTTTCATACCTGGATTTCTCCACCGCCGATCTGCGCCACGAAGCCTGTCTAGAAGAAGTCAACGCCAACAGCCGCGCCGCCCCGGATCTATACATCGGCGTCCTGCCCGTGACACGCGAGATCAATGGGAGTCTGGCACTGGCGGGACTCGGCAATCCGGTGGACTGGCTGGTGGAAATGGTCCGCTTTGACGAGGAGAACCTGTTTGATCGCATGGCCCAAAGGGGCCAATTGACCCGGCGGTTGATGGAGGATCTGGCCGAAGTCATTGCGCGATTTCACCGTCAGAGCGATTCGACATCCCAATATGGTGGTCACGATGGCACCGGCTTTATCATCGGCAGCAACGCCGATTGTTTTGCCGAAGCACCAAACGGCATGTTCGATCCAACGGCGGTCGCGACTTTGGAGTCCCAATCTCTGGCGGCGTTGGATGGCTTGCGGACTATGTTGGAAGCGCGACGGGAAAGCGGCTCGGTTCGTCATTGCCACGGGGATCTGCACCTACGCAATATCTGCCTCATGGGGCAGGGGGATGCCTGCCTGGGGGGCGATCCCGCCAGCCTGAGGCCGATTCTGTTCGACGGCATCGAGTTCAACCCGGCCATCTCTCATATTGATGTGCTCTATGACCTGGCATTCTTGCTGATGGATCTGGAGCACCAAGGGCTGAAGCGGCAATCGGGTATTCTGTTCAATCGCTATTTGGATTTGACCGGCGATACGGGCGGGCTGGCCGCCCTGCCCTTGTTCCAATCGGTGCGGGCGGCCATTCGGGCCCAGGTGGGCGGTGCCGCCATGGCGACCATTCAGGATGAGGCGGAAAGACAGGTCATCATTACCGAGTCGCGCGCCTATCTGGATCGGGCCCTGGCCTACCTGGAGCCTGCGACGCCACGGATGGTGGCCGTGGGCGGGCTCTCCGGCAGTGGCAAATCGCGTATGGCCCGCGAGCTGGCGCCGGCTCTCCATGACGGCCCCGGTGCGGTGGTCCTGCGCACCGATGTTCTGCGCAAGCGGCTGTGGGGCGTGGGGCTGTTCGAGCGTCTGCCCGCCGAGGCCTATGCACCGGAAATGAGCGAAAAGACCTATGGCGCCCTATGGGAGGAGGCGGCCAAGGTCCTGGCCGCCGGACGCTCCGTGGTTCTGGACGCGGTTTTCGCCAAGCCGGAAGAAAGGGAACAGGCGGCCAAGGCGGCGAAAGCGGCGGGCGTGCCCTTTGATGGACTGTGGCTTTCGGCCGACCCGGCGGTCATGGCCGAGCGCATTGCCAAACGGACTCGGAATGCTTCCGATGCGACGCCAGAGGTCTTGGCCGGACAATTGAACTATGATCTGGGGGAAATGTCCTGGGCGCCCGTGGATAGTGGTGGTGCCCGCGAAGAGACCCTGGCCAAAGGTCTCGCTCTGATCGGCCTATAGCCGCTCCGTTTCCCTTTGCCCCCCTGCTCTCCAGGTGAGATACTATTACCGGAGAAGGGGTTAGGCCCCATTGGCAAAGGAGAAAACCGATGACACTCAGAACCATCCTGGTGCCGGTCGATGGCTCCGACAGTGCACGTTCGGCACTGGATGCCGCCATAGGCCTGGGGCGCGATTTCATGGCCCATGTGGATGTGATCCACGTCAAATCCGATCCCAAAAATGCACTGCCCATGCTCGGCGAGGGCATGTCCGGGGCCATGATCGAAGAGATGATGGAACTGGCGGAGAAGGAATCCGCTGATTTGGCTTCCGCCGCACGGAATTTGTTCGATGAGGCAACCACGGCCAACAATGTGACCGTGGCGGATCAACCGCCGGGCCCCAATGACGTATCGGCCAGTTGGCGCGAAGTCACCGGTCGCGAAGACGAGGTCATTGCCCGCTCGGGACGGGTGCGGGACCTGGTGTTGCTGCCCTTTCCGACCGATGGCAGAGACGGAGCCGCGGACCAGACCCTCAATGCGGCGCTGTATGAAACCGGCAAGCCGGTGTTGATGACCCCCAGCATGGTCCCAGACCATATGGGGCGCAGGATTGTGGTGGCTTGGAACGGCAGCGCCGAAGCGACGCGGGCCGTGTCGGCGGCCATGCCATTTCTGTTGCAGGCCGAGGCGGTCTACCTGCTCAGTGCCGAATCAGAGAATGACGAAGAGCAAGACGTGGGCGAGGTGGCCACCTATCTGTCCTGGCACGGAGTGACGACCACATCGTTGGTATTTTCGCCAGGAGGCCTCTCTATCGGTGAAGCCTTACTGGGAGAATGCGGCAAGGTGGAAGCCGACCTGCTGGTTATGGGCGCCTATTCCCATTCCCGCGTTTGGGAAATGGTTTTGGGCGGAGTGACCCGTCACATTCTCGAAGAAGCCAGCCTTCCGGTTTTGATGGCACATTGATCTTGGTGTCAGAATAATGACATCTGCGGGTCTGGCGGTGGCTGGTCCTCGACGGCGCTGAGCAGATGATCCGGTGCCGGCGCCAGGGCAGGCTGGATCGTCCCAAAACCAATCTGGTTGTTCATCCAGTCCCGTTCGAGGGATTCATCAAGGATGACCGGCATGCGTCCATGGATGTGCGCGATGCTCGGGGACGGCGCACAGGTGACAATGGTCAGGAAGCGCCCGTCAGTGAGACCCGCCAGGGCCATGTAGGCCCCATCCGGGCGCCCGATCCGGTTCTTGAGTGAGCGTTTTCCATCCTTGCGCCATTCATAGTAAAAGCTTGCCGGGACCAGGACCCGGCGCTGAAGCAAGGGGCGGAATGTCTGTTTGATCTCCAGGGTTTCCGAGCGCGCATTGATCAGCGGCTTGCCGTCGAAAGGGGAGGGAATGCCCCAGGCGAGCAGGCGGGCGCCTTCTTGGATATCCAGCGTGAGAACGGAATCCGTCGGGCGTTGATCGCCATTGGGCAGGGGGTCCGGCCAGTCCCAGTCGCCAAAGCGCTGTTGCAGTTCTTGTGGTGAACCGCCGTTGTTGAATCGGGAACACATGGCAACAGGTTGGCCCGGTCTTCGTGGCTTGGCAAGGCCCATACCCGGCATAGCCAATGGATGGTGGAATGGCTATGCTATGGCTCTTTCCCCTGACCCTGTTGTGGGCCCGTTTCCTTGCCATGACGATTCGAGACGATACCGCCTCCATACCCCAAATCTTTGATTCCGCTGCGACCGGAAAGGTGTTGCGACGGTTCGCCTTGTACTATGTGCCGATTGCAGCCCTGTTGGTTGGTATATTCTTTCTGTTCCAGATTGCCGAACACGAGCGGCGAGTGGAATTGCGATTGACCGATGAAGCGGCGCATATGCGCCTGGTCAAAACCTTGATGGAGCGTGACCTGGAAATCCTGGTCAGCGATGCGCTGGTGTTGGCCGATAGCTATGAAATGCAGCAGTACCTCGCCGATCCCGACGAGGGAAGGCGCTACGAATTGGAGTATCGGTTTCTCAATTTTACTACCGACCGGCGCCTCTACGACCAAATTCGTTTTTTGGATTCTGACGGACTGGAGGTTGTGCGAATAAATTACAACGAAGGACAACCGAAGGTGGTTCCTGCAAACCAACTACAGAACAAAGGCGATCGCTATTATTTCAAGGAGACCATGAACCAGGGAGAGCGTGAGATTTATATTTCTCCGCTCGATCTGAACAAGGAAAATGGCCTGATCGAGCGCCCTTTGAAGCCCATGCTGCGCATCGCCTTGCCATTGGATGACGCCGCCGGCAAGAGGCGGGGAGTCCTTGTTCTTAACTATCTGGCCCAGAAGATGCTCCACCGGTTTACGTCCCAGTTATCCGAGGCCAGACTGAGACGCTATTCGATGGTCAATGAGCAAGGTTTCTGGTTGCATCACCCGAACCCGGAGCGGGAATGGGGTTTTATGTTCGACCACGGAGATTCCTTTGCACGGGAGAATTCCCATGCGTGGAAGCAAATTGGCGATCAAGAATGGGGACGCGCCGAATCGGAGGGAGAGCTGTTTGTTTTCAGGCGCCTAAAACCTCAGGCGATTATCAAAGGAAGCATGGAAAATCCGATGGTCACCCCATTCGTTTCCAGTGGGGAGGCGAGGCCTTTAAAACAGTCCTGGGTGCTGCTATCGCGTTTTGGCCCCGATGACCTAAATTATTCCCTGGCCCAAGCGTTGGAAAACAGAACACTGCTGACCGCCTTCGTCGGCATCTTATTGCTGACAGCATACGGAATCTGGCAAACCGCTCAGGCTCGAACCAGCCGGGAAATCGCCGAGAGCTATCTGCGGATCCTGTTTGTCGGCGTGGAACAGAGTCCGGCCGGGGTGATTATCACGGATACCGAGGGCATTGCGGAGTATATCAATCTCCGATTTTCCGAGATCTCGGGCTATGGCGCCAAAGAGATGATCGGCGAAAACCCCCGAAAGCTGAAATCAGGAGAAACCGCGCCGGAGGAATACAAAAACTTGTGGGACACTATCTCCTCGGGACGCACCTGGCGCGGGGTCTTCCATAATCGTCGCAAAGATGGCAGCTACTATTGGACCGAGGGACAGATCTCTCCGATCGTCGATGCGTCCGGCAAGATCACCCACTTCATAGGCATTCAAGAAGACATTTCCGAAAAGCGGGAATTGAAGAAGAAGCTCCGTATACTGTCCCATAGCGATCCCTTGACCGGCGCGTATAATCGCCGCCAATTCTTTTCAGTCGCCGACGCCGAAGTGGCGCGTTGCCGCCGGTTCAATCATGCACTGTCCGTGATCATCATGGACCTGGATAATTTCAAGGCGATCAATGAAAAATATGGCCATCCCGCGGGAGACACGGTCCTGCGTGCGTTCGTCGAGACCATTACTCCTTTTCTCCGGGCGAGCGATATCCTCTGCCGCTTTGGCGGAGAGGAGTTCGTGGCCACCTTGCCGGAAACGACGATGCTGGATGCGATCTCGTTGGCCGAGCGGTTGCGGCACAAAGTCTCTGAAACGCCGGCCCTACACGCCGGTCTGGAGATTTCCATGACCGTCAGCATCGGTTGTGCCACTTGGAACCGGGATGAACCCAATCTCGAAGCCGCTATCCAGCGGGCTGACTCGGCTCTTCATCTGGCCAAGGAATGCGGCCGTAACAGGGTCATGAGTAAATAGGTTTGGTTGACGGATGGGCTCGCGGTTGCGATCCTTCGGGCAGGCCAAGGGTGGGAAAGCCAATGTCCAACGAGCGAAAAACCGTGGTGATTACGGGTGCCAGTCGCGGCATCGGGCATGCCACGGCATTGCTGTTCTTTGAGCGAGGCTGGGAAATCATTACCTGCGCTCGGGGTGAGGTACCGCCGGAATGCGGTCGTGACCCGCGATGGACGGTGCATGTGCCCACGGATCTTGCCGATGGCGATAGCACCGCCAACTTCATTGACGAAGTGAATACCTATCTGGGCGACCGGCCGCTGCATGCCTTGGTCAACAATGCCGGCATGTCGCCAAAGACGTCCTTCAAGGAACGTCTGGGATGCCTGAACGGGGACTTGAAGGCCTGGCGGGATGTGTTCGAATTGAATTTCTTCGCCGGTTTGCGCTTATCCAGGGGCTTTGCCGCAGCGCTGCATCGGGGGCAAGGGGCCATCGTCAATATCACCTCCATTGCCGGACATGAGATTCACCCCTTTGCCGGATCGGCCTATTCTATTTCCAAGGCGGCTCTCTCGGCGCTGACGCGGGAAATGGCCAATGAGTTCGCCGCTCTTGGCGTGCGGGTCAATGCGGTGGCCCCCGGCGAGATCGAAACGGAAATGGTGCAGCCGGAATACGAGGTGCTGATCCCGCGCATTCCCATGGGCCGCATGGGAACGGCCAAGGAAACCGCGACCACTATTTATTACCTCTGTTCCGAGGATGCCTCCTATGTGACCGGCACCGAGATCTGGGTCACCGGTGGCCAGCATATGCTGTAGCCTGGCGGCCCTTCTTTAGCGTTATTCCAAAGTAGAATTCTTGCTCACCGCCAAAGGCTGTTGTTAAACTGTCCGCAACGAGAAACGTCAAAATGAAAATGGTGGGGAGTAAGACTTGGCGCCTGCCGAGGGAAGCACCGCTCCGTCCCCGATTGTCGGGCGGGGAGAGCCGGGAAATCCGGCCGCAGGAATGAGTGCGAACGAGAATCTGGAGACCTATCGGGATCTGCTGGCAGCGGTGACCCGGCGGTTTTGCGCCTTGGGTATCGATGTGGCCGATATTGCTGGGCACATGGATGACATCAGCCAGCAGGCCGGTGTGCGCGTTGAACAGGCCGCGCGATTGCAAGATGCGGCTCAGGGCATGATCGATACCAATTCGGGCATCGGCGAGGCGGCCACCAAGGCTCTTGGCGTGACCATGTCGGTGGAAGACGATATCTGTGATTCCCGACGCGCGGTCGATACCGCCATACAGAATATTCAGGAACTGGTGACCGGTGTTCACCGAATCGCCGAGCAATTCGAAACCCTGACTCAGGCGTTGGGCGGGGTGGCCCAGGTCTCCGGGGCCATCGAAGCCATTGCCAAGCAGACCAATCTGTTGGCCTTGAACGCGACCATCGAAGCGGCCCGCGCCGGCGATGCGGGAAAGGGCTTCGCCGTCGTTGCTGGAGAGGTCAAAAGGCTGGCCGACCAAACCCGGCAGGCAACCCAGAAAATTGGCGAAACCGTTCATACCCTGACCGATGAAATAGACGTCCTGCGGGGTATCAGTCTCAATGCTTCCAATCAGGCCGAGGTTGCCAGTGACGGCTCCGCCCATGTGATCGAGATCGTCGAGCGCCTGGACAAGCACGTTGCCTCGGTCACCGAGGAGGTGGAGCATATTGCCATGGCCGCCGGCGACAATCGCGCGGCCTGTGAAACCGTGCTTGAGGATGTGGACCGGCTATCGAATTCCATCAACCTGTCGGCCACCAGTCTGCGCGAGGCGGATGGTCGGCTCCGGGGCATGCGCGATCGGGGCGAGGAACTGATGGAGGATATTGCCTCGTCAGGCGTGCCAACAGACGATACGCCGTTCATCGATGCGGTGGTGGCGGGAGCGGACCGCGTCTCGGCGATGTTCGAGCAGGCTTTGAGCGAAGGGCGTTTGACCCTGGAAGACCTGTTCGACGAGAGCTATGAGCCGATCCCGGCCACTGATCCTCCCCAGGTGCGTAGCCGATTCCTGACTTTGACCGACCGGCTTCTTCCCTCGCTACAAGAAGGGATGCTGGCGTTAGATCCGAGGGTGATCTTTTGTGCCGCCGTCGATCGCAATGGCTATCTGCCGACCCATAACCGCAAGTTTTCCCATCCCCAAGGGCGTGATCCGGTATGGAACGATGCCCATTGCCGCAACCGGCGGATCTTCGACGACCGCACGGGACTGGCCTCGGCGCAAAATACCAAGCCGCACCTGTTACAGGTCTATCGCCGACATATGGGCGGCGGCGAATACGTCATCATGAAAGAGGTCGCCGCGCCGATCATGGTCCAGGGACGCCATTGGGGCGGTTTGCGGTTGGGGTACAGGCCGCTCTAGCGGGTTGAATACGGGGCGCCTCAGGTCCATATTCCAGGTCCGATTTCAGCACCGATTCCAAAGGAAAGGACCCCGTTCATGCAGGTGACCATCAACGGCGAACAAAAAGATCTCGATGGGCCGTTGTCGGTGGCGCAGCTGCTGGTGAGCATTGGTCTTGATCCGACCAAGGTGGCGGTGGAGCGCAATCTGGAGATCGTTCCCAAGTCCACCTACGATTCCGTGGGTCTGGGGGACGGAGACAAACTGGAAATCGTGCATTTCATTGGGGGGGGAGCTCAATTGAGCGACGACGACTTTTTCGAGGTTGCCGACCGGAAATTCTGGTCGCGGCTGCTGGTGGGAACCGGCAAGTACAAGGATTTCGAGGAGACCAAGGCAGCCATCGAGGCCTCGGGAGCGGAAATCGTCACCGTTGCCGTGCGTCGGGTGAACCTGACCGACCCCAATCAGCCCATGCTGGTGGATTATGTGGACCCCAAAGTCTATACCTACCTGCCCAACACCGCAGGCTGCTATACCGCCGACGAGGCCGTGCGCACCTTGCGGCTGGCCCGCGAGGCGGGGGGCTGGGACCTGGTCAAGCTTGAGGTGTTGGGGGATCAGAAGACCCTCTATCCCAACATGGCGGAAACTTTCGCCGCCGCCGAGGCGCTGATCGAGGATGGTTTCAAGGTCATGGTCTATTGCTCCGACGATCCCATTGCCGCCAAGCGGCTCGAAGACATGGGCTGCGTCGCCATCATGCCTTTGGGGTCCCTGATCGGGTCCGGCCTGGGCATTCTCAATCCGGTCAATATCCGGCTGATCAAGGAGCAATCCTCGGTTCCGGTGCTGGTGGACGCGGGTGTCGGCTCGGCATCCGATGCGGCGGTGGCCATGGAACTGGGCTGTGATGGCGTTTTGATGAATACAGCCATTGCCGGCGCCAAGGATCCCATCAAGATGGCCAAGGCCATGAAGCTGGCCATTGAGGCTGGGCGCTTGTCCTACCTGGCCGGTCGCATGCCGAAGAAGAGCTATGCCGATCCGTCCTCCCCTCTGGCCGGATTGATCTGATGCCATGATCGACGGGGCCTGGCGTCTTTTTTACCGCTTGGCCTATCCCCTGGCCCGTCTGGTCTGGCGACTAACCGGGCGCTCCACCCACGGGGCCGTGGTCGCGATTATCCATGACGAATCGGTGTTGGTGGTGCAGCCCTCTTATCGACGGGGTCTGTCTTTGCCCGGCGGCTATTTACATGCGGGGGAACTTCCGCGCCACGCCGCGGCCCGGGAATTGGGCGAGGAACTGGGATTGCGGGTTGCCGCCGAGGACCTAACCTTCGTTGTCCAGGTCCAGGAAGGCCGGGATCGAACCGATTGCTTTGTTCTGCGAATTGATCAGGTTCCAATCCTGCATATGGATCGACGGGAAATTATTTCAGCCCAATTTGTCGCTTTTGATCAAATTTTATCTACAAATTTCGTTTCAATCCTAAGGCCCTTTATTGAAACAATAAATACGTCCACCTTTGACTAATTCCACATGATAACAACGCCAAATGCTATACTATAGTGTGAGCATCATCACAGGTTCTTCTATCAAACTTCCGTAATATTCCAGTCATCAAAAGAGGCGCGCCAAGCGCCCGATATAACAATAAGAGGCTTCGTTTGGGAAATCATGGAATCGAGGCACCGACCGTCAATCGGTCAGGGCGTTTTGCGAGGGACCATGCCAAACGGAATGAAGAGAACTGTCTTTCTATGGGCTTTGGTGGCGTTGGTTTGGGGAACCGTGGCCTATGTCACCTATCTCTGGAACATTAAACAAATAAGGGATCATGGGCTGGAAATGGCCGTGATGCGGGGGCAGTTGGTCTATGAGCTCATTCAGACCTCCCGCAAATGGAACACCCAACATGGCGGAGTCTATGTGCCCGCCACCGATGATTCTCCCCCTAATCCCTATTTGAAGGTTCAAGATCGGGACATCACAACCCCATCGGGCGTGGCCCTGACCTTGGTCAATCCGGCCTATATGACCCGTCAGTTGGGGGATCTGCTGGCCTTGGGCAAGGTCAACATCCATCTGACCAGCCTCAATCCTCTCAATCCCGCCAATCGGGCCGACGCCTGGGAAGCCGAAGCGCTGAGGGCATTTGAGTCCGGGGAAACTCAACGGGTTACCATTGCCGATGGCGGCGCGCATGGCGTGTTCCGATTCATGGCGCCGTTGATCGTCGAAGAGCCCTGCCTGACCTGCCACCAGGTGCAGGGCTATCGAGTGGGCGACGTTCGAGGCGGTCTGAGCGTTTCATTCCCTGGCGACTATATCGTTGAGTTCGTATCTGAGCGGCAATCCACGGTCGTCGGCTTGCATATTCTTGCCTTCATGGCGCTGACGGGACTGACCTGGTTGAGCCTTGGTTTTTTCCGGTCGCGGGTGGTGGGTCTGGAACGGGAGAAACAGGCCCGTGAACAGATCATCGAACAGCGTACCCGCGATCTGGAGAACGAGATCAGCGCCCGCCGCAAATCCGAAATTATTCTGGCCGAGCGCGAGGAGACAATCCGCTCCATTCTCGACAACGCCGGAGAAGGAATCTACGAGATCGATCCCAACGGCGTATGCTTGATGATCAACCCGGCGGCGGTGCGGATGCTCGGCTATGACGAGCCGGAAGACCTGATCGGCAAACCCATTCACCAAATGGTGCATCATAAGCATCCGGACGGCGAACCAATGCCGTTGGTCCAATGTGCCTTGCATCAAGTGACGCGTAGCGGCAAGGCGGTGACCCTAAGTGATGAGTCCTTGATCCGTCGCGATGGGACCGCGTTGCCGGTGGAATGCTATTCCTATCCGGTATTGCAGGACGGCCATGTTGTGGCGGCGGTCGTGAGTTTCTTCGATGTCAGTCGGCAGAAACATCTGGAAGCCGAACTGCGCTCCATGGCCATTCATGATTATCTGACCCAGATTTTCAATCGTCGCTATTTCATGGAGCGGGTGGCCGACGAGATCGAGCGCACCCAGCGGTATGACGTTTCCTTGTCCCTGCTGTTGTTTGACCTGGATCACTTCAAGAAGATCAATGACACCTATGGACATGCCGCAGGTGATGCGGCCCTGGTGACCTTCGTGGATGCCATCAAACCGCAATTGCGGGCCAGCGATACCTTCGGACGGGTTGGCGGCGAGGAATTCGGCGTGTTGCTGCCCAACACTTCCATGGACAAGGCCATGGTCTTGGCCGAGCGGCTGCGCGACCTGGTATCCATGCTGCATGTGACCTCCGGCGAAGACACTTTCGGGTTCACGGTCTCCATTGGGGTCACCTGCGTTGCCGGCCGCAAGAATATGAGCATGCACGATCTGGTCAACGAGGCTGACGAGGCTTTGTACCTGGCCAAGAAGGCGGGCCGCGACCGGGTGGAGCTTTTCGGCGAAGTGGGGCGGATCCTGCGAAATTAGAAGCATCCCAATCATGAGGCGTTTTTTGCTTTTCTTTTAGGGCGGGATCTGTATAAATCCCGCCCTTGACGCAGGCGCTCGTACAAGCGGTCTTGGGATCTGTATCCGGGCCATATGACGTCGCAAGGCGTTCTTTTTTGGGGCGATCGCCGGTGTGTCCGGACGGCCCCCGGGAGGGAAAAGCCATGTGTTGGTTGACCAACTTCAACGACTTCCGCGACGCGGCAGCCCAGGCCTGTCCAGCCTGTGCCTGGGATGCCCGGCATCGCCCGGCACTGTCCTATATGGCTTTGATGGGACGCCGTAATCCTCATTCCAGTCGGTGATCGGCCGCCAAAACCTTGGCGGAATGCGATTGATCCTTCCGAAATGAGCATGAGACCTGCCTGAAAATGACGCCGAAGATTTCCCGTTATCTCGCAAGTGAGCGGCCCGAAACACCCTGTCTGGTGGTCGACCTGGATCAGGTTGAAAGCAATTATGAGCGTTTGCGGCGGGCTCTGCCCTCCGCACAAATCTATTACGCGGTGAAAGCCAATCCCGCCGCACCTGTTTTGGAACGGCTGACGGGTCTGGGTTCCCATTTCGATGCGGCGAGCATCTTCGAGGTGGAATCCTGCTTGGAAGCCGGGGCCGACGCGGCCCGTCTGTCCTTTGGCAATACCATCAAGAAGGCGGCTCATATTGCCCGGGCGCATGCGCTGGGAGTGGATCTGTTTGCTTTTGATGCCGAAGAGGAACTGATCAAGCTGGCTGAGAACGCGCCGGGCGCGCGGGTCTATTGCCGCTTGCTGGTGGAAAATAAGGGGGCCGACTGGCCGCTGTCGCGCAAATTTGGCTGCGCCGCCGACATGGCCAAGGACCTACTGCTCAAAGCACGGGACCTGGGCTTGGTCGCTCATGGTGTCTCCTTCCACGTAGGCTCGCAGCAAACCGACCCCGATCAATGGCAAGCGGCCATTGCCGATGCCGCCATGGTCTTTACAGATCTGCGCGAGCAGGGCGTTGACCTGCGGATGCTCAATCTGGGCGGCGGCTTCCCGGTGCGCTACCGCCGGGATGTTCCGTCGGTGGACGAATTTGCCGAAGCCATCATGAGCGCCATGCACGCGCATTTCGGTAATGCCATGCCCGATATGATCATCGAACCCGGGCGCTCCATCATCGCCGATGCCGGTGTGTTGGAAACCGAAGTGGTGTTGGTGTCGCGCAAGACCCATGACGACAAAACCCGCTGGGTCTATCTGGACGTGGGGCTGTTCGGCGGTCTGGCGGAATGCATGGGCGAGGCCATCCAGTATGACTTTGTCAGTGATCGCGACGGCGATCCCACCGGTCCGGTCCATCTGGCCGGCCCCACCTGCGACGGTGCTGATATCCTATACGAAAAGGCGGATTACCGGATGCCGCTCAGCCTGAAGGCCGGGGACAAACTCCGCATCGAATCTGCCGGAGCCTATACCAGCACCTATGCCTCGGTAGGCTTCAACGGCTTTCCACCGCCGACGGAAGTCTATCTTTAGAGATTACAGACCAAACGCGGAGCTTCCGAGCCTGGGAAAGCCTGCCTTGCCGCGGACATGATCTAAAGTCTTTCGGGTTTAATATGACGCGCTAGACACGCGCGACCTTGTTGGAATCGATCACGTTTTTCATGTTTGATCGAATCCGATCAAACTCGACGTGATCTGGGCAAAAGGATCGGCCCGCAGGGTGGTCTCCAGTGGCCTCCGGTGGCCGCCCGCGGCGTCAAGCTCCCTCACCGATGCGCCGCATCGCTTTCGGGACCTTTCCTGGCGGTTCGACTCACCGGAGACCATCACAATGGGTCATATGAAACACGAAAGGCTTTAGGACCTATTCCGCTTCGACCCGCAGCTTGACGATGCTGCGTTCGGTGGCTTCCTCGACGACAAAGCGGAAGCCGTTCTCGGTGATGGATTCACCTGTTTTGGGGATATGCCGCAGACGACCGATGACCATGCCGCCCAGGGTATGGAATTCCTTGGCCGGCAGGGGTATGTCGAGGACCTCCGAGGCTTCGGAGATGGAAAGCCGGGAGTCCATCAAAAAGATGCCGGTTTCCACTTCCTCCACGGTGCGCTTGCGGCGCGGCAGGTATTCTTCGAAGTCGTAACCCACGTCGATTTCGCCGACCACTTCCTCGACAATGTCTTCCATGGTGATCATGCCCACCGCCGAACCGAATTCATCGACCACAATGGCCATGTGATCGGTGCGCTTATTCAGCACCGGCAGTAGCTCGTCAATGGTTTGGTTGGGCGATACATAGAGTGCCGGCTTGATCAAATCGTCCAGGGTGCGGGTCTGGGTTTCCGCATCCATCAGGTCCCAGGTGGACAAGGTGACGATGCCGATAATGTTATTGGAAGAACGTTCATAAACCGGCAGGCGGTTATAGCCATGGCGGCGTACCAGTTGAATGGCATCAGCAGTGGTTCCGGTGCGGGACAGGGCCGTGACTTCGGCGGTGGGGATCATGGCTTCGGCGACGGTTGTTTCGGCGAACCGGATCACCCGGCGTACCTGTCCCCGGTCCAAGGCACTGAGCGCAGTGCCATGCTCGGCCATTTCCACCAACGACTGTAACTGTTCGCGGGTGATGAACATGGTCTGTTCCCGCTTGCCACCGCCCACCAGGCGAGCGGCAAATCGGGCGATGCGCGAGAAAATGAAAATGATCGGAGCAAACAGCCAGGACGACCAGCGCAAGGGATGGATGATAACCGGCGTGATGGTGTCGGACTTTTGCTGATAGACACTCTTGGGGACGATTTCGCCAAAGATCAGCATGATCGGTGTAAACAGCAGGAATGCCCACAGATCCCCCAACGACCCGAAGAACTGGATCATCAGCATGGTGCCGATGGTGGTCAGAATCACCGTTGCCATGTTGGTGCCGACCAAGGTGGTGCTGAGCAGAACATCGGGCTTCTTGAGCAGGTCGATGGCCAGACGTGCGCCCTGATCGCCCTGCTTGGCGCGGGCGCGCAGCTTGATGCGGTCGGAATTGACCAGCGCGATCTCCGAGCCCGAGAAAAAGCCCTTGAGCAGCAGCAGAACAATCATCACCGGGATGGCCCACAGGAGATCAGCCATGCTCGTGCTCCTCTTGTGGGATCTCGACGGCAACGGCACCGCCGCGGGCCAGTCGAATACGGGCTAGTCTATGCCCTTCCATTTCCAGCACCGTGGCGGTAATGCCGTCTTCCAGATCCACCTGATCGCCCACCTTGGGCAGGCGGTCCAGATAACGGAATACCACGCCGCCGACGGTGGTCATGCGTGGATCTTCGATTCCAAAAGTGCTGAGGTCGTTGAAATCGGTCAGCTTCATCAGGCCGCTGACCTCGTAAACATCATTGTCCTGTTCCCGGTAGTGCTCTTGTCCGTCCACATCCTCGGTCACTTCGCCGAAGATATAGGTGAGCACGTCGCGCATGCTAATCAGGCCGTCAACGCCGCCGAATTCATTGAGCACCACCGCCGCCCGCGCATTGTTGGCCTGGAAGAAATCGAACATCTCATCCACTTCCTTGGTCGGCGGCACGACGATGGGCGGGTGCATCAGCTCATCAAGGGTCATCTTTTCCAGGTCGGCCTCGTCAAGCAGCAACCGCAAGATATCTTCGGCATGGATGAAGCCGAGCAAATTGTCTCGTTGCTCGTGGCAGACCGGCAGTCGCGGGTGGCGGTACTGCTTGACCAGATCGACCACGGTGGGAACATCCATGTTGTCATAAAGGAAATCAACCAGGTTCCGCGGGGTCATGATCTCGACGATTTCCACCTCGCTGGCTTCCAGCAGGTTGTCGATAATCACCCGTTCGGTCCCGTCAAGGATGCCCTCGGCGGTCACTTCTTCCAAAACCATTCTGAACTCATCCGCGCCGAGGATGTTTTCCCGTTGGCGTTCCTCACCCACCAGCCAGGTGGTGACCTTGTCGGCGACGATCCGGATGACCCGCCGGAGCGGCGTGACCAGCCTTACCCACAGGGTCATGGGGGCGGAGACCAACCCGGCGCTGAGACGCATGGGGTTGGATACCGCGATGGTTTTCGGCGTAACTTCGCCAAACAGCAGCACCAGCGGAAACATCACCAGCACATTGACCAAGCCGCCGCGCTCGGGGCCATAAAGGGTGATCATGATGCTGGCCAGATTGGCGGTGGCCGCGATATTGACCAGTTCATTGCCGCAGAGAATGGAGATAATCAGCCGACGTGGATGGTCGAGCAGGGCGTGCAGGTTGTCGGATTGATCATGGCGTTCCCGGCGCAGCTTTTGCAGGTCCAGGCGCGATAATGAAAACAGCGCGGTTTCGGAGCCGGAAAAAAATGCGGATAGGGCAAAAAGGACCCCCTGCAAACTGAGCCGCAGGATCATATCCCATTCAGCCAAGCGACTGGCGTCCATGGTAAAAAGATCTACCATCGCCGCCCAGGCTGAGCCCATATCTGACAGAAGCCAATTCATACAGCTCGCCCCGCGATTCTTGTTAGTTGGGACTGTACGGCGCTTTTAAATTGGGATCAATTGTCCAGCTTGACCGCGCGCAATAAGAAGGCCGGAACGTGATCGCCCAGGCCGACAACCTGATTGTTATCCGTGTCTCGATCCCGGCCACGACCGCGACCCCGGGGCTTGTCTTCAGCTTTTTTCGCCGGCTTGGCAGCCTTCCTGGCGGGAGCTTTGGCCTTGCCTTCGTCGGCGGCGTCAGCGGGCTTGTCGGAAGGTTTCCGGCGGGACCGCTTGGGCTTTTCATCAGCATTTTGGGTTTCCGGAACGCGGACTTCCCCGGTTTCGTTGTCCTCAGTCACCTCGGGTTCCGAGGCCGGAGCCTCCGGAGCGGGTGTTTTCGGAGACTTGTTGCTGGAAGCCTTGGGGCGTCCAACACCCTCTTTCAACGTGCCGCTGACCAATCCGACCACGTCCAACCGTTCGATGGGTTTCTTCAGCAGTCTTTGAATGGCGTCGATATATTTGCTTTCATCGGAAACCGCGAGGGTGAAAGCAACGCCTTCCTTGCCGGCGCGCCCGGTGCGACCGATGCGGTGGATATAGTCCTCGGCATGGGTCGGCACATCAAAATTGAAAACGTGGCTCAAATCAGACACGTCGATGCCACGGGCGGCCACATCGGAACAGACCAGCAGCTTGACCTCGCCATTCTTGAACGCGTGGAGCATCTGGGTGCGTTCGGACTGGCTCATGTCGCCATGCAGTTGGCCGACGCTGAAACCATGTTTGACCAGCGAGCGGTATGTCACGCCCACGTCGCGCTTGCGATTACAGAAAATAAAGGCGGTCCGTACGTCTTCCTGGGCAATCAAGGCCCGCAACGCGGCGCGTTTTTCCTTGTGGCCGCTGGTGGATCCGCCGCGCGGGCCCCCTCGACCACCGCCGCTTCGACCGCCGCTCCGTCCTCCGCTGGGACCGCCGCGTCCACTTCTGGCCGCTTCCACATGATCGACAACAATCAATGCCTGCCGGACCGTTTCCGCCGCCGACGACGGGGCCGCGACGCTGATTTCCTTGGGATTGCTCAGGAAGGCATCGGCCAGACGCTTGATTTCCGGCGGCATGGTAGCGGAGAAGAACAGGGTCTGACGCAACGGCGGCAACAAGGACACGATGCGTTCCACATCAGGGATAAAGCCCATGTCGAGCATACGGTCGGCTTCGTCGATGACCAGAATTTTCACGTCGCGCAGGAGCAGGCCACCGCGTTCGAACATATCGAGCAGGCGGCCCGGGGTGGCGATCAACACATCGACGCCCTTTTCCATGACCTTCATCTGCTCTTGCATGGACTCGCCGCCGATCAGCAGCACCTTGTTGAGCTTGTGATACTTGCCGTATTTGTCGAAATTCTCGGCCACCTGAGCGGCCAGTTCGCGGGTTGGCTCCAGGATCAGGGTCCGGGGCATGCGCGCCTTGGCCCGACCATGGGCCAGAATATCGATCATCGGCAGGGTAAAGGAGGCGGTCTTGCCGGTGCCTGTTTGGGCACAGCCGAGAATGTCCCGGCTCATTAGAACAAACGGAATGGCCTTTTCCTGGATCGGCGTGGGATTGTCATATCCTGCGTCGGAAACAGCCCGCAGGACGTCTTCCCCTAATCCGAGATCCGCAAAACCCATATTCGTTTGTATCCTGTGTTGGGCCGGAAATGTATATCCCGCGTTGGATATTCCGCCCTGGAATTATACCATGGTGCAAGTGCAGCGGATACTAGGCCCTTCCTTTGGCGAGTCAATGAAAGGCGGGCCATAATCTTGTCATAATGTCACAGTGTTGCCCTGGTGACACAGAATCGGTGGAATAGAGGAGTTTTTGTCATGTTAATGCGGGTTGATCGCTCTGCCCTTCTGGTCATAGACATTCAGGAACGGCTGCTGCCAACCATGTCGGACCCGACATCAGTGGTGGAAAACGGTGCCAAGCTCATCACCGCCGCCGGTCTGTTGGGAGTACCGAAGCTGATCTCGGAGCAGTATCCAAAGGGCCTGGGGCCGACGGTTCCCGCCATCACTAATGTGCTGGGCGATGCGGAGGTGAGGAACAAGATCAGCTTTTCCTGCGGTCGCGATCAGGGCTGGTCCGAAGCTTTTACGGCGCTGGATCGATCGCAAGCCATCGTCATCGGGATCGAGGCTCATGTATGCGTCATGCAAACTGTTGCGGATCTCTTGGATAGCGGGGTCGCGGTCTTTTTGGTTGCCGATGCGGTTTCGTCGCGCCGTCCCGAGAACCACCGCCTGGCCTGTGAGCGCATGGCCCGGGCCGGGGCGCAGGTGGTTTCCACGGAAATGGTGCTGTTCGAATGGTTGCGCGAGGCCGGGACGCCGGTTTTCAAGGACATTCAGAAACTGCTGAAATAGAATGGCGGCCTGTTTGCACCTGCGAAGGAGTCGGCCATGACACCCCTCATCCTGCCGTTTGAAGAGCAATTCCCGCGCATTGCTGAAAGCGCCTTTATCGCGCCGGGCGCCTCGGTGATCGGAGATGTGGAGATCGGTGCCGACGCCTCCGTTTGGTACGGCGTGACCGTGCGCGGCGACGTCAACTGGATCCGCATCGGGGCCCGCACCAATATCCAGGACAACTCCATGGTCCATGTGACCACGGCCAAATGGCCGACGACCATTGGCGATGACGTCTTGGTGGGCCATATGGCCATGATCCATGGGGCGACCCTGGAAAACGAGTGCTTCGTTGGCATGAAGGCCTGTGTGATGGATGGCGCCGTCATCGAAAGCCGGGCCATGCTGGCGGCGGGGGCTTTATTGGGACCGGGCAAGCGCATCCCGTCCGGAGAACTCTGGGCCGGGGTTCCGGCCAAGAAGATCCGCGATCTGACCGAAGCGGAAATGAATGATTTCCAACGCGGAATCAATCACTACGTCAACCTGTCCCGACGCCATGTGGCGACCCTTTCGGGTCTGGGGTAACCGGTATCAATGGGCGCGTGCAGGGTCACCGGGGTTTCTTGATCCTCCCTGCGCCAGGCGTGCCGCGAGGAGTTGCAGGTCTTCAAGGCCGAGAACACCCATCTTGTCGTCATCCTTGGCGCGGAAAATTCGCACGAGACCATGATCGGGCAAGACGCCCAGACTCCGGCGCGGCGCATGCTCGACAATTTGCAGGATTTCTTCCGGCCCGCCATTCAAGGGGCGATGTCGCCAGGCGACCATGTTGTTTTCCGTGAAAGGATAGCCGGTGAAGCGGATCGTTCGCCGGTCCGAGTTGGTGGGCGGGCCATGACGTCGGCTGAAATAGGCGCGCACCGCGTCGAAATTCGCGCTGGGAAAGAAGCTGTGCATGGCGACAACCCGGTTGGTGGCATAGCGGACAAGGACCCGCTGGCCTTGCAGCAAGGGGATCTCCGTCACATTGAACAGATCGGCAGTTCCGCCTTTCCATTTCGAATCTTCAAGGCAGAACAGTATTTCTTGCCGCTGAATGCAGGAAGGTGGGATGGACCGTTCCTGTCCCAGGGTCAGAGATCCCAGGCCCAAGGTCACGCCTTGAAGGATCGGCCCGGTTTTGATCCGTTTCGGCGGGACTGGGCGGGGTTTCTCCGGCGCGGGCGCCTTGTGCACTTGAGGCGGAGGAACCGAAACGATGCCTATGGGATCGGGGACTTCTTCCAGGATTTCCCCCGGCACCCCTTGCGACGAGGCCTCTTGCGACATGGGCACGGGCAACGCGGGCACGGGCGCCGAGGCTACCGGGGCTGTGGCAACTGCCCTGGTATGAGGAATGGTTGGTTCCATTTCAGAGAGGGGAATATCAATGGCGGGCGCCGGGAGGGCCGGAACAACGGGAGAGGCCTCCAGCATCACGCCGCTCAACGCGTCGGCCACGGTTTCCGCAACCGGTTCCATTGTCTTAGGGGCTGGAGCCGGTGGGGCGACCACCGGTTTCTCGGGTGGCGACCCGGCCATTGGCGCGGCGTTCGCGGCGGTGGGCTGTGAAACCGATTTGACCTCGGGCGGTGTTTTGATGGTTGGCGTTGGCGAGGGAGGATCCGGAACCTCCGGGATGTGGTCGGACAAGACGTCGTCCGGCAACTGCTCTAGGTAAGCCTCGACACCTGGCAGGACGGGTTGGTTTTCCGGAATGGGTTTTTCAGGTTCCAGCACCAGGGCTTCCTTGAGCGGCCCCTTGTCTCCTTTTTGCGCTTTGGCGATCAACTCGGCGATCTTAGGGCGCTTGAGCAATCGGGCGATATCCAGGGGCGTCAGACCGCGCACGTCCTTCATGGCGGGATCGGCCCCCCGGCGCAGGGCGGTGCGGGCCAGCTCCAGATCGTTTTCGACGATGGCGCGGATCAATTGCATGATCGGCTGGGCGTCGGGGCCCAGGCCGAGACTATTCGGTTCTGGAGGCGGCGATTGGGCGGCGGCGGTTCCGGCGGTCAGCAACAGAAGGGCCAGTATCCGTATACCCCGGGCAATGCGCCAGAAGAGCAGCATAAACACCTCAGTAGTGCGGCGGAGGATCATGAGCCGGGGGCGCCGAGACATCGAGCCGGTCTTCGGCGGCGATGACCCTGTCCTTGAGCCGATCGGTTACCAGACGCAGTGCGTCAATGACCTTCCATTGCTCGGCTACCATGTCCGACAGGTCCTGGGTCAGTCGCTCTTGCTCCACGAGCCGCATTTCCAGTTCCACCAATCGCTCAGAATCATTCGTCATGACAGCCTCTGTATGAATGCGCGCGCATGCTAGCTACCGCCATGGGAGATGTCCAGGCAAGGGAGTTGGGTGGAATAACACGCAGGGGTGAAAGGTATCTGCTATGAGTGCTTTTTTAAAGGAATAGTGCGGATCAAATTATATTTTTAATTGAAGAAATAATTGCTATTATACTCAACTATTGAATATAGTTTTATCGGTCGATCACAGGGTGGTTTTGTACGAGAGGGTGACCGAAACCGCACTTTGGAACGACCGGTCGGTGAGTGGTCGTCAGAGAACGATGATTTTGAATCCGGCGCGGGTTAAGGGGCAAACAGAATAGGAGATGCAGGATGGCAGAGGGAATTGCCGGTCGCGTGGGCCGGATCATCAGTGGCGGCGTGAATGCCCTTGTGGACGCGGTCGAAGGCGCGGCACCGGAAATGGTGCTCGAGGAAGCCATGCGCGAGGTGGACCGGGTTGTTGACGATGTCCGGGCTGAACTGGGCAAGGCCATCGCCGCCAAGCATCTCGCCGGGAAACGCCTGGCGGAGAAAAAAACCAAACATGAAACCCTGGGGAGCCAGATTGAAGTGGCGGTGGCCGAGCAACGGGACGATCTGGCCGAGGCCGCCATTTCCCATCAACTGGATATCGAGGCGCAAATTCCTGTGTTGGAGCAGTCCATTGCCGAGACCGGTGAACGGGAAAAGGAATTGGAGGGCTATATCGCCGCCCTGCAGGCCCGTAAGCGGGAAATGAAGGAGGAACTGGCGGAGTTTAAGACCGCCCGCGCCAAGGCTGAATCCACCACCGGAGACGCCGATGAACTGTCGGGTGGTGTCGGCCCGTCGGTAGACAAGGCCAATGCCACGTTCGAGCGGGTCATGGACAATAGCCTGGGTGTGATGGGGCGAACCCCACCCGATGCCAAAACTGCCAACCAGCTACAGGAGCTGGAGCAGTTGTCGCGGCAGAACCGGGTCAAGGAACGCTTGGCGGCCCTGAAGTCCGGCATGAGCGAGTAGCGGGCATTCGATGATCGCCTTTCTTACCGCCGACGCCAACCTGCCTTTCAGCATCGCCATTGCGGTCGTGCTGATACTGGCGGTGCTCGAAGGCGTGGGCCAACTGATGGGGGCCGGGTTGTCCGAGGCGTTGGAAAACATGCTGCCGGACCTGGAACTCGACGTGGATGCACCGGACATGGCGTCGCCTTCGATCCTTGGCGGGGTGCTGTCTTGGCTGAAGATTGGGCAAGTGCCCTTGCTAGTTTCGCTGATTGTCTTTCTCACCGCCTTTGGTCTCGGCGGCATGGTGTTGCAGGAAATCGCCTTGATCCTGGTGGGCGGGTTGATTCCCATGGTGGTGGCCGCACTGGGAGCAACACTCGTCGCGCTGCCGACAATGGCCGGCATCACGGGAATACTGGCGAAATTAATGCCCAGGGACGAGACCGACGCGGTGTCCCTGGATGACCTGGTTGGCCGCATCGCCGTCGTTACCCTCGGTGAGGCGACCCATGACAGTCCGGCTCAGGCACGGGTATCGGACCGTCACCGGCAGACCCATTACGTCATGGTCCAACCGGATGAGGAAGGGACTGTCTTTGAACAGGGGTGCGAAGTTTTGCTGGTTCGGCGCGACGGTGGATTCTTCCAGGGCATCCACAATCCGTCCGAAGGTTTGAGCGATCGTTCGCAGGGGCAGGCGGACCTGCCATAACCACGATGAGGAAAGGGGAGAAAGATGGCATACGAAATCCCGGCCAATCAGGACAGTTTAATGGATAAAATGGGCGGCTTGATCAGCATCGGCGGCAGTGCGCTGATCATCGTTATCGCCCTGCTGACCATCGGATTAATCCTGTCCCGGCTCTATCGGCGCGCCTCCAAGGAGACCTCATTCGTGCGCACCGGTTTCGGTGGCCAGAAGGTAATCATGAATGGCGGTGCCCTGGTATTCCCGGTGCTGCATGACACCATCAAGGTCAATATGAACACCCTGCGCCTGGAAGTGCAAAGGGCGAATGAACAGGCTCTGATCACCCGAGACCGCATGCGCGTGGACGTGGTGGCGGAATTTTACGTGCGCGTGCAGCCGTCCTTGGAATCTATCGCCAATGCGGCTCAGACTCTGGGTTTGCGGACCATGTATCCGGACCAGTTGCGGGAACTGGTGGAGGGCAAGTTCGTCGATGCCCTGCGTGCCGTGGCGGCGGAAATGACCATGGAGGAACTGCACGAAAAGCGCATCGACTTTGTCCAAAAGGTCCAACAGGCGGTCACCGAGGACCTGCTCAAGAACGGTTTGGAGCTGGAGAGCGTGTCTCTGACCGGGCTCGACCAGACGGGGATGGGATACTTCAATCCGGACAACGCCTTTGACGCCGAGGGTCTGACCCGGCTGACGGAGTCTATCGAGCAACGCAAGAAAATGCGCAACGACGTGGAGCGCGACACAGATGTCCAGATCAAGCTGAAGAATCTGGAAACGGAGAAAGAGGCGCTGGAGATCAAGCGGGAGGAGGAATACGCCAAGCTGGCCCAGGAACGGGAAGTGGAAATCCGTCGCGCGTCGCAGAACGCCGAAATCGCCAAGCAGCGGGCCGAGCAGGAACAGGCCGCCAAACAGGCCGAGATCCTGTCCAAGCAGAACGTGGAAAAGGCCCGGATTTCCGCCGAGCGGGAACTGGCCGAGGACCGCATCGACCTGGAACGCCAGGTAAAGGCCAAGGAGATCGACAAGGAACGCACCATCGCCACCCAACAGGTGGAAAAGACCAAGACCGTCGAACTGGCGGAACAGGATCGGGCCATCGTCATCGCCGAGAAATCCAAGGCCCAGTCGGAAGCCCAGGCGGAAGCCGATCTGGCGCTGGCCAAGGCGGTTACCGCCGAGGAACAGGTGACCACCGCCCGCGAACAGGAAGCCGCCGACCGGCAGAAGCGCATCGAACTGATCGAGGCCGCCAAGGAAGCCGAGCGCGATGCCATCGGCATCAAGGTCGCCGCCGAAGCCGACAAGATGGCCGCCGCCGACCGGGCCGAGGCGCTGCGCGAGGAAGCCCAGGGCGAGGCCGACAAGCTGCGCATTTCCGCCGATGCCGAAGCCCAGGCCGAGCGCCTGCGGGCCGAGGCGGCCAAGGTCCGCTATGACGTGGAGGCCGAGGGCACGGCGGCGGTCAATCAGGCCAAGAACATGCTGTCCCCCGAACAGGTGGCCTTGCAGATCAAGCTGTCCCTGATCGAAAACCTGGATGGCATCATCGCCGAGGCGGTCAAGCCCATGGAGAAAATCGACAGCATGAAGGTGATCCAGATCGACGGCCTTCACAATGGCGCGGCCAACGGCGGGGCAGGTGGTGGCGAGTCCGAGAGCCTGTCCGGCGGCGGCAATCTGGCCGATAACCTGATCAACGGGGCCCTGCGCTATCGGGCCCAGGCTCCCTTGGTGGATTCCCTGCTCAAGGAAGTAGGGATCGACGGCGGCGACATCAATTCCATGGGCCAGGCCCTCCAACCGGACTTGGAACCCGTCACCCCGAAAGCCGCCGAGTAGACGGGCTCCCCATCGCAAAACGGCCCGATGGGTTTCATCGGGCCGTCGTTGTTGTGGTAACGACCACTCGATCGTAACTCAGTTTTCGATTATTGTCTCAGCAGATTGTTAAAGATTTAAGGGGGTGCACAAGATGTCTATGGGGGCCAGGCGCCCATTCCAAATGTCAAGATGAGAATTAAGTGTCTGTAATGCCTGCCATTTCCATATATCCAGGCCCACTAAGTATTGCACGAGAATATAATGATAAAACCTTTAATGATACATTGCATGCCTGCACAAAAAAAGAGAAGTTATAGAGTAAAATAATCTTGATGGATGTGGTTTTGTGTCGTATTAAAATGATGGCTTTTTGGCCGTATTCATAGTGGATACGCTCGCACGAAGAGGTGTCTGGGGAGGAATTGCTGCGCGACATCTTTGAGGCTCAACTGCGCATCCTGTCATTGAGGCAGTCCATCGACACCCTTCCTGAGGATTGGAAGAGGTACTTTGGGTATGTCCTGATTGTAACTTGGGTGGTCGGTATGGGGCGTTACTGGGATAGTCCGGACGCTCGCCTCCTACAGTATCTGGGACTCGGATCGGTAATCTATTTATTCGCGATGTCCACGTTGCTATGGATGGTGCTGTTTCCCATTGCCCGGCGTCCTATCAGCTACGTACAAGTGATTATATTCGTTGGCATGACGGCTCTACCGGCGCTTCTATACGCGATCCCAGTAGAGAGTTTCTTGCCGATGGACATTGCGGCAAAAACCAACGTGATTTTTCTGGCAATCGTGGCGATTTGGAGGGTCATACTCCTATCCAATTTTGCCTCGAAAGCAGCGGGTCTCAGGTTCTGGGGCGTGCTGACAGTCACCATGTTGCCTCTCTCGGGCATTATGATAATCCTCGCTATGTTCAGCCTGGAACATGTCACTTTTGATGTGATGTCAGGCATACGAGCGGATGACGCTTATCCAAGGACTATGGCAGGAGAAATAGCCTCAGGGGTCACTGAAGCCGCGGGGTGGACACATGCTACCGTCGGGATATTGTCGTTTTTCTCTTGGATTCTCTTTCCGATATTTGCCGTATCCTGGCTCGTGCAACTGAGCTACGCAACGGACGAAAGGCGAAACCGTCAGAGACAGAAAATTGAACTGCAATGAAGAAGCAAGTTATCAGACTTGGCCTTATCGCTGTTAGTGGCGTGCGTGTTCAAGACCAGACACTTTTGTCATTTGGTTTAACATTGCCGGGTTTTGTGGAGCGCAGCAAAGTGATCGCCTCCCTTCCCAGCCTATCGTTGCTCACCCTTGCTGGAATGGCGCCACAAGATATCGAAGTGAGCTACCATGAGCTTCCGAACGAGACGTCTCCTGACCTGATCAATGAGGATTTCGATGTTGTTGCCATCGCCAGTTATACTGCGCGGATCAAGGACGCCTACCGTCTGAGCGACTTGTACCGTGCCCGTGACGTGAAAACCATCATGGGAGGTCTTCACGTCACTGCATTGCCGGACGAAGCCAAGCGCCATGCTGACACCATTGTACTCGGCGAGGCAGAAACGGTTTGGCCTCGGGTGCTCGATGACTTGAAGGCTGGTTGTCTTGCTTCCGTCTATGACGGACGCGGCGAGGTATTCGATTTAGCGAACGCTCCAATGCCGAGGTTCGATCTGCTTGATCCGAATCAATATAATCGCCTCACCGTCCAAACTCAGCGTGGCTGTCCGTATGATTGCTCCTTCTGTGCGTCGTCGGTTCGGTTGACTCCGCGCTATCAGGTAAAGCCTGTGGACAAAGTGATGGCGGAGATTGATGCCATAAAGATGCTCTGGCCACAGCCGTTCATTGAGTTCGCCGACGACAACTCTTTTGTTAACAAGTCCCACTCAAAGGCGCTGCTTAAGGCCCTCGCAAAACGGCAAGTGAGGTGGTTCACAGAGAGCGACCTGTCTATCGCCGAAGACGAAGAAATGTTGGCGCTAATGCAAGACAGCGGGTGTGCCCAGGTCCTTGTCGGCTTCGAGAGCCCCACCATCGATGCATTGTCGGGCCTGGAGCGGAAAGCTGATTGGAAGGCCCGTCAAGTAGACCGATATGCCTGGTCCATCGACCGCATACAAAGGGCAGGCATTACGGTCAACGGGTGTTTCGTTTTGGGAATGGATGGTCAGGGGGGCAACCAGTTTGATGCGGTTGAGCAGTTCGTCAAGGACAGTGGGCTCTATGAGGTTCAAGTCACCATACAGACACCGTTCCCAGGAACGCCTCTGTACGACCAATTAAAGGCTGATGGACGCTTGATCAATGACACGGCTTGGGAAAAATGCTCGCTCTTTGATCTAAACTATTATCCCGATGGTATGACGGTGGAGGCCTTCACAAAAGGTTTTCGGGACTTGGTGATGCGACTGTACAGCGAAGAAGCAACCCATGAACGGCGGCGTGGTTTTTTCAAGCGACGGAAAGAGCTAGTGCCCAATGGCAATAGTCACGCATTCGTGTAGCTTTCCGTGTAAGTCCAGGCCGCGAAAGAAGCAAAGTCGTGAATAAGTTTCGTGTAAGGTTTCTGTTTATATTTCAATAGGTTACCTGCGGAAGCTCACTCCCACTCAATCGTCCCCGGCGGTTTGCTGGTCACGTCGTAGGTCACGCGGTTGATTCCTTTGACTTCGTTGATAATGCGGTTGGATACCCGGGCGAGGAATTCCATGTCGAAATGGAAGAAGTCGGCGGTCATGCCGTCGGTGGAGGTGACGGCGCGCAGGGCACAGGCGTAGTCATAGGTACGCGCGTCGCCCATGACGCCGACGGTCTGGACCGGCAGCAGCACCGCGAAGGCCTGCCAGATGGCGTCATAGAGCCCGGCGTTGGTGATCTCCTCGCGATAGATGGCGTCGGCCCGGCGCAGTACATCGAGCTTTTCGCGGGTGATGGGCTGGCCGGGGATGCGGATGGCCAGTCCGGGGCCGGGGAAGGGGTGGCGACCGACGAAGGCGTCGGGCAGGCCCAATTCGCGGCCCAGGGCGCGGACCTCGTCCTTGAACAGTTCGCGCAAAGGCTCGACCAATTGCATGTTCATGCGTTCCGGCAGGCCGCCCACATTATGGTGGGATTTGATGGTGACGCTGGGGCCGCCGGTGAAGGACACGGACTCGATCACGTCGGGATAGAGAGTCCCCTGGGCCAGGAAGTCGGCGCCGCCGATGTTGTTGGCTTCCTGCTCGAATACGTCGATGAACAGGCCGCCGATGGTCTTGCGCTTCTTTTCCGGGTCGGTCTCTCCCTTGATGGCGGAAATAAACACCTCGGAAGCGTCCCGATGGACCAGCGGAATGTTGTAGTGATCGCGGAACAGGCTGACCACTTCCTCCGGTTCGTCCTGGCGCATGAAGCCGTGATCGACGAAGACGCAGGTCAGTTGGTCGCCGATGGCCTCGTGCAGCAGCACCGCCACCACCGAGGAATCCACGCCGCCGGACAGGCCACAGATGACTTTGCCGTCGCCCACCTGCTCGCGCACTTTGGCGATGGCCTGGGTCTTGAAGTGAGCCATGGTCCAATCACCGCCGCAGCCGCAAACCCGGTGGGTGAAATTCTCCAACAGCTTGGCGCCGTGGGGGGTGTGCACCACCTCGGGATGGAACTGTACGCCGTAGAATCGCTTGTCGTCATTGGCAATGGCGGCAAAGGGCGAGCCGTCGGAGGTGGCGACGGCGCGGAAGCCCTCGGGGATGGCGTCGATACGGTCGCCATGGCTCATCCAAACCTGTTCCCGGGCGCCCAGATCCCAGACACCGTGGAACAGCTCGCAATCTTCCACCACGTCCACATAGGCGCGCCCGAATTCCCGGTGATTGGATTCTTCCACCTTGCCGCCCAGCTGCGCGCAGATGGTCTGTTCGCCATAGCAGATACCGAGAACCGGCAGGCCCATGTCGAAAAGCTCCTGAGGCGCGCGTGGCGTGTCCGAAGAGGTTACAGAAGCCGGACCGCCGGACAGGATCACCCCTTGCGGGTCATAGGCCCGGATGGTCTCGGCGGTGACTTTGTTGAACGGGTGGATTTCCGAATAGACCCCGCTTTCCCGGATCCGCCGGGCAATGAGCTGAGTGACCTGGGAGCCGAAATCGATGATCAGAATGCGGTCGGACATGGGCGCGCTGGAACCTCCGGCGAAGGGCTGAAATGACGCTGCGGACCATAGCCCATCCATCAAAGTGAAACCAGGAGAAGTGGCATTTCCGGACTGTGAATGGTATACTTACACCAATATATCAAGAATTAAAGAAACCGAGCATATCATGGCCCTGAATATCAAGAACGCGGAAACCGAAGCGCTGGTCACGGAATTGGCGCGCCTGACCGGTCGCAGCAAGACCGCCACGGTGACCGAGGCCCTTCGCAAGTACAAGGCTGAGTTGGATCCATCGCCGACGGTTGGGCGGGATCGCTATGACCGGCTGTTGAATATTGCCCATCATGCCCAATCCTTGGCTGAAGAGGGGATTGCCGACCCGGACTCTCTCTACGATGAGGATGGGCTGTTCCAATGATCGTCGTGGATAGCTCCGCGATTGTCGCGATCTTGCGCGGTGAAGAAGGCTTTGAGCTATTGGTCCACCTTTTAAGCGAAGCCGGAGAGGGGCGGATCAGCGCTGTCAATCATATTGAAGTTTTGGCGGTGCTGCGCGGACGCTATCGGCACCTTTTGGAAAGCGATTACGAGGCGCTGCTGCGCGAAGCCGGGGTATCGGTCGCGCCGGTCGATGATCGGGTCACGGCTTTCACCGAGCATGCCCTGCGCGTCTATGGCAAGGGGCGTCATCCTGCCAGACTCAATTTGGGCGACTGCTTCGCCTGTGGGACGGCGCGGGCCTTGGACGCGCCATTGCTGTTTCAAGGAGATAATTTTCCGCAGACAGATGTGACGGAGGCCTAAAGCCTTTCGCAGGCTGCAGAAAACGTCCGATTTCGAGCCTGTGGCGACACATGCTTCGACAAGCTCAGCATGAGGGCTTTTTAATTTCAACATGTTAGCCTCACCCTGAGCTTCCTCATCCCGAGCTTGTCGAGGGACGAAGGGCGAGGCGAGCCATAGGACAACACTTTTTCAGATGGCGGTAATCGAGCAGTCAGGGATTGCCTAAACAGTCAGCTGGTCTCCACACTCGGTCTTGATCAAGTATCCGGGTCAATTCCTGGACATGGAACAGAGGAGACCAGCTATGGAGTATTTTGTTGGAATGGACGTATCGATGGCAAGCATTTCGATCTGTGAGATTGATGCAAAGGGAACCGTCATTCGCGAAGGCAAGGTGTCAAGCACACCCGAGGCGGTCGCCACTTGGCTCGAGGAAAGCGGGCGTGGCTTTGCGCGAATTGGGTTGGAAGCTGGCCCTCTGGCGCCTTGGCTGTACGCAGGACTGTCCAGTCGGGGCCTCCCTGTGATTTGTATCGAGACCCGGCAAATGAAGGCCTTTGCCAGCGCCAGCCCAGTCAAGACGGACCGTCGCGACGCCCGCTTGATCAGCCAGGCGATGCGGACCGGTTTGTACCGCGCGACCCACGTCAAGACCGCGCGCAGTCAGGAGCTCCGGATGGTGCTGACCCATCGGGAGACCCTGGTTCATCAGGTCCGTCAGTTGTCCAATACGGTACGAGGAACATTGAAAGCTTTCGGCCTCAAGGTCGGTATGGCGCGCGGACGCCTTTTCGCGGCGCGGGTTCGGGAATTGACGGCTGATAACCCGCACCTCAGCGCAGCCGCCGAGCCGCTCTTGCTTGCGCGCCAAGCCTTGCTCGAACAACTCGACAAGCTCGACCGGCAGGTTCATGCCGCTGCGCGCGATGATAGCGTTTGCCGGCGCCTGATGACCGTTCCCGGCGTCGGCCCAGTTACCGCCCTCGCTTTCAGGACAGGACTCGACGTGCCGGAACGGTTTCAAAAGTCGGTCATGGTCGGCGCCCACTTCGGGCTTGTCCCACGCAGATACGCCTCGGGAGAGCAGGACCGAAGCGGCCCCATCAGCAAGTGCGGAGATGCCATGGTTCGTTGGCTTTTGTTCGAGGCCGCCAATGCACTTCTCACTCGAACCCGCCGTTGGTCCTGGCTCAAACACTGGGGGCTCGCGGTCGCCAAAAGGCGCGGGATGAAACGCGCCAAGGTAGCCGTTGCCCGGCGTCTCGCCGTAATCATGCATCGCATGTGGATCGACGGCACGGACTTCCAGTACCGCAAGGAGGAGACCGCCATCTAAACACAACGAAAACCGAGATCGCCTGAAGGGCGGCCAGGACGCGTGGCGACGCGCGGGGCTCGGATGACAGCGCGCAGGCTGCAGTGGCGTAAGACCACGCTTTTCAGATTGCTGCACCCGATCCCCCTTGATCCCCATCATGCGGCGACGACGTCGACCGCGGACAGAAGCAAAGGGCGCCACATAACCCAGGTTCAAACCGACGGCTTGGAAATCAGCTTGACTCAAAAGACTCGATTACAGAAGCAGCCTGTTAGCCCGTCCGCTCCAGCACCGCACAGAAAAAGCCGTCCGTGTTGGTGTCGGCGGGGGTCAGTTGCAGGAACGGGCCATCGGCAGGACAGTCGCCGCCCACCGTCTCGCCCCAGATCTCGCCAATGGGTAGGATGCGGAATCCGTCGCGATCATTGAGGAATCGGGTGACCTGATCCTCGTTTTCCGCCGATAGCATGGCACAGGTGGCATAGATCAATCGCCCACCGGGCTGCACCAAGCGCGCCGCGTGTTCGAGGATAGATTGTTGACGGCGGAGCAGGGCGGCGAATTCCTCTGCGCTGACTTGGTCTTTCTGGTCCGGATTACGGCGCCAGGTGCCGGAACCGCTGCAAGGAGCGTCCACCAGCACCCGCTGGGCCACTTCCTTGTTGCGGTCCACCCAGCGATCCTGTTCCGAGGACAGGGTGCGGCGGATCACGCCGGTGCGGATGCCCGCCCGCACCAATCGGTTGTCCATGCGGCGCAGACGCTTGTTGGAGACATCGCAGGCAATGATGCGACCGTTGAGGTTGTCTGGCTTTCCCGCCGTGGTGCCCATGGATCCGGCCAGGGCCAGGGACTTGCCGCCGGCTCCGGCGCAGAAATCCACCACAGTCATGCCCGGCCGCGCATCTACCAACAGCGACAGGATCTGAGAGCCCTCGTCCTGCACGTCGATCTGACCATTCTGAAAGGCGCTCAGGCCGCCAAGGCGGGCTCTTCCGGTCAGGCGCAGGCCCAGGGGCGACAAGGGGGTGTTTTCGGCGAACAGTCCTTCGCCGGTCAGGGCGGAACGGGCCTCGTCGCGCGTGCCCTTGATCAAATTGACTCTCAGGTCCACCGGCGCCGGGCGATTGAGCGCCTGCATCTGGCGCCCCAGGTCATCGCCCCATCGGTCCATGAGGTGGGGTTCCATCCAGGCCGGGAATTCATAGGCGACATTGGCGGGCATTTCTTCGTGATCGAAGGGCTGGCCTTCCAGGTGTTCAGCCAAGGCGCGTTCGTGGGCGGTCAGCAGATTGGGACAATGCCGGTTGCCGTTGAACAGCTCCGACATCTGAGCCGCCCGGTGATCGCCATTGAGGATCAGGTCGGTAATGATCCGTGCCCGCAGCCGCCCGGCCCCGTCCAGCGGTTTCGATGTGGGAAACGAGGCCATGACCCGGTCGATCCACCAATCCAGTCCGCTACGGCGCCGGATCATGTTGTAGACCATGTCGCTGATGGAGCGGCGGTCCCGGGAGCCCACGTAGCGGCGGCTGCGGAAATAGCCGTTCATCACGGTGTCCGCCGGTTGCCTGCCCTGGTCGATTTCGAGCAGCAGTTCGACGGAGGCCTTGATGCGGGCGCCAGGGGTCACCGGATCAGGTACCGATGCGATAGTTGGGGGCTTCGCGAGTGATGGTCACGTCGTGAACGTGGCTTTCCCGCAGGCCCGCATTGGTGATGCGACGGAACTCGCATTGCGACCGCATATCCTCAATGGTGCCGTTGCCCGTATAACCCATGGCCGCCCTCAGGCCGCCCATCAATTGATGAACCACCTGACCCGCCGGACCCTTGTAGGGGACGCGGCCCTCGATGCCTTCGGGGACCAGCTTCAGGTTGTCGGAGACTTCCTGTTGGAAATAGCGGTCGGCGGAACCTTTGGACATGGCGCCCAGCGAGCCCATGCCGCGATAGGACTTGTAAGACCGGCCCTGATAGAGGAACACCTCGCCCGGGCTTTCGTCGGTGCCCGCCAACAAAGAGCCGATCATGACGCTGTCGGCCCCGGCGGCGATGGCCTTGGCCACGTCACCGGAATACTTGATCCCGCCATCGGCAATGGCCGGTACCCCGGCTTCGCGGCAGGCGGCAGCGGTTTCCATGACGGCGGTCAACTGCGGCACGCCAACCCCGGCAACCATGCGGGTGGTACAAATGGAACCCGGCCCGATGCCAACCTTGATGGCGTCGGCCCCGGCGGCGATCAGGGCCTTGGCGGCGGCGGCGGTGGCCACGTTCCCGGCAATGACCTGGACCTGATTGGACAGACTCTTGATATGGTTCACCGCATCCAGCACCCCTTGGGAATGGCCGTGGGCGGTATCCACCACCAACACATCCACTTCGGATGCGATCAGTTCTTCGGCACGTTCGAATCCGGCGGGGCCGGTGCCAGTGGCGGCGGCGACGCGCAGACGTCCCTGTTCGTCCTTGCAAGCGTTGGGGAAGGTTTTGGCTTTCTCGATATCCTTGACGGTAATCAGGCCGATACAGCGGTGGGCATCATCGACCACCAACAGCTTCTCGATGCGATGGGCGTGCAGCAGGCGTTTGGCCTCTTCCATATCCACGCCCTCGCGGACGGTCACCAGCGGCTTGTCTTCCGTATGGCGTGTCATCAGTTCGTTGACCGGCTGATCAGGATTGCTGGCGAAGCGCACGTCACGGTTGGTCAGAATGCCAACAAGCAAGCCGTTTTTCTCAACCACCGGAATACCCGAGAAATGGTACGAGGACATCAGGTCCAAGGCATCGGACAGGCGGGCATCGGGCTGAATGGTCATGGGATCGACGACCATACCCGACTCGAATTTCTTAACCGCCCGGACCTCATTGGCCTGTTCGGCCACTTCCAGGTTCTTGTGGATCACACCGATGCCGCCGCTTTGAGCCATGGCGATGGCCATGTTGCGTTCGGTCACCGTATCCATGGCGGCGGAAATCAAGGGAATGCCGAGACGGATGGAGCGGGTGAGCTGGGTCGCGGTATCCGCTTCCGCCGGCAGAACGGACGATGCCGCCGGGACCAGCAAGACGTCGTCAAACGCCAGTGCCTCGGGAATGTTCATGATGCCTCCATGCGAGATTGGCCGCACAGAATACACGAGCGGCGGCGGATGCCAAGCAAGCTTTGCAGCCTCTTTAGTCTGTTGGTTTTTCCGCTCTGAACCCGGTGGCCACCAGATAGATTTCCGACGAATCGGCACGGCTCGATGGCGGCTTGGCATGGCGCACGGTGCGGAACATGAGCTTTATGTGGGCGAGCAGTTGCGCTTCCGTGCCGCCCTGGAACACCTTAGCGACGAAGGTACCACCGGGGGCCAGCACTTCTCCGGCGAAATCCACCGCTGCTTCCACCAGCCCCATGATGCG
Organism: Magnetospira sp. QH-2; assembly: GCF_000968135.1. Classification (NCBI taxonomy): domain Bacteria; kingdom Pseudomonadati; phylum Pseudomonadota; class Alphaproteobacteria; order Rhodospirillales; family Thalassospiraceae; genus Magnetospira; species Magnetospira sp. QH-2. The sequence goes on along the minus strand of NZ_FO538765.1, from coordinate 2,572,291 downwards.
CAGGTGGTCGGTGGGGGCATGGCCGGTGACGGGGGCCGCCATATCGCTGACCACCAAGTCCGCCGGGCCGTCCAGGGCCTGTTTGAGCCGCTCGGGGGCGCGATCATCCATGAAATCTAAATGCAGCACGGTGGCGCCGGGCATATCATCCATTTCCTGGATATCCAGGGCCACCACCTGGCCCTTGCCTTTGATCTTGGCTTGGATCACCTGGGTCCAGCCACCGGGCGCCGCGCCCAGATCCACGACCCGCATGCCCGGCTTGATCAGATTGTATTTCTCATCCAGTTCCAAAAGTTTGAAGGCGGCGCGGGAGCGGTATCCCAGTTTGCGCGCTTCTGCCACATAGGGGTCGTTCAATTGCCGTTGCAGCCAGCGGGTGGAGGATATCTTGCGTCCCTTGGCCGTGCGCACCCGCACTGACTTATTGCGCCCGCTAAGCCCGCCGGATCCCTTGCCGCCGTTTTTCTTTCCCGATGATTTTGTTGTCATGAGGAGGCGCAGTTTGGCTGCCGCGACCGCCCAAAGCGGTAGCCGTCGGCGGTCATCATGCCCAGCAGCAGACCTTCACGGATCCCCCGATCGGCAATACGCAGACGCCCCACCGGCCAGCGGCGGCAGAGGGCTTCCAGGATCGCGCAACCGGCGACCACCAGGTCGGCGCGACCGGGGCCGATGGCCGGAATGGCGGCGCGGTCCTCGCAGGTCATGTGGCAAAGCAGTTTTCGGGCAGAGTCCAAATCGTCGAAATCCATGAACAGGCCATCGACCTTGGAGCGGCAGTATTGTTCGAGTTTGAGGTGGACGGCCCCCAGCGTTGTGACGGTCCCCGACGTGCCGAGCATCTGCACGCGATGGCGGGCCACCTCTTCGGAAATCTGGTGGTCCCGGTCAAACCGCATCAGGTCACCTTCGACCTTGGTCATCATGGCGCGATAAATCTGTTGCGGGACCGGGTCGCAATCGAAGTTCTCGGTCAGGGTGACCACGCCGTGGGGGAGGGAGATGGCGTCAATGACTTTCGGCGCGCCACGCCGGGGGATTTCCGCCCACAGCAATTCGGTGGAGCCGCCGCCAATATCAAACACCAGGGCTCGTTTGTGCCGTCGGTCCAGCAAGGGGATGCAACCGCGCAGAGCCAAAGAGGCTTCTTCGAACGGTGTGATGGCCTCCAGGCTCAGCCCGGTCTCGCGCTTGACCCGTCCGACAAAATATTCGCCGTTGAGCGCCCGGCGGCAGGCTTCCGTGGCAACGCCGCGGACCACTTTGATGTTTTCACGCTTATCGATCCGGTCGGCGCAGATCTTCAGCGCTTCCACCGCCCGGTCCATGGCTTCCTCGGACAAACGTCCGGTTTGTGTCAATCCTTCGCCCAAGCGGACGATGCGCGAGAACGAATCAACCACCCGGATTCCCCGTGGGCAGGGTTTGGCAACCAGCAGGCGACAATTGTTCGTGCCCAGATCAATGGCGGCATAAAGAGCTTGATGCACCAAAGTTTTCGCGTTTTTGCGGGGTGAATCTGCCTGGGGAGTCTGGATGGCAATGGGGCTGGCCATGGATCGGTCTTGCGCCTGTTATGTCCGTATTCTTACATGGACCATACGCCAAGAATCGGGCCAACCCAAGGGGAACCCGCAATTCCGCCGCTCATCCCCGGCAACTTGGCACTTGTGGCAAGGGAATCATTTTGCTAGTAAGGGCGCCTTCAAATGATGGGGTGTAGCTCAATTGGTAGTAGCGCCTGGTTCTGGTCCAGGAGGTTGAGGGTTCGATTCCTTCCACCCCAGCCATCTCCTTGAAATCAAAAGCGTCAATGTCCGGGCCCGTTTCGACGATGCCTTGTCGTGAGAGTTCGATATCCCAATCCGATTATTCTTGAATTCTTTGTCGAGAGTTACGACACATAGGGGACAGGTTGATGCTTGGTTCAGAAGGGGTTTCCATCCATGTCAGTCGGAATTTGTCGCCGGTGGATTTCCGCCGTCTGTTGTCTGCTGGTGACTGCCCCATTGGCGTTGCCGGAGGCCAAGGCCCAAGCGAATCCTGGCTTCATCGATAGTCCGGTAAGAGCCGTGGATGCCTCGGTGGGGCACGACGGCACTCTTTGGGCCGCGGGCCTTGACGGCAAGCCCTATCGTTATGATGCCAAACAAAAGAAATTCCTTGTCCACGGCACTCTGAAAGACGTGGTACGCATCGATGGCGCGCCGGATGGCGGCGGACTGGCGGTCACCAAACAGGGCGATATCTTTTTCAACAAGGGCGCCCAGGACCGAAACTGGAATAAGGTCGGTGTGCGGACGTTGGATATCGGTGTTGGCGGCGGCTGGGTCTGGGTGGCCAATTCCAACATGGACAAAACCAAGGGCGGTGGCGAGGTCTGGCGCTCGCCCTACGATGGCTCGGGCCATTTCAAATGGAGCCGGGTGGGCGGGCGGATCGTCAAGGTGGACGTGGGTCCCGACGGCCACGCTTGGGCCACCGATAGCAACAACGACATCCATCGCTTCGACGGCAAGAAATGGGTCCAGGTGCCGGGCAAGGGTGTCGATATCGCCGTCGGTCCAAAGGGGCAGCCCTGGATGCTGACCACCGATTTCGCCAAGGGGCGCAACGGCGCCACGCCATTCATCTATGACCTGAAAAAGAAGCGCTGGGTGAAGCGGGGCGGCAAATTCGGCAGCATCACCGTGACTATGGACGGCCATGTGGCCGGTGTGGATGCCCACAACAAGATTGTCATTCCCCGTGCCAAAGCCCAGGCGGTTGCCACGGCGAAACCGGCGCCGAAAAAGCAACCGACCGGGAAACAGCCCGCGCAGCCCGCCGGAGGTATCGACCCGAAGCAGTCCCTGTCGGCCCTGGCCAACAGCTTCGACCTGATTCCCGGCCTTCCGGCCGTGGTGGGCAATCAACTCAAGAACCTGCCCAGCGACCTGAAGGAAGACGCCACGGGACTGATTGGCAGCTACAAGAATATGCATTTCGCCCTGGTCAAGGGCAAGGCCTACAAGGGCATCCCCGCCATGTCCCCGACCCTGCTGGTCAAGGGCAAGCTGGTACCCAAGCTGGCCGGGCCGTTGTGGAATGCTTTTGTCGGCTCGTCCTTGCGTGATCCCATCTTTGCCCTGGGACTGCCCGGCGCGGCGCGGATCTACAAGGCCAAGAAGCTGCCGGGGGAAATGGGCAAGACCGTGGCCTCCAGTTACGGCGGCAGCCTGGATATCCTGACCGGCATTCAGGTTCATGCGGGACTGGAGTTGAAAGGCAACCTGCGCACTGCCCTTGGCGCCATGAATTTCCCCTCCAACGGGGTGCTGACCATGACCGCCGGGGTGATGCCAGGCGGCAAGAAGGGCGGCAAGGCCAGCAAGGTGCCGCCCACCGGGACCATCAACGCCATTATCCGGCAGGCGGTGCTGAGAAAGATCGACAGCAAGCTGACCCGCTATGTGCAAATGGCCCACCGGGGGGGAATTTGGAAAGACCCCTTCGCCATTCCGCAAAGCGAGCTATCCGGGACGACGATCTACCTGGACAGTGCCGCCCGGTTCGGCTTGTGGGGCAATCTGAAGGTCGGCGGCGACCGCTATGTGGCCTATTACAGCGGCCCCTATAACCTGGGCGCGACCTTGAAGGCCGCCGCCGCCAATCCCAAGGCCGCCGCCAGGGGAGCGATGGACTATCAATTGGGTTTCGCCGCCGATAAGATTTCCCTGCGCCAGGCCATGAAGCTGATGACCGTCGCCAGCCTGCGCGGCGCCACCGGTCCGGCTGCCCTGCTCTCGCCGGTCCAGGTGGCGCAGGGCAAGGCCAGCGAAGGCCTATTCAAGGGACTGGACGCGCTGCCCCTGGACCTGATTCAGATCAGCAACAAGAACCTCAAGGGCTATCAGTTCAAGCCGGGCAGCCCCTTTCCGGGGCCGGAGAACTTCAATATCCTGCTGCTCGGCCCCCTGGCCGAGGCCAAGGATGGCACTCAAGGTCCTCTGGCCCGGGTCTTCGGCGATGCCCAGTTCCTCGGCCAGACCTTCGGTGATTTCGACCTGACCTTCGACAAGGATGGACTGCGCGGCACCGGCCAGACCAAGACGAACCTGAAACTGGGTAAACTGGGCAGTACCGGCCTCGGGGCGCTGTCCGGCACCGCAACCCTGACCGTCAACGCCACCCGGGAGCGACAGGTGGTCAGCCTCGCCGGACGGGTCAACGGTGGCCTGTTGGGCGGGCGCGATATCCGGGTCGATGTGCTTGATGAAACCGTCACCGTGACCAGCCCGGCCAGTTGTGCCTTTCCAGTGGATGTGCGCTACAGCTATCGCTATCGACCGCCGACCCCCAAGGGCGGCGCCCCGAAGGGCGGGTTGGACCTGAGCAAGATCAAATTCGGGTCGCCGATCAATGCGCTGCCCGACCCCAAGCTGCTGGTCAAATGCACCGGGAACATCTACGCCATGCTGAAAAACGGCGTGGTGACGGTGTTCAACGGCACCACCAAGCTGGCCGAGTTTGCCGAGAACACCTTGCCGCCGGGGCTGAATAAGGTGCCCCTGTCCAAGGGACTGAAGTTCGCCGGTGGTAAGGTCGGCGAAGCAACCGCTGAAATCAAGAACGTCATCGCCAAGGTTCCCGGCATGGATCACTTGGATGGGGGCGCCCGCAAGGCCAAGGAGGCGGCAGCCAAGACGGCCAAGAAAGCGGCGGAGGAGGCCCGCAAGGCAGGGGAGGCTGCGAAGGATGCCTTTGCCGGCGCTGGGAAGTTCACCGGCAGCGTGGTCAATGGCGCGGCGGGGCGTATCGCCGGAGCCCTGTCCGATCCCGTCGGCTCGGTCAGCAATGCCATCAAGTCGGCCTTCGGCGGTGGGAGCAAACGCTACTATCCGCCCACCGCGGGCTGGCGCCATGACAATAAGGCGCAGGATTTCCTCGATATTGCTGTCAGCCACGGCAATCACGTCTGGGGCGTGCAGAAATCCGGTCGGGTCTATATGCGCAACGGCACCCGCTGGGTGGAACGCCGAGGGCGGAGCGGGTTCAAACGCATCGATGCCCATTGGGGCGGCACCGCCGTCGCCGTGGATCAGGAAGGGCGGATCTGGTTCAACAACGGCCAATGGCACGAAGTCAAAGGCCAAAGAGCCATCGACGTGGGGATCGGCGGCGATTGGATCTGGATCATCGGCACCCAGAAAACCGGCGGCGGCTATGTCATGCATCGCGCCCGCTATGACCGAAACGGCCAGTTCAAGTGGCAGCATATTCCCGGCGGCGCCATCCGTTTGGATGTGGACAAGAACGGCAATGCCTGGGTGATCAATGACCAACACAAGGTCTATCAGTACCACGGCAACCGTTGGCATCAAAAAGCCGGCACGGCCTCGGACATCACCATTTCGGACGCCGGGGATATCTGGGTCACCGGCACCGGTTATCATCATGCCAATGGCGGGTCGCCGCTGTTCCGCTACGTGCATCAAAACGATGGCTGGCTCGGCTACAACGACCGGGGCATCGCCATCTCGGCGGGCAAGTCCGGCAAGATGTGGGTGATTAATTCCCACGGCAGACTCTATGAATCCGATGGCTCCAAGGGACAGCCGCCGAACAAGGTGGTATGGCGCAAATCCCGCGATGCCCTGGCCTTGGATATCGACGTGGGGCAGAACGGTGATGTGTGGGCCGTGGGGCAGCGGGACAGCCATGCCTGGTGGTATGATGCGGCGGCGGATCTCTGGCATGGCCATCGGCATTGGCGCGGCGACCTGAACCGTATCGACGTGGCGCCAGACGGTGGGATCTTCGCCGTCACCAAGGACGGCACCATTCTGTTCAGCCGCGACCGTAATTCCGGCTGGGTGACGATCACCGGCAAGAAGGCGGTGGACATCGCCGTCGGCGGCGGCTGGATCTATATCCTCAGCACCGACAAGAACCATGGCCAGAACGTCGTCTTCCGTGCTTCTTATGGTGACAAGAATGCCCGTTCACGGGGCGGAGACCCCGGGTGGCGAAGCACCGGCGGCTGGGGCATCCATGCCATCGATGTGGATTACCGTGGCCGGGCATTGATCCGTTCGGGCAACAACGGGCGCAATGAGTTCTGGCAGTACCCGGTCAACAACAAGTGGGTCCGCCACGCCGGAGCCGGTGTCGATATCGCCGTGGCCCACCCCAACTCGATTTGGGCCGCGGGCACCAACTACGACCGCCGTTACGGGGGCGGGGGGGCCTTCCGCTACAAGGGAGGCAATGCTTGGGAGGGGCAATTTGTCGATCCCAATGTGGCGGGTATCGGCTTGAACAAGGCGCCCGGTTTTTTTGAACGCATCGCCGTCGCCCCCGATGGTACGGTCTATGGCGTGAACAGCTATGACGAGGTCTATGTGGGACGTCGATAGGACCGGAGAGGGTGCGGGAGGCTCGGTGTCCCTTGACCAAAATCAATACCTTTTGGAGGCGATTGTTGCCATACTGCAAACCCCTTCCCCGCCATCGGACGGAACCCTGATATCATGCCGCCTATCCCCCTGACTGAACCGACCGAAGAGCAGGGGATCGTCCTGTTACAGGGCGGCTTTCGGCTGTTTTTCCCGTTGGCGGCGCTATACGCCCTGATCGGTATCGGCCTTTGGATCTTCCTGCTGACCGGGACCTTGACCCTCCCCTTGGCGTTCCAACCGCTGGATTGGCATATCCACGAGATGCTGTACGGCTTCATTGGCGCGGCGGTGGCCGGGTTCTTGTTGACCGCGGTGCCCAATTGGACCGGCATGGCGCCCATGGCCGGTTGGCGTTTGGGACTGTTGGGGGGGCTGTGGCTGCTCGGACGCCTGGCGGTGACGTTGGGCGGCGACCTGGATTGGATGATCGTCGCCGCGGCGGATGTGGCCTTCCCAACCCTATTGGTTCTGATGATCGCGCGCGACGTGGTGCGCGCCGACAATAGCCGCAACTATATTTTGCTGGTCATTCTGGCCCTGTTCCCGGTTGGCGCATTGCTGTTTCATTTGGAAGGTGGCAACCATATGGAAATGGGCCAACAGATCGGGCTCTACTCCATTGTCTTTTTATTGAGCATCGTCGGGGGCCGCGTCGTGCCCAACTTCACCGGCAACTGGCTGGCCCGCTACGGCGGCCCCAATGTGCGGGCATTCGGCACCATTGATATTCTGGCCTTGGGCACCACGTTCCTGGGCGCCATCCACGATATTGCCCTGGCGGAACACCCCTTGGGACATTGGTTGCTGGTTTTCGCCGGATTTCTGCATTTGCTTCGCCTCTCAGGGTGGCAGGGATGGCGAGCGCTATCCGAGCCTATCGTCTGGGTATTGCATCTGGGATATCTGTGGCTGGCCGTGGGTCTGGTATTTCTGGGGCTCTCAGGCGTGTTCGAGGACGTGCCGCGCGCCGGGGCCATGCATGCTCTGACCGCCGGGGCCATGGCAACCATGATCATCGCCATCATGAGTCGGGCCATTCTCGGCCATAGCGGCCGCGAGATCCGCGCCGCCCGGTTTACCGTGTTCGCCTATATCCTGCTGACGGTCGGCACCATTCTGCGCATTGTCGCGGCCTGGGTGCCGGGATTGCTGCATGCCTCCGCCGGGATATGGATGCTGGCTTTCGTGTTGTTTCTGGTCGTCTATCTGCCAGTGGTGACCCAACCGAGAGCGCGCTAGACTGTCGCCTCCACGACTCGCGGGAGAAGAACATGAGCGGCGAAGAGTCTGATTCCAAGGACCTGGGGCGGCAAGCCTATGAGCGGGCCTACGAGCTTGAGCTCAAAGTCGGCTGCTGTCCGCAATGCGTCTTGACGGCAGTGGATGAAACCGTCGGCGGCGTGAGCGAAGATACCATCAAGGCCAGCCATGGCCTGTCCGGGGGCGGCGCGCTGACCGGGCAAGGGGCCTGTGGGGCGCTGACCGGTGGATTGTTGGCGCTGTCCACCCGCAAAGGCCGGGATGCGGACAAGCTGGACCGGGGCCGCGGCATGGCCAATTTCAATGTGGGCAAGGACCTGACCCGTCGCTTCGAGGAAGAATTCGGCGGTATCACCTGCGAGGACCTGCAACAGCAATTCAGCGGACAAACATGGGACCTGTGGAAGCCGGAAGAATACAAGGGATTCTCGGACGCTCGTGATGACCGTTGCGCCCGGGCTACTGCCACGGTCACCCAGTGGGTGGTGGAGATGATCGACGGCAAGAAGGGATAGCGCCATTGTGCCGTTGATGCCTTTGAACAGGCACGACAAAACCGCCGCGCCCCTTCAGGCGGGCGGTTTCCATTCGACTCGGTAAAGTCAGACGCAGCGAAGGGCCGGTCTAGAAGCCTTCACGCTCAATACGCTTGCGCTCCAACTTACGGGCGCGGCGCACGGCTTCGGCCTTTTCACGGGCTTTCTTCTCGGAGGGCTTCTCGTATGAACGGCGAAGCTTCATCTCACGGAAGATACCTTCCCGCTGCATTTTTTTCTTAAGGGCCTTCAGGGCCTGATCGACGTTGTTGTCGCGAACGATAACCTGCACGGTTTCTCAACTCCTCAATTACCGATGTCGAATGACAAATACGGATGTCCAAAGACAAATACACCCCTTCCGTCCGCAAGGGCGGGCGGGGTGGAACGCAGTGTCTAACACAAGGGATTTGTCATGTGAAGTGAAACCTCGACATTTGACCCAAAAGCCACCGTCCCTCATATTCACGTTATGGCTATCTTGAAAATTGCCCGCATGGGCCATCCCGTTCTGGCCCGCGTGGCCGATCCATTACCTGATCCGACGGCCCCCGAAGTGGCGGCCTTGGTCGAAGACATGCTTGATACCCTGGCCGATGCCGGGGGCGTTGGGCTGGCGGCCCCACAGGTTCACGAGTCCTGGCGCCTGGTGATTTTCCATGTACCGGCTCAGCGGGCCGAGGATGGCGTTGGCGTGCCTCTGACCGTGCTGGTCAACCCGGTCATCGAGCCCATCGGCGAGGACATGGTGGAAGACTGGGAAGGTTGCCTGTCCATTCCCGGATTCAACGGTCGGGTCTCGCGGCATGCCCGCATTCGCTATTCCGCGTTGGGATTGGATGGTGAACCTTTCGAACGCGAAGCCAGTGGCTTCCATGCCCGGGTGGTACAGCACGAATGCGATCATCTGGATGGTCGCCTTTACCCCATGCGCATGGACGACTTGAGCAAGTTCGGATTCAGCGAGGATATCCTCCGCAATCCGCAAATGGAGACAGCAGACCATGACGGATGACACCAAGGATTTGATGGAGATCCGTGACGGTATCATTGACGCAATGATGCCCCATGTCCTCTTTGATGGCTGGAGCGAGCGCAGCATGGCTGCGGCCGTCGCCGATCTGGGGCATGACAAAAGCATGGCCCTGCGCGCCTTTCCCGGTGGGCTCATTGAAGTCGCCGAGCACTACTGCGACTGGCTGGACCGGCGCATGATGGTCGAATTGGAAGCGCATGATCTGGCCAATATGCGCATCCGCGACCGTATCGCCACGGCGGTTCGGGTGCGCATTGAGTTGGTGGCGGGCCATCGCGAATCGGTGCGCCGGGTGGTGGCTTATCTGTCGCTGCCCCATCACGCCCTGGTGGCCGCCAAATGCACCTATCGGGCCGTGGACAACATGTGGTTTGCCGCCGGGGACACGGCCACGGATTGGAATTTCTATACCAAGCGCGGATTGCTGGCCGGGGTCTATACCTCGACCTTGCTGTATTGGCTGACCGATAGCTCGGAGGGATTCGAAGATACCTGGGGGTTCTTGGCCCGGCGTATCGACGAGGTGCTGAAGGTTCCAAAGATGCAGTCTGACGCGCTGAAATCCCTAGGCAAGCTGGCCAATCCGCTCCGTGCCTTCAAGCCGACCAGGCGGCGTGGATTCGGCAATCGCCGCCGATTCAGCCCCGGCGCTTTATCCAAGTGACATGCCCCATCTTGCGACCGGGGCGGGCTTCCGCCTTGCCGTAAAGATGCAGTTTTGCGGCCGGGTCCTTGAGGGTTTCCAGCCAGCCGTTCACGTCATCGCCCAGTAAATTGCGCATCTCCGCATCGGAATGCCGCATGGGGCTGCCCAGGGGCAGGCCGCACACGGCACGGACAAACTGCTCGAACTGGCTGGTGATACAGGCGTCAATGGTCCAATGCCCGGAATTGTGCGGACGCGGCGCCAACTCGTTGACCAACAGGCGCCCGTCTTCGGTAACGAACATCTCCACCGCCAACAACCCGACAAAGTTCATTTTCTCGGCAATATGGTGGGCGATGCTCTGCGCTTCCTTGGCCTGATTTTTGTTGATGGGTGCCGGGGCGATGGTGCGGTCGAGAATGTGATGGGTATGGATATTTTCCACCGGGTCAAAAGTGGCGATGGCACCATCCGAGCCGCGGGCGATGATGACCGAGATTTCCCGCTCAAAGGCCACGAATCCTTCGAGAACACCTTCGCCTCCGCCCATTTTACTCCAGGCGGCCTCGGCATCCTGTCCGTTCCGCAACAGGACCTGCCCCTTGCCGTCATAGCCGAGCATGCAGGTCTTGAGCACGCTGGGGCATCCCAGTTCATCCGCGGCCTTGGCCAGGGCGCGGGGGCCGTCGATGCGCCGATAGGGGGCGGTGGCCACGCCGATGGCGTTCAGGAAATCCTTTTCGACGATGCGGTGCTGGCAGGTATGCAGGCTTTCCCAGTTGGGACGCACGCAGACCCGCTCTGCCAAGTGCTGCACCGACTGATGGGGAATGTTTTCGAACTCGAAGGTCACCACGTCCACCGCATCGGCAAAACGGCCCAGGGCATCCAAATCGTCGAATGCGGCAACGGTCGCAACGTCGGCCACCTGGGCGCCCGGGTTATCTTGTTGCTGACAGAAGATGTGGCTACGCAGGCCAAGCCGGGCAGCGGCAAGGGCACTCATGCGGCCCAACTGTCCGCCGCCGATAATACCGATGGTGCTGCCCGGAGGCAGGGGGGCTTTCAAGTCGATGGGATCAGGCATGGATCAATCCCGCATGGGTTCAGGGGCCACGGCGGCGGTCTGGGTCTCGCGGAAGGCATCCAGCGCCTCGGCAACGGTCTCATCGTGCAGGGCAACCACCGCGGTGGCCAAGAGCGCGGCATTGGTGGCACCGGCATTGCCGATGGCCAGGGTACCCACCGGGACGCCCGCGGGCATCTGGGCGATGGACAATAGGGAGTCCATGCCTTTCAGGGCTTTGCTTTCCACCGGAACGCCGAACACCGGCAACGGGGTCATGGCGGCGGCCATGCCGGGCAAATGGGCGGCGCCCCCGGCTCCGGCGATGATGCACCACAGTCCCCGGTCGCGGGCGGTGGTGGCGTATTCAACCAACCTTTGCGGCGTGCGATGGGCGGAGACAATGCGGACCTCGTGGTCGACCCCGAGCTTTTCCAGGATTTCCACCCCATGTCGCATGGTTTCCCAATCGGACTGGGATCCCATGATGACGCCGACCTTGGGTGTTGCGTTGGTCATTGTTGCGGCCTCCTCCCGGCGCGAAAGGGCGCCATTATAGGGATGCGCGTGCCTTGTGCAAGCACGGGTATTTCGATAGCCAACTCATCGTGTTACCATCGGGCAATGGCAGAAATTACCGCAGCTCAGGGCATCGCGGCGACCTTGGCCACCGACGAACGCCGCCGAAGAGATCCTCCCGGCAACCCCTATGGGCGAGCAACCGCGGAGGCCGATCTGGCTGTTCCGGACATTGACGAAGTCCGGGTGGAAGCCTCGGTGCTGGGCATACCGGCAGAAGAATTGACGCCCGAGGTGGTGGTCGCCATCCGCAAGTTGATGGAAGAGGCCGAGACCCTGCGCCGTGAACTGGCGGCCACGCGACGCCATGAATCGCATTTGGGAAAACTGGCTGACAACCACTCCTATCTGCCCCTCTACAATCGTAGAGCCTTTTTGCGTGAGATGTCCAAGGCCCTGGTGCGCTCCGAGCATGCCAGGGTGAACTGCACCTTCCTTTATCTGCATTTGGCCAATTTGCAGGAAATCCGCAAGGTTCATGGGCGAGCCGCCGGAGACCAGGCCATGGTCCATGCGGCCTGGATCCTGCGCAACGATCTGCGGGACTCGGACTTGCTGGGCAGCATGGATGGCTATGATTTCGTCATTTTGTTGATGCTCACCGGCGGGCAGGTGGCGGAAGACAAGGCCAGGGGGTTGGTCGAAGCGGTGGAGTCTCAGCCGTTTCGCTGGCTCGAAACCCATATCCCGTTGCGCATGAAATGCGGCTTGCATCAATTCAGTGCCGGGGAAACGGTGGATCAGGTCATCGATGCGGCTGAAAGCGCCCTGCGGCGCAACGAACTCAGGCGATGATATCGGGGGTCAGGGAGTCTTCCAGCCGGGTGATTTCATCCTTCAGCAACAGCTTGCGCTTCTTCAATCGCTGAATCTGAAGCTGGTCCGCCTGCCCGTTATCGCCCATGTGTAGAATGGCATCGTCCAGGTCCCGGTGCTCGGTCTGGAGCTCCACCAGCTTACGCCGCATGATTTCATTTTCGTCCATGGAGAATCCCGTCTTCCCGTCCACCGCAGTGTAGCAAAATCCAAGGCGATTGGGGAGGTCAAAGCCGGGGTCAAATATTGTACGGTCATCCTGGTATTTCAGGATAAGCGGGTGTATGATTCCCCGTTTTTTGGGGTAACCAAGGGAGAATGACCTATGAGTGTTGAGGACCGGATTGCAGCGCTGAAGGCAAAGCATCATGAGTTGGAGACGGCGCTGGAACAAGAAAATCACCGACCTCACCCCGATGATGAAGCCATTCACGATATCAAACGGCAAAAACTGAAGATCAAGGACGAGATCGCCCAATTGGCTTAGGCTTTCGTTCCAAGGGCAAACAATATAACCAAGGGGCGGTTCGCGGCTCATCCGCGGATCGTCCCGATTTATTTGGCAACGGAATTGGTAGCCCGTCTATTGCTTTTGTTTACCTTTGTGGGTCAGACTGCCATTCCAGTTTGGCCTTTGTCTCCTCAAGAAACGGAATAGACCCGCATTATGGATTGGGAAGCGATTTACGAGGAGCAACTGATTCCGCTGGTGGAAACTTGCGAGAGCGAGGACAACCTTTGGAAATGCATCGCTGTGGTGGTCAACGAACTCTTCAAGCGTAAGGGTGACGAAGAGCACAAGAAGCGCTTGGTGACCCTGTTTCACCAGGAACTGAGCTTCCAGGAAACCCTGCAAAGCAAGATTGACGGCGCCGTGCGCATTCTCCGCTACACCAAGGAACGGCGGAAAGAACTGGCCCGTGCCGCCGCCGCCGGAAATACCAAGCGCGCCGAGGGCGGGGCCGACGTCAATGCCGCCGCCAAGGCTCTGGGGCACAAGTAGTCAATCAGCCCCCCAATCCGCGTCACGCAGGGCCTCGCGTCCGTCGCGGTCCGATTTCAGCATCAAGCCCAGTTCCGCTTGAGAGCGTCGGCTGAGAGTTTTCAGCGATCCCTCATCATCGTGAAATTCCAGACTGGTCAGGAAAGTTTCCAGGTCATGCCGGGCGAAGGCCATGGCCGTGCGTCGGGCTTCATAGGGATGGTGGCCGAGCTGCACCAACGCCTCGCGCCCCAATCGCAGGGCGGAATCAAACATCTCGCGACGGAAGATCTTCACCCCGCATTTGCGCAATTTAAAAGCATGCACCCGGTTGCGCGCCCGGGCGAGCACGGTCACATGGGGAAAATGCTCTTGGATCAGGCGTGCCACTTGGACCGATTTTTCGGGGTCGTCGATGGCCAGGATGAACAGCCGGGCCTGATGGGCTCCGGCGGCCTCCATCAGGTCCATGCGCGAGGCATCGCCATAGAACACCTTGTGGCCGAAGCGGCGTAGAACCTCGATGTGATCCGGGTCGTTGTCCAGGACCCGGGTCTCGATCCCCGCCACTTCCAAGAACCGACCGACCACCTGACCAAAACGGCCATAGCCAAAGATAATCACCGGCTTGCTTTCCTCGTCGATGATGTCCGCCTCAGGCTCCGTGGTGGCCTTGACGCGGCGGGCCAAAAGATGGTCATGGACCAGCAAGAGCAGGGGTGTGGTGGCCATGGATAGTGCGACCACCAGCGTGAGCTGAGCCGCCAAAGCCGGGGGCATGGCTCCTTCCAACGTGGCGAACTGGAAGATCACGAAGGCGAATTCACCGCCCTGGGCAAGGACGATGGAGAACAGGAGATTCCGTTCGCCCGAGAGCCTGCCCATCCGGCCTAACAGGTTCAGCAGTCCGAACTTCACCACCACCAGGGTCAAGGTCAATCCGACGATGATCCAGGGACCCTGAAGCAACAGGGCGAAATCGACCGACATGCCAACCGAGATGAAGAACAGGCCCAACAACAGGCCCTTGAATGGCTGAATGTCCGATTCAAGAGCATGCTTATACTCGGACTCCGCCAGGACTACCCCGGCCAGGAAGGTTCCCAGGGCCGCGGACAGCCCCAAAGCCTGCATCATCAGGGCGATGCCGATGACCAAAAGCAGGGAGAAGGCGGTGAAGATCTCTCGAATGCCCGAATTGGCGATATAGCGGAACACCGGTCTCAGCAGATAGCGTCCGGCCAAGGCGATGGAGATCACCCCGCCGACCATGGACAGGGCCTGTACCCAGGCCGGGCCGGGCAGGGCGCCGGTACTGCCCGCGCCACTGCCGTCGCCCAGCAGTGGCAGAAGGGCGAGGATGGGGATCACCGCCACGTCTTGAAAGAGCAGCACGGAAAAGGCCGATTGTCCAACGCCAGCCTGTAATAGATTGCGCTCGTTGAGAGTTTGCAGGGCGATGGCGGTGGACGACAGGGCCAGACCCAATCCCACCACGGCGGCCACGCTCCAGGAAAGCCCAAGCACATGACCGAGGCCAGCCAAAGCGGCAGCGGTGAGGATCACCTGCCCACCGCCCAAGCCAAGGACTGGGCGGCGCAAACGCCACAGGGTGGCTGGTTCCAACTCCAGGCCGATAAGAAACAGCATCATCACCACGCCGAACTCGGCGAAATGCAGGATCGCTTGCGGATTGCTGACCAACGATAGTCCGAATGGGCCAATGGCCACGCCGGTCAGCAGATATCCCAGCACCGAGCCAAGTCCCACCCGCTTGGCCAGCGGGACGACCAGCACGGCCGCGGTGAGAAAGGTGAAGGCGTTGAGGAGCAGATCGTGATTGTCCATGGCTTGCTACTCCGACCCGTCGTCGCGCAGGGCGGTGATTTGCCCCAAATAAGCCGTAGCATGGATTTCGATGTCGTGGTCTTGGGCGCCGCGCGTGGCGTGAAACAAGAAGGGCGGTAGATAGCTCATGCCGCAGAGCCGTGCCATTTGATCAAAGGGCATCAGCAGGTCTTCGACGCGTCGTCCATGAAAGCCTTCGGGGGTATAGGCCTGGGCCGACCCGCCGGTGGAGATGGCTGAAAGAAGTTTCTTGCCGCGTAAAGCGGTCCCCTTGGATCCATAGGCCCAGCCGAAGGTCAGGACCTCGTCCATCCATTGCTTGAGCAAGGCGGGGCAGCTGTACCAGTAAAACGGGTGTTGAAAGACCAGCACGTCATGCGCGGTGCAGCGCTCTTGTTCAAGGCGCACGTTGATATTGAAATCCGGATAGGCGGCATAGAGATCGTGCAGGGTCACGTCGTTCAGATCAGCGAGAACCTCGACCATGCGGCGGTTGATTCGGGACGTGCCGAGGTCGGGATGGGCAAATAGGACCAGAACCTTTCGAGACATGACTGGATCTACCAGCCGAGAACGGGATCGGAGCCGCTTCCGTACATGATGACGTTGGGGGGCTTGCCGTCGGCGGTGGGTTTGCCAAACAGATATCCCTGCCCTAGGTGTGCGCCCATGACCATCAACTGGCGGGCCTCGTCTTCATCCTCGATATGCTCGCAGATGACTTCGAAGCCCATGTTCTTGCAGGCATCAATGACGCTTTTCAAAATGTTCTTTGTGCGGGTGTCTTCCAGGAATCCCCGGACCAGAGAGCCGTCGATCTTGGCATGATCCGCATCCACCTTGTTGAGCATGGTGAACGAAGTGTTGCCTGAACCCACATCATCGATGGATACCCCGTGGCCGTCCTTGCGCAGATCCTGGATGGCGTTGTTGAGGCGGTCGAAATCTTCAATCATCGAGGTTTCGGTAACCTCGAAGATGACTTGCGGCGTCAGGTGTTTGAATACTTCGTTGTGGGTCAATTGGCGCAAGGAACGCATGAACAGGTCGTTCTGCACGCTCTTGGCCGATAGGTTGATGGAAACCCGCGGCCGCCAGCCTTCCTTTTTCTCCCGTTGCACCAGAGTGCTGTAGGTTTGCTGCACAATGACCAGATCCAGGTCATGAATCATGTCCACCGATTCCGCGAACTGGATCAGCTCCAGCGGACTCATCTCGCCCTCGAATCGCGACAGCACTTCGTAATGATCCACCGCCCGGGTTTTCAGGTCGACAATGGGCTGGAACGCGATGTTGAAGTTCCGTGACTCAATGAGCTCTCGGATCTGCTTGATACGGCCCATGGTGCCGTCGAGGTAGTCGGTCACCCCTTCGGACAGGGACTTGATGTTGAAGGTGCCGGGTTCGCTCTTGGCGAACTGTTGCAGGCAATGGACCAAGGCCTTGGAGGCGTCTTCCTCGCTCAGGTTGGTGGTATCCAGATTGGCCGTGACCGAATTGATCGACAACTTGGCCGCGTCCGCACCAAGGATGGCATCGGCTTCTTCCTGAATGGCGGCCATCTTCTGGGCGTCCAGGCCTTCCTCGCCGACAAAAGAGAATTTCTCGTCGCCAACCAGACCGGCGGTATCGCCGCCAAGGCTCCAGGCCCGCAACATGGATCCCAGCTTGTGCAGGAATTCCTCCACCTTGGCCGGATCGCCGGATTCCTTGAGCTCCTTCAGGCCGGCCACCACGACCATGCCCATTTCCAACTCGGACTCGTTCATCTTGCCGGTGACGGCGCGCTCCTTGGCCTTGGCGGTAAAGGTGTCGGCCTCCAACAGGCCGGAGGTTTCGTCACGAGCCAGAGCCGGGCTTTCCTGACAATACAGCTTGTTGTTCAAGGTCATGGAGAGATTGAAGCGAATCTCCTTGCTGGGCAGGAAAAAGCCCCCAAGGATCACCGGCGAATCTTTGCCTTGGGTGGCCAAATTGATGGAGATTGGCGAGAGTCTCCCGCTGCGCTTCATATTGTCGATGGACGATTCCATCAGCGCGCGGTCCTTTTTGACCACGCAGGATCGGAAATCCTTACCCACAAGATCCTGTAGATGCTCAATGCCCGGCCAATGCAAGCCGGCAATGGACCCTTCGGCAAAATGGATTTTGAAATCGGTATCGATCTCGATCAGGAGATCAGACAAAGCAAAGGCGAAGGCGACGAATCGCCTGTGCTTTTCCTTTTGCGACGTATCGGTCATTCGTGGTCCCGCACCTTCTGCCGCGTCACGCCCCCACGCCCCGCGGATTGGAATTGTTCAAAGCATACCGCAATCAGGGGCTTAGGGTCCAGTGTGCTGGAATCGCCGTGCCTATGCTTGTTTGGGGGCGGCAGGGTTACCGATTTCAAGTGACCCCGATCCATGATGAAGCCGCATCATTTCCTGGTCATATTCCATCAATTCCAGAAAGACCCGATTGACCTTCTCGCGGCTCACTTTGGTGAGAAAAGTTCGATTGTGGCGGCCCTCTACACTGTCTAGAAGGAACTCCAACCCAATCAGAAAGGTTTCGTGGTGGGAATTGTGAGTGACCTTGTGCAGCAACGCCGGCCCATGTTCAAAGGATTCCATGATTTTTTCCTCGTAGGGGATATGGTCCCGAAACAAGGTGATGACGTTTTTGATGCGGGATCTCATGTCTTCAGGGTCGAATTCGTCACCGATCAACCGGTCGATTTCGAGGATTTGATCGAGGAGTTCTCGGTGCTCGCGGTCCAACTGCTCGTCGCCAAGCGGGACATAGTCTTGCGAGGAAGTTGAATTCATGGTTGGCGCCTTGAGAGCACGGGAGATTCGTTTTTTTATTGTGCGCCGCATTATATGTTTTTTCCGGCCACATTGTCGATGTCTTTCCCCTTGTTGATAGCCATCTGGCTTCCTATGTTGCGGAGAAGCCATTGGTTCCAATCCCTTTCATTTTGATGTTGCTAGGAGGCCATCCATGAACAGCGAGACCTTCAACCCGCCCCAACGTATCCTCATGGGGCCTGGCCCGTCGGACGTGCATCCGCGCGTTCTGTCTGCCCTGGCGCGGCCCACCGTGGGACATCTGGATCCGGCTTTCTCCGCCATGATGGAAGAGGTCAAGGGCATGCTTCGGCAGCTGTTCCGCACCGACAACGCGCTGACTTTCCCCATTTCCGGACCGGGCATGACCGGTATGGAAAGCTGCTTCGTCAATCTGGTGGAACCGGGAGACAAGGTCATCGTCTGCCGCAACGGTGTGTTCGGTGATCGCATGCAAGACATCGCCAAGCGCTGTGGCGGCGAGGTCACAGTGCTTGATGATGCCTGGGGAACTCCCGTCGATCCGCAGAAGCTCGAAGACGCCCTGAAAGCTCAGCCGGGCACCAAAGTGGTGGCCTTTGTCCATGCGGAGACCTCCACCGGTGTCCAGTCGGACGCGGCGGCCCTGTGTAAACTGGCCAGCGATCATGGAGCCCTGTCCATTGTTGATACAGTGACCTCCTTGGGCGGGATC
This sequence comes from Magnetospira sp. QH-2, assembly GCF_000968135.1. Lineage (NCBI taxonomy): Bacteria > Pseudomonadati > Pseudomonadota > Alphaproteobacteria > Rhodospirillales > Thalassospiraceae > Magnetospira > Magnetospira sp. QH-2. The sequence continues at coordinate 2,553,554 of NZ_FO538765.1, read as the reverse complement.
CCGGTCGAAGTGGATGGCTGGGGCGCCGACGCGGTCTATTCGGGTACCCAGAAGTGCCTGAGCTGCCCGCCGGGCCTGTCGCCGGTGACTTTCTCGCCCCGTGCCGCCGAGGCGGTCAAGGCGCGCACCACGCCGGCGGTGTCCTGGTTCCTGGATCTGGGACTGGTCATGGGCTACTGGGAAGGCGGTGGCGGCAAGCGTGCCTATCACCATACCGCCCCGGTCAACGCTCTATATGGCTTGCACGAGAGCCTGAAGATGATCCTCGACGAAGGCCTGGAGAATTCCTGGGCTCGCCATGCGGCCATGCATGCCACTTTGAAGCAAGGGCTGGAAGAGCTGGGGCTGTCGTTCCTGGTGGATGAAGCCCATCGGCTGCCGCAACTCAATGCCGTCAACGTGCCTGACGGGGTCGATGAGGCCGCGGTCCGTTCCCACGCCTTGAACGCCTACGGCCTGGAGATCGGCGCCGGTCTCGGGGCTTTGGCCGGCAAGGTCTGGCGCATCGGCCTCATGGGCCAAAGCGCCAACGAACGCAATATCGCGCTCTGCCTGCGGGCTTTGAAGGACGGTCTTTGAGTCAGACTTGGGCCCAGAGCCTGAATAGATAGTAGTAGGCCTCGTTGAATTCCGCTGTTTCATCGGCGTCCGGATACTTCTCGACCATGGAGTGATGGACCCGGTGAAAGGTGGAGAGGATCTTGCGCCGATGCGGGTCGGCGACCACGCTTTGCATGAAGACGATGGCCGCCACCCGGGCGCCGCGCGTCACTTCGTTGACCCGGTGCGGCGTGCCGGTGGGATAGACATAGGCATCCCCCCGCGCCAACTTGATCATGGATTCCGATCCATCGTCGTTGAGCAAGGCCAATTCACCGCCATCGTAGTCATCGGGGTCGCTGAGAAACACCGTGCAGGAGATATCGGTGCGCATGCCGCTATCTCCGAGCAACGGATTATCCACATGGCGGCCATAGGACATACCGGGCTCATAGCGTGAGAAAATCGGTCGGGAGAAACGCAACGGTAGGGCGTTGTCGCTGATCTGGGAGTCGGTGGCCAGCTTGGTATAGACCAGGGCGGCGGCCTCATCGGCGCCTTCGCTTTCCTTGGCATCCAATTCCAGATTGCTTTTGACCGCCCGAGCCCCGGTGTCGGCGGTAGCACCGCCGTCAACGAAGGTCCCATTCATCAAAATGCTGTCGATATGGTTGAGTTCCTGCGGTGATAGCAGGCCCTTAATGTGTAAGCGCATGGAACGGTTCCTCCGAATATTCGTTGTTTCTGATATAGAGTGTGGCCTATCGGCTTGCCAATCGCAACAAATAGGCGGATAACGCCCTTTCCATGTGCCATCACGGATTTTTAACCGGTCGTGCACATTCCGGTCACATTTTATCGGTAGAACAACGGCGATCCACTAGGATTCGCATAGGCATACCACTATTCCAAGGGACGAAAGATCCTGACATGACGGAAGACACAATTCGAATAAGGGTCGCCCGCGCGGCCGAATATGAAGACATCGACCGCCTTTGGGACCGATGTAACCTCACCGCCCATTACGATCCCTATCCTCGTGATAGGGCATTCACATCCGGTTCGGCTGATCTGTTTGTCGCCTTCGATCACCACAAGGGTTTGGTCGGTTCGGTGATGGCGGGATATGAGCAGGGGCACGGGGCGCTGCACTATTTGGCGGTGGATCCCTCTTGCGGTTGTGCCGGACTGGGCCGCCGCCTGGTGCGCCATGCCGAAGACTGGCTGGGTGCCAAGGGGATCTGGCCGATCCAACTGAACGTCCAATCTTCGAATTTGAGCGTCCATGACTTCTATGGTCGCTTGGCCCACGCCCATACGGACGTGGTTGATCTGAGCCGACTGATCGGCGAACCGCAGGTATCGGCGGCAAGCTAACGCTTGCGGTCGCCAGCACACTGGTCCATCATATTAGCGAAAAAGAATACTGGAATCGGGACCAAGGTCTGGCCATGCCCTGTCTGTTGCCGCCCGCATGTATGTTTTGTCGGCATTTCAACCACGATGATGAAGCGTGGGAGGCCGAAGGCGATTGCAAGGCCTATGCGGAAATCCCCGACGAAATTTTTTCCGACGGCCATCCCCATAACGAACCCTTGCCCGGCGATCGCGGTGTCCAGTTCGAGATCGACCCCGATCTGGCCGGGGAACTGGTTCAAGTCAATGAATTGCGTCTGGAAATGGGAGAGCCGCCGTTTGGGGCGGCGGCTCCGGTAACTCTGGATCATCCGAAAAGCGCTGATTAACCCTCGGCAGGCTCTTCCGGCGCGCTCTTGGGAAAGTTGGCGAACGGATCCACCGGCTCTTCCTGCTTGGGCGGGGCCAGGGGCTCCGGCTCCATTTCTTCGTGATCGTCGTCCCTGAGGATTACCGGGGCATGGACGGTGCCGGTGGCGGCGCGGGCGATCTGCACGACCTTTTCCAACTCCGGCAAGGTGCAAAGGCCCAGGTGTACGGGATTGCGTGCCTTGATATTGGGCGTATTCCAGTGCGACTTTTCGCGCACCGCGTTGATGGTCGGCTTGGTCGTGCCGATCAGCTTGCTGATCTGTGCGTCGGTCAATTCCGGATGGTACTTGAGCAGCCAGGCAATGGCGTCCGGGCGGTCGCCCCGCTTGGAGACCGGTGTATAGCGCGCACCCTTGGAACGCTTTTTGGCTTCCGGAAGATCCTTCTTAATCAGTTCAAGCTTGGCCGATGTATCGGCTTCGCAGCGCCGGATCTCGTCCATCAGCAACTGACCGTTGGCCACCGGGTCGAGGCCTTGCATTCCACCGGCCACATCGCCGTCGGCAATGGCCTGGATTTCCAGCTCGTGCAAGCCGCAGAATTCGGCAATCTGATCAAACGACAAGGCGGTGTTGTCAACGAGCCAGACCGCCGTTGCCTTGGGCATCAGAGGCAGCGTCATGGGGCATACCCTTTTTGTTGTTGGTTGAATGGCGTCAAGGAACACTCCGAAGGAGCATCCATCGACGATTCGCCCCGAATATAGGGGGGAAGGACCACCGGGTCAAATCGCCTGATCCATGGTCAGGACAATCTTGCCAATATGCTGGTTGGACTCCATCAAGCGATGGGCCTCGGCGGCCTGGGACAACGGGAATGTGGCATGGATGACTGGTTTCACCTCACCGGCCTCGATCAGCGGCCAGACCGTCTTGCGCAGGGATTCCGCGATCTCCGCCTTACGCTCCACGGATTGTGGCCGCAGGGTCGAGCCGGTGATGGTTTGACGCTTCAGCATCATCGGCATCAGATCCAATTCGACCTTCGAACCGCCGAGAAAGGCAATATGGATCAAACGGCCTTCGACACCCAGGGCCTTGAGGTTGCGGGACACGTAATCACCCCCGACCATGTCGAGGATGACGTCGACGCCTTTCTTGTCGGTCCATTCCTTGGCGGCGGCCACAAAGTCGCTCTGGTGGTAATTGATCGCCCGCTCGGCGCCCAAATCGAGACAGGCTTGGCACTTTTCGTCTGATCCCGCGGTGGCCATGACCTTCGCGCCCAGGCGGCTGGCCAACTGAATGGCCGTGGTGCCGATGCCGCTGGAGCCCCCATGAATCAAGAAGTGTTCGTTGGGGGTCAAATTGCCGCGCTCGAAGACATTGCTCCAGACGGTAAAGAAGGTTTCCGGCAAAGCGGCGGCCTGTATCAAGTCCAGCTTCTCTGGTACCGGAAGGCAATGGTCCGCTGGAACCACGCAGTACTCCGCATAGCCGCCACCGGGGGCCAAGGCGCAGACTTCGCTGCCCGGGCGGATGCCCAGCGCGGCTTCGCCCAGGGCCACCACACGACCGGAGACTTCAAGGCCCGGTAGGTCGGAGGCATCGGCGGGCGGCGCATAGCGGCCCATACGCTGCAAGACATCGGGGCGATTGATTCCTGCCGCGGCCACTTGGATCAGCACGTCGCCCGGGCCGGGCTTGGGCAGGGGGCGGGTGGCAAGACGCAAAACATCGGCATCACCGGGTTCGGTGATTTCCATACAGGTCATCTGGTCGGGAAGGGATAGGGTCATGGCGCGCTCGATTCTCCAATGGTCGCAAGGCGAGTCCATATAGGGTCGAGTCGCGTGAAAAGAGTCTTAACCGGCAGGGTTACTTTTTGCCTTGGCGACGCAGTGCCTGCCGTTTTTCGAATTTTTCCCTGGCTCCGGCGGGCAGGGCATCCATATCCAGCACACCTTTGTCCATCAACTGGGAGAAGGCATCCTCATAGGCGCGGATCATGGGCCGATCGAGGGATTCCAGAATCTCATGGAAATCGCCACCCTTTTCGTTGAACACGTCTGTGCCGTTGCCGTTCTTGGAAGCCGCACCGGCGTCTCGTTCGTACCGGGCGCGGGCGACTTTGAGCATGGTCAGCATGGCGGCCACGTCCGACGGCGAGTACTCGATGTTCATGTAGGATTTCCAAAGGTCGGCTATGACCTTCAGCTGCTCGACCTTGTCTGCTTTGTCCATCCGCCCGACTCCCAATCCCATACGCATAAAGTTGAAAACACGATAACCGGGTCACCCCGGTTACCGCAAGCAATGATCAGTATTGCCGTCAGGCGTCCAGTGTGGGGACGTTGCCTGCTATGATCACGCCTTCGCTGGGATCCTCGGAGACCGAGTAGCCAGATTGTGGGTCGCCTGCCAGTGCGGCCTGTACTTCTTCGGCGTCGACACCATTGAGGATGACCCGGGTCGGCTGCTCCTGTTCCCCGGAGGTCACCACCAGCATGGCGCCTTCTTCGGTGGCTTCCACGTTGACTTCTAGGTCTTCGCCGATGAGCTGCAACACGTCATCCATATCAAAGTCGGTGATCACATCGGTGTCGCCGTCCATGTCGAAAACGAACATGTCCATGCCGTCACCGCCGGTCAGAATGTCATCGCCCAGACCGTCAATGATCAGGTCACCGAAGTCCTCGCCGATCAGGGATTCGATATTGAATTGCCCATCAAGATCCACATCCCGCCCCAGGGTGACCGCTTCCGAAGGCGCCAGGCCGTCGGTAAGGTCGGTGCCGGTCAGTTCCGCCAGGGCTTCGTCGGAGCCGATGGCCACGTCCACTTCATAATGCGAGACCGAGCTGCCTTCGCTCCAGACGCGCAGCACATAGGTCCCGCCGTCCTCGGCATGGGTGGCAAAGGTGCCTTGGTCAGGGCCGAAACCTTCGATGGGGCGGCTTTCCGTATCAACCACACCGTCTTCCATGGCGTAGAGCTGGAAGCGCATGCTGTCGGGGGCATCTTCGGGATAGGTGATGGCCACCCATTCCCCGGCGTCCAAGGTGAACTCAAAGGCGTCGTTGTGAGTATTGTTGTTGCTGTTGTAATTGGCCAGACTGCCGGTAATCATGACGCCATCAATACCCTCGGCCACGTCACCAAAATCTTCGCGGGCGATTTCGTTGGTGCGCAGGGTGCCATCGGTCTTCATAAAGTTGGATTCGTCCTCGACGAACTCGTTGGCATAGATGCGGAACAGGTCTGCCAGCGAGGCGTCCGCCGGATCCCAATACAGGCCGTCGGTCAGCGGTTCGCCGCCTGCCAATTCGGTCAGTCCACGCTCGCCACCCACGGCGATGTTGACATCGTAGGACATATCCTGGGATTGACCATCGCTCCAGATGCGGACCACATAGCTTCCACCGTCGCCGGAGAAGGCGGAGAAAGAGCCATCCTCGGGGGACAGGCCTTCATCGACAGGGCGCAGGCGGGTATTGACCCCATCTCCTTCCATCTCGAACACCTGGAAGCGCATGTTGGCTTCCGCGCCATCTCCATGGGAGACGTTAAGCCATTCGCCAGGCGCCAGATCGAACTGGAAGGCGTCATTGTAACGGTCTTCATTGCGATTGTTGTCGGCCAGACTGCCGGTGATGGTGATGCCCGCCACGTCCTGGGTCACGGCACCGAAGTCTCCACGATCAAGATCAAAGGCAACCAGGGTCCCGTCGGTCTCCAGGTAGTTTTGTTCCTGCTCGGGGAGTTGGTTGGCGAACAGGGCAAAACGGTCGGCCACGGAGGCGTCTGTAACGTCCAGGGTCCCGGTGAGCTCGAAGTCCTGGGTGCGCGATTCTTCGGTCAAAACCATGACCACATAAGTCCCTGCGGCCAGGCCCGAGGCGTCCAAGGACGCGGGCGGATTGAGGTGATCGTAGCCGTCGGCAACGGTATCGGCCTCGTAGATGCGCATTTCAACGTTGGGATTGTCCACGTCCAGGCTCAGGCTTTCGCCTTCCTTCACTTCGAAGGTAAAGGCGTCGTTATATTCCTGATGATTGCCGGTGTTGTAGGTGCCCAGGCGACCGGTGACGGTGACCACGGCCTCGTCGGGGCCATCGCCCATGCCAAAGGCGCTGCGATCCACTTCCTGCGGCTCGTCGATATGGTTCGGTTCGCGCTCGCGCACCTCCTGCGGCAGGCTTTCCGCCTGCGGTGCCATGCCTTCGGCCCAAGACCAAGGGGCGTCGGGGTCGGTGGCATAAGCAAAGGCGTCCTGACTCTGGGGTAACTGATCCAGGTTGTCGGCGCGGATGGCGTCAACCATGGCTCCCTGCGCGAAAGTGGCGTTGTCGGCCAGAGAGGTGAGGAAGGCTCCCGCATCGTCGCCCGGCTGGAAGTTTTCAAGCAGGGATTCCATCTGGCTGTTCGCCGCCGACATGCCGTTGATGATCTTCGGGTCGATGGTTGACAGCGTGGGGGCCCCTTCGGGCTGTTGTGCGTTGAAGGTCTCGACGGCGCCATTGAGCATATCGCCCAGTTGGTCCGCGTCGGTCAAGTCGATGGCCCCTCCATCCGCCGCGTCGCCGATGGCGCCGATGGCCAATTGCATGGCGTCGGCCCCGTCCAGACCCGCCGCTTCCAGGGCCGCAGACATCTGCGACAGGGTGGAGGCGACCATGACCGATTTCGCCATCAGGCCCACATCGCCGCTCTCGGCAGCGGCCTGCGGATCGGTGTTCAGTAGATCGGTTCCCGGCGGCAGGCCCAAGGCATCGACGATATTGCCCTCGGCGGTCTCTTGATCAATGCCGCTCTGCATCTGGAAATTGACCAGGGTGGTCAGGGGTGAAATAACCGTCGAACCGTCCGGCGCGGCCATGGCGCCGTACAGGTCCAGGCCGGTGGTCACGTCGGTGCCGAGAACGGCGCGCAACGGACCACTTTGGAAGGTGGTGATATCGAATTCACCGTTTTCATCGCTGAAAGTATAGGCTTCGTCCGGGCCGTCGTACTGGTCCAGGACGCCGTCCTGATCGATGTCTTCGCCTTCGTCGAGAATGCCGTTGCCGTTCAAGTCTTCATTGTGATTGAACTCGCCGTCGTTATTGGCATCCACATAAACCAGTGCATCTTCCACGTAGCCGTCCACCACGACGCCTTCGTAGTAGTTGGGATCGGCAGGGTCGGTGTTTTGGGCGATGTTGCCCTCGACCGGACGATCATCCTCGGATTGCCCCTGCGGGCCCTGCGGGCCAGGCGGTGCGGGAGGCACATCATTCGGATTGGGCACGTTCGGGTCGTTGTTTTGATTGAACAGGTCTTCGAACGGATTTTCCGGGTCGTTATTGTTGTTGGAGCCCGGCGGCGGGGCTTCCGGGCCGGAGGCGGTATCGAAGTTCTCCAGATCCATGGTGAAATCTTCTTCGCCGTTGCCTTCGTCCTTGAAGAAATCGATGCGATAGCCGAGGCTGTCCTCGATTTCGCGCAATACTTCGTCCACCCGCACTTCCATTTCGTTGGCTTGCAGCTCTAACTCTTCAGCCCGCTGCACATCACCTTCCTCGCGCGCCAGGGCGGCCTCTGTGCGAATCTCGTCCAGACGCTCCATGACTTCCAAGGCCCTTTCTTCAAGGGTCTGAGGCAGATGGATCGATGTTTCTTGCACAATGGCCTGCACTTGGGAGTCACTGATTTGCAAGGTGGACGGACCCGACGACTGGGAGGGGGACCATTGCCAGCCGCCACCCACATGATTGATCGTGCCGAGCATTTCGCCGTCGGGGGTCATCAGCACGATTTCACCGACGCTCTCACCCTTGAGGGTGTTTTCAGGAAGGTTGACGGCCTCGATGGATTCGCCGTCTGTCTCCAAATAGACCTTGGTGCCGCGAATGCCGATGGTGGCCACGGGGGTTTTCACCATCATGGCGTCCTGGCCAAGTTTGGCGATCTGACCTGATACGAAAGTCGCTGCGCCGGTCAACAGGGCAAACGAGGCGGCCCCTTCTTCGGCGCCCGGATCATAAACCATCTCGTCAAGGACCATGCGGCCGCTCTCACCGAGCGAGAACACGCTGGAGTCGGCCAGGACGACGCCGACGCCGCTGCCGTCGCCGGTTTGCAGGATATCGCCCTCAAAAACCGGGTCGCCCTTGCTCAGTTCGCTGGTAGAGCCATCGGCATGTGTGACGGTTACGCTGCCATCGACCGTATCCACCTGACCAATCGGTTCGCCGAGAGAGGCGCTGCCGACCTCGGCCACCTGACCCGGTGCCATGGGCCCGGCCAACTTCGTGGCCACGCTGCCATCGATTTCGGCCCCTTCGGGGGTGGACAGAGTCGGCGGTTCGGATTGGGCGAAATAATCTTGGACGACAACGCTTCCGCCATCGCCGTCGGAGACGACCAAGTCAGCGCCCTCGCGGCCATATTCGGCCGAGGCAATGTCGAAACCCGCAGGGAATTCAACGTTCTCCTGGCCAGGCTCAAGGGTGAGGCTGGTGGTGGCGCCGGCTTCCGGAGGGGTGGTCGTTCCAAAAGTGCTCATAGTTTCGTCCGATCCGTTGATCCCGAGTCCCGGCCCCATGCCGGGATCGCAATTAGGTACTGTCTAAGATTATAACGAAGGCGGAACCGTTTGGGCAGTGACCGGGGTCACAGGCATCGATTTTTTGTCAATTATCAAAGTTTATCATGACGGAGTTGTTAAACTTCTATCTATTTTCATATACTCATTTGTAGAAATCGAATCAAGAATGGCCAAACAGCATTCGATCACTGCAAAAGGCTCCATAAGGAGAGGCTTTGAAACCTTACCTGGATTCCCTGACTGTGTTGAGGGGCCTGTTCTGCCTTTGGGTGATGCTGCACAACTATCGAACCATTATCCAAGACCTATCGTTCGTGAGCGATCCGGCCTTTCTTCGGGATGGCTATCTGGCGGTTGATGCTTTTTTCGTGCTGAGCGGCTTTATCCTCTCTTATGTCTATGAAGGGGATTTCAAAGGCGGGCTTGGGACCAAGTATCGCCATTTTATGGTTTCGAGGATCGCGAGGATCTATCCGCTGCATGTTTTCTCGCTGCTGGTGGTATTGGCCCTGGTTCTAATCTCATTTGCCTTTTTCGATCGTTCCTATGTGTCTTTGTTTGATCTCGGCGACAACCTGTCCATGATCTATTTCGTTGCGCATTTGGGACTGTTCCATGCCTGGGGATGGGCCGAAACCAACTCTTGGAACACACCCGCCTGGTCCATCAGCGTCGAGTTCCTGTGTTACCTTCTTTTCCCGCTGCTGTTTATGGGCGTTCGAGCCGTTTGCAGGATGTGGAGCCGAGGGGCATTCGCCGTTGCCGCCGCCCTGGCTCTCATGGTCGTTCCCCCATTGGTTATCTTGGGGGGATTTGACCAACCGAGCCTGGATGTCAGCCAAGACCTCGGGGTGATCCGGGGGCTTTGCGGATTTGCCGGCGGTATGTTCGTTTTTCAGGCCTCGCGGTCTCTCCCCTCATCGGACCAGGGCTTGGGGGCTTTGCTTGTCCTGTTGTCCTTGTATTTTCTTCCCTTGATGCTGTGGGAGACAGGGTGGCTGATTTCCTTGTTTCTCACCCCGTTTCTGATTCTACTGATGGCCCGTGTGAGGCTGAAGAGCGGCCCGATCGAGCGCGGGCTGATCGGGATCGGCAACATCAGCTATTCCATCTACATGCTGCATTTCATCCCCCTTTTGGTCAAAGAACGCCTGTTTGGAGCGATGCGGACGGATGCGGAGATCATGGCCATGCTCGGGGTTGTCTTTGGGGCGATCCTGATTGCGGCGATGATGACCAACCGGTGGATCGAAAAACCGGCCCGATACGCCATCCGGTCACGCTTTCGAACATAAACAGAGACTTGGTCGATAAACCAAGTCTGATGAAAAACGGCTAAAGTCCTTGGAAGACGAAAAAGCCCGCTCAAAGAAGCTGCCGCCGCCTGTATTGGGAGTCCCTTTTTTGGGTCCTGAGCCCAAACTCTTCGCTCTCCAACGGGCCGCCGCAGCGTTGTTTCCGTGACTCGCATAGGGAATAATTCTATAATTTATCACCTTAAATCATCAGGCCCGGATGAGGGCAGCGTGCCGCAAAATGCGACGGCTTTTCAAGGGCCTGTTAAACACATGGTGAAAAGTGATGAGCGAGATAAAGCCGCGGTTTGAGTTTCGGACCTGGGCCCAAAGTTTTGGCTTGGTCGAAGAGAAAATGCGCCGTCTTTCCAAATGCGAAGGTATCCGCGAAAGCGCCGAGATTTATATCATTTCTGCTGCGAACAACGAGAACAACACCAAAGTTCGCGATAAGAAAATGGACATCAAAGTGTTCGTACAGGAAAAGCAGGGATTGGAGCAATGGAACCCGCGCATGAAGGGCGAGTTCCCGATGCAAGCGTCCGCCCTGGTCAGTGATGTTTTTCCGGCTTTCGGCGTTGAGATGCCCGCGCTGGAGCGCGACGAGTACACTCTCGGGCAGTATCTCGATGAGGTCATTCGCCCCCATCCGCAATTGGCGGCCGTAAATGTATTCAAGCGCCGCTTTGCCTTTACCATCAACGACTGTATCTGTGAAATTGGGGAGATCAGCTTCAACGGTGCATGGTTGCAGACCGTGGCCGTGGAATCAGTGGACATTGAGGGTATTCTCAGGGCCAAGCAGATGTTGTCCTTGGACGAATATGAGAACGTCAACTACCTGCGGGCCATCAAGCGCGTCATCGGCATGGAGCCGTTGCCCGCATAAATAGGACAAGCAAAATGGCAAAAGAAATTGAACGCAAATTCCTGATCACGGGCGATGCCTGGCGCGCCTTGACCAAGGGAACACATTACCGCCAAGGGTATCTGTCGACAGTGAAGGAACGCACCGTGCGGGTGCGCACCATCGATGACAAGGGCTTCATGACCGTGAAGGGCATCACCATCGGTGCGACGCGGGTCGAATACGAATATGAAATCCCCGCCACCGATGCCAATGAAATGCTCGACAATCTGTGCGAGCAACCGATCATTGACAAGGTTCGCTACAAAGTAGCTCTCGATGGCTTCGTTTGGGAAATCGATGAATTTGGCGGTGTCAACGAAGGTCTGATTGTCGCTGAAATCGAACTGCAATCAGAAGACCAAGCATTCGCCAAACCCGATTGGGTGGGCGATGAAGTCAGCGGCGATCCGAGGTATTTTAACTCCAACCTGATCGCTAATCCCTACACCACTTGGTGATCTCCAACAGCTAATCCTTCGATCGCGGTTCCGTGATCGAGGGATTTTTTTTCGCAATTGCTTAGAGGCGGATTCAAAAGTATTCCTTTGATCTCGAGGGCGTATATTTCCGCTCTGGCGGCGTCAAGACCTCCTAACGGGGCGCCGCCCCGTATCGTCGGCCTTTCCTGGCCAGATCAAAAATCTACTGCCTTGATATCTAAAGGATACTTTTAAATCCGCCTCTTAGGCTTTGCGGGCTTTCATTGATTTGTAAATGGGCCAAGCGAAGAGACCCAGAGCGACCGCCAGCATGGTTGCCGACAGGGGCTCGGTGAAAAACACCATGGGTCCGTCCATCATGATGGCGCGGCGGAAGTTTTCTTCAAGCAAGCTGCCCAAAACGATGCCCAAGACCACCGGGGCGACCGGGAAGCCATAGCGCTTGAACAACCAGCCGATCACACCGAATCCAAAGCAAGCCCCGACATCAAATAGAGATCCGCGCACGGAATAACTGCCGATCAAGGCGATGGCCAGGATCATGGGATGAAGAATACTGACCGGCACCTCAATCACTTTGGCGAAGTAGCGCACACCAAAAAGCCCCAGACCCAGCATCACTATATTGGCGATGATCAAAGATGCAAAAATTCCATAGACGATTTCTGGATTGGTTTCGAACAACAGCGGTCCGGGCGTGATGTCGTGAAGTTGCAACGCGCCGATCAACACTGCGTCGGTGGCGCTCCCCGGAATACCTAGCGCCAACAGGGGAATCAAGGCACCGCCCACTGAACTGCTGTTGGCGGCTTCCGATGCTGCCACACCTTCCATGGCACCCTTGCCGAACGTTTCAGGTTCTTTGCTGGTTTTCTGGGCGATGTTATAGCTGATGAACGATGCGATGGTCGCCCCTGCGCCTGGGAAAATGCCGATGATCGTACCTAGAACGGAAGATCGGGTGATGGTCCACTTGACCTTCCAGCTCTCTCGAAAGGTCGGCAAGGCCCCCGATACCATATCCAGTGCCCGCTTACCCAAGCCACCTTTTTCCAGGTCTGTGAAAACGACACTGAGGGCGAACAATCCGATCAAAGCCGGAATCAGCGAGAAGCCATCGTACAGCGCCTCGACGCCAAAGGTAAACCGCGACACGCCCGACAAAGGATCGATGCCGACGGTGTTGATAATCAGGCCGAACAGCACAGCAACCATGGCTTTGGCGACATTGCCGCCGCCCAGGGAGCCGACCGTCGTCAGGCCGAAAATCGCCAGGGCGAAATAGTCGGCAGGATGAAAACCAATGGCCAGTTTCGCCAACGGCACGGCAAACGCGATGAGAATGAAAACGCCGAATACACCGCCAATGGTCGAGGCAATGAGCGACATGCCTAAACCTTTTCCGGCCTGTCCCTTTTGCGTCATGGGATAACCGTCAAGGGCCGTTGCCGCCGCCGCAGGCGTGCCCGGGGTGTTGATCAAAACAGCCGTGATGGAGCCACCGAAGTTGGACGATATATAAATTGAAACCAGTAAGATAATGGCCAATGCAGGGGACATGGTGTAGCTAAACGGAACCAACAGGGCCACGCCGGTCGAAGGCGAAAGTCCGGGCATGGCACCGACCATGATGCCGATGCTGACACCAACGACAATAATCAAAATAGGCTTCCAACCCATCAAGGTGCTGAAGCCAAATGCAAGACTGTCGAGAAGTTCCATGTGATTTGAGCTCTGCCTGTTGTTGTTTATTCTAAGAGTGGCGCTAGCAGCGGGCCGATCGGCAATGAGATGTAGAGCAGCTTGAGAAAGATAAAGTAGCTAAAGACCAACCAGCCAATACTGACCACCACCATCACCCCAAGCCGCCGATATCCCATGGCGAACATAGAGCCCATGAGGAAAGCAAAGGTACTTGTGAAATATCCAATCGGTTCAACCGCCGCCAAATAGGCAAACAGCCACAGTGCAAACAGGATCACAAACCCAATCCGTCCGGGAATGGGATCGGGTTTTCCACGTTGGCGGATCGCTTGAAACACCAACATCAGGCTAAATGCAACCGCAAAGCCCATCCACATAAACGGAACGGCAGCGGACCCGACGTCTTCCGAGGCCGGAAATTCCAAGGCCTGGGCGAACAAGACGCCGCACATCATCAGCAGAACCAAAGGTAGCATCAAGTTGCCGACATAACGTCGATTGTTCTGATCATTTGTATTTTGTGTCATCACCCGTACCCCGGATCAGAAAAGCCCCAGATCAGAAAATACCGGGCACAGCTCTTGGCGCTGCGCCCGGCACCTAAACGCTTGATGCCAGATTATTTCAGCAACCCTGCATCGGTGGCCCACGAGGTCACTTCGGCTTTGTCGCCTTCAATAACCTTGTAGAATTCTGTGGGGCCCTTGTAGACAGGGTCAATGTTCATTCTGGCAACATGTTCAACCCATTCGGGATCATTCTGAAGACGGTTGAACAAGTCGGCGTAGAACTTCGCGGCGTCATCGGGGATGCCTTTTTTAACGGCGAAACCACGCCACATAATCTCGTTGTCCAGGCCCGAAATACCCAATTCACCAAATGTTGGGGTGTCGGGGAAGTCGGCAAGCCGGGACGAGCGCGAAAGAGCGGCAATCTTGAACTTAGGCTGACCCAAAATGTCGCGGGGATTGCCGACGTAGACCGCACCGCGTCCAGCAAGAAGCTCAATCATCGCGTTCTTGCCACCCTTAAACGGAACGTATTTGACCCATTTGGGATCGATTCCAGCGGCTTTCCAAGTCTTCATCGCCATCACGTGGTCAAGGCCACCGGCTGCCGGTCCCACCCAGATCTGACGCTTACCTGCGGCACCCTTGGCTTTTGCATCGGCAACGATTTGTTCCCATGTGTTAACCGGCATTTCCTTGTTGGTGATGATGGCTTCCGGATCGGACTGGGTCATTGCTGTCCATTCAAAAGAACCCAAGTCGATATCACTCTTGGCGATGACCGTTTTGTAGACCACGGATTTTGTGGTGGCGAACAAGGTGTAGCCGTCAGCCGCTTTTTCCTGGATATATTTCATGGCGACAATGCCGCCGGCGCCTGTCTTGTTCTGAACCACAAAGGTCGCACCCGTTAGGCGTTCGCCAATGGCCGCAAGCTTGCGGGCATCTACATCCACACCACCACCAGGTTTAACGTAAACAATGATGGTAATCGGTTTTTCCGGGAACGCGGCCACCGCGCTGGCGGCGAATCCAACCAGCAAAAACGAAGCAGCCATAAAGCCAACCGTAAGGCGGCTAAAAAACACCAACATAACCAATTCTCCTTCTATTTGCGGCTCTTGTTGAGACCGCTGGAAACGATCGAGTCTCACATGGGGAAGGAAACGAAATAGGAATGGAACGGTCTCCTAAATCGTTCACTCGCGGCTTTTGGCAAAATGTATCGTGAAGATTATATAGAGTTTTCCTTCTGTCGGGGAGTCTCATTGGGTGCTGATAGTGCGCTGCATTCAAAATTCAAGCGCAACACCGATTGATTTGGTGAAGGCCTCGATTGGTGTGAGGAAGCCGAAGCAATTACGGGGCGTTACCGAGGAGAACCCGAACAGTCCCAAGCGAATACCATACGTCTGTAACAAAGAGGGGGTTAGGTGTATTCGGGTCACCGAGATGGTGCACGAATTGGCACCTAAGCGTGGTTGACGGAGGCCTAATCTAGGGTCAGATATTTGAGCAGGTATACGTCCATCAGTCGTCACAACTTTCCCCCCCCTTATGGGGTAACGCGTTCCAACTCTGGGAGAGACTGAAGGAAGGGCGATAGTGGCAACAACATGGCTCCTGCGGTGTCCACTTCCGTGGGATTCGCGGGGGCCGATTTTTAGGTTGTTGTGAGGGAGTACTTACAGGGAGTGCGTTTGCCCCTGTATGGCATTGTAACTAATTGAATTTGCATGATTTAGGGAAAATGGTGCCCGGGGGCGGACTCGAACCACCGACACGCGGATTTTCAATCCGCTGCTCTACCAACTGAGCTACCCGGGCGGGAAGCCGTGCCCATGGCGCGGCGACCGGAGGGGTGTATAGAGGAATTCCAGGGTGCTGTCCAGCCTCCAGGATGACGGAATCATGACCGCTTAAGGATCCTCTTCGGCGCGGTCGTCTCCAGGCTCTTCGTCGCTGGGAACGCGATAGTCCTCGGCGAACCATTTGCCCAGGTCCAGGTCGGCGCAACGCTTGGAACAGAAAGGACGATAGGCATACAGCGCCGGTTTGCCGCATTGGAGGCAGCGGCGTCCGGCCATGGGCACATCATCGGCGGAAGCGGAGGCTTTGTCGGTCATGGCGCTACTCTTGATCGTTATCGGGGCCGAGATTGATTTGGTCGACGGCCAGGCGGTCATCGGGGGTCAGCCGCAGGGGACATCCCAGGCGTCGCCGGGTCTGATCCAAGGCTTCCCGGTGTTGGCCCTCGAGACACGCCACCATGGAAGAATGCAAACGCAGGACCAAGGTCCCCCGAGGCGCCTGTCGGGATTCAGCCAGCAACCGCCGCAGAATCTGGAAGGCCAGGGTTTCGGTATTGGGTTGTCGGCTTCCTGGGGCAAGCATGATCTCGTCCACCGACGGGCGCCGCCGTTCACGGATCAATTCCAGCCAGCCGTTGGGTCCCCAGCCGGTTACGTGACAAGGAACGGGATCCGTGTCCAATCCCTCGCGGAGTCGATCTTCCAGTTCTCGTCGTCGATTGCTTTTGGAATCTCCGGCAAAATCCACCGCAATGGCGCCACCGATATTGCGCAGGCGTATCTGTTCGGGAATGGCCGTCGCCGCTTCCAGGTTGGCTTGATGAGGAGCCCCCCCCTTGCCCCGTGCCGGGGTGGCGCCTGTATCCACGTCCATGGCGGTCAGCGCGGCGGTTGCCTCGATGATCAGCCTTCCACCGGATGGCAAGGCCACCACGGGTTCTTGCAGAGCCTCCAGGCGTTCTTCCAGGTCAAAGGTCTCGAACAGCGGTTCAGCCTCCCCATGGGGCACGATGCGTACCGCCAGATCCGGTGCTCGTTCGGTGCAGAAGTCGCGCAGGCGGCCCAGGATTTCGGCCTCATCGGCAATAATTTCGTCCAGATGCCCGGCCTGGGTCAGCAACTCGGCAAGGCCATCGGGCGAGGGAACCAGTCGGCAGGGCGCGCCATCCCTCTTGTTTTCCGCCTTCTCCCAAACCTTGGTCAGGGCGTTGTACTCCTGATCCAGAAGGTCCCCGGGCGCCCCGGCGGCGGTACGACGGACGATCAAGCCCATGGTCTTGGAAGCGGCCCAATCGATCAAGGCGTCCCGGCGGGCTTTGTCCGTCAGGGAGCGAGAAACCTTGGCGTTCTTGCCAAGGGGCAGCAGCACCATGAAGCGCCCTTCAAGGCGTGGTTCCCGGTTCAGCTTGGGGCCCTTGGCGCCTTCGGCGTCGCGGGTCACCGTCACGATCAGCGATTGCCCCTCTGTGATTCGGTCATCCTTGCGCAGCGGCAGAAAGCCATCGGGTCCGCGATTGATGGACACAAAGGCGCCCGCCGTGGAAACGGCGGTCACTCGCCCACGGTAGATGCCGCCGACCAGACTGGGCCGGCGATCTCGGTCGATTCGCATATCGATCAAGTGATCTCCATCCAGCAGAGCGCTGCGTGTCTCGCCAGGCAGGCGGCTGACCAGGAGGCGCCGCATCGGGTTAGACCCCATAGCCTTGGCCGCGCAGCAATCCTACCGTCTCCGGCAGCGACAGCCCGACCACATTGGTATAGGAGCCGACGATTTGCCGCACAAAGGCCCCGGCGCGGCCCTGGATGGCATAGGCACCGGCCTTGCCGTCCCACTCGCCGCTAGAGATATAGGTTTCGATTTCGTCCGGGTGCAGCACCTTGAAGGCCACTGATGTGGTAATGCGCCTGGCCAGGGGGCGGCCTTCCGGGGTGACCAGACATAGCCCGCCGATGACCTTGTGACGGCGCCCAGACAGCAATTTGAGCATGCGCCGGGCGTCGGCCTCGCCATCGGGCTTGCCCAGGCAGCGGCGGCCGACGGCGACCACCGTATCGGCCCCTAACACCAGGGATTGCGGATGCTCTTCGGCCACGGCGGTGGCTTTGGCCACGGCGAGGCGCTCTGCCAGATGGGCGGGTTGTTCATCCTTCAGCGGAGATTCATCCACATGGGCGGGATGAACGGAATCCGGTGTCACGCCCACCTGGGCCAACAGATCCAGGCGCCGGGGCGATGCGGATGCAAGTATAAGGGGGAGGGATCCGGCCTGCGGCATGAGGGTCGATCCGGATCGCGCGGGCTTATTTAAAGCGGAAGGTGATCCGACCCTTGGTCAGGTCGTAGGGGGTCATTTCAACATTGACCCGGTCACCGGCCAACACCCGGATGCGGTTCTTACGCATCTTGCCGGACGTATGGGCGAGAATCTCGTGGTCGTTGTCCAGCTTGACACGGAACATGGCATTGGGCAGCAGTTCGGTCACGGTGCCGCTGAATTCGATTAGGTCTTCTTTGGCCATCTGGTCCTCTGGGGTCATTAAACGTGCGGCGTAAGGTGCGCATCCGCACCCCTCCGGTCAAGTCTTTTCCCCGAAAAGAGACCCTGTCGACCCAATAAAACGACTATTTCCTGTTGGTGCCCGTCACTTCGCCTGTTTTGCACAGGCTATTGACCGCCTGTTCGAGCAGATCCACCACTTGGTCGTAGGATGCAAAGTGGTCGGTATTGATCTCCAAATCGTAGTCCAGGGGATCGTTGGCCTTGTGTGCGAACTGCTCTTTGATGAAATTGCCGCGCTTCTTGTTGCTTTCCTTGACCATCTTTTCGGCACGCTCTAGCGGCATGTCTTCCTGCATGGCGATGCGTTTGGCACAGACCTCCGGGCTGCCGGTTATGCGGACCCGCAACACATCGCGACCGGCGAGGATGATATGGGCGCCGCGACCGAGGATCACGCCGCCGACCTTGTACAAAGCCCGGGTGGCGGTCACCAGATGGCGGTGATAGTCGTCGCGCGAGACCTTCTTGCCGGTCAGCAGTGAATAGAGCCAGGCATCGCTGGCACTGGAAACCGACTCGTGCAGCTTGTTCATCAGGCTGCTGTTGGTTTGAGTCTGTTTGGCAATGGCATCGAGAATCTCGCGGCTGAAACAATCCACGCCGAGGCGTTTGGCCAGCATTTCGGCGATTTCATTGCCGCCGGATCCCATGGTGCGGGATATAGTGATGACCGGCTTGCGGCCTTGTCCCTCTTCGGGCTCCAGGTCCTGAGACCGGACCATGGCTTGTATGACACCTTGGACGTTGAAAGTCATGGGTATTCCCCTTCCATTTGTCCTCGTTACCTCATATCCATTCTACCACTCGGGCGCGTTTTTCGGTAGGGCAAACGGCTTCTAAGAGGTTGAATTTCATATGGGGAATTTAACGTGGAAAACGTTCACGGATGCGCGCCATCAATTGATCTCGCACTTGGCGATAGACTTCGAGCCGGGTATCGCGGCTGCCTTCAATGATAGAGGGGTCGAGGGTATTCCAGAATTCCACCTCGCAGGCCATGTAGCGGGTCAGGTCCACGGCCTTGTGCTGCGCTTCTGGAGACAGAGAGATGATCAGGTCGAAGGAGCTGTCTTCCAGGTCTTCGAAGCTCTTGGAGCGGTGCTTGGTGATGTCCAGGCCGATTTCGTCCATCACCTCGATGGCGAAACCATCCGCTTCACCGGGCCGTACCCCCGCCGAATCGACAAAGATGGACTTGGGGAACAAGTACTTGAGGATCGCCTCGGCCATGGGGGAGCGGATGGCATTCATGGTGCAGCAAAACAGCACGGCCGAGGGGAGGGGCTCCATTCCGCGTCTAACCCCTGATGTGCAAGACGCAAATCAGCGTGAACAGCCGCCGAGCGGTGTTGTCGTCGATCTCGGCGTACTCGGCTAGGCGTTCCTTGAGCACCTCCGCACCATCGTTGTGCAGGCCGCGGCGTCCCATGTCGATGGCTTCAATCTGTTGGGTTCCGGCGCTCTTGATGGCTGTATAATAGGTCTCGCAGACCATGAAATAGTCTTTGATGATGGTCCGGAACGGCGAGGTAGGCAGGGTGAACTTGCGCAACGGATCCCCGGCCTCGGAATGCAGGTCGAAGACCAGGCGGTTGTCTTGAATGCCTAGTTTGAGGATGAACGGGCCCTGTTCATCGACCACATCGAACAGGTTTTCTTCCAGCAGGTCATAGATGGCGACGGCGCGTTCGTGTTCCACCTGCGGGCTGCGCCGGACAACGGTCTTTTCGTCGAGGGTGACCTGGATGATACGGGCCGTCTCCTCGCTGTTCATGTCAGTCTCCCGTCGGCATGTTGAGCCGCAAAGCCACCGAATCTCCGTGAGCATCCAACCCTTCCGCCCGGGCCAGAGTCACCGCCGCCGGTCCTATGCGGCTCAGAGAGTCACTATCGCATTGAATGAAGGTGGTGCGCTTAAGAAAATCAGGAACCCCCAGCCCGGAAGAAAAACGGGCCGAACGGGACGTGGGCAGCACATGGTTGGGGCCGGCCACATAATCGCCCACCGCCTCGGGCGTGAAGCGACCGAGGAACATAGCCCCGGCGTGGCGGATTTTGGAGGCCAAGGCCTGCGGATCGGCGACGGCCAGTTCCAAGTGCTCTGGCGCGATGCGGTCCACGAGCGAGACCGCGCGGTCCATGTCCGGGACGACAATCACCGCTCCGTGGTCAGCCCAGCTGGCCCCGGCGATCTCCGATTTGGGCAGCCGTTTTAGGTGGCCCTGTACAGCTTTCTCCACCGCGTCGGCAAAGGCCGCATCGTCGGTGATCAAGATGGATTGGGCGCTGGGGTCGTGCTCGGCCTGGGACATCAGATCCATGGCGATCCAGCCGGGATCGTTTTCCCCATCGGCGACCACCAGGATCTCCGACGGTCCGGCGATCATGTCGATGCCAACGGTGCCGAACACTTGGCGCTTGGCGGCCGCCACATAGGCATTGCCTGGCCCGACGATTTTGTCCACCGGAGCGATGGTTTCGGTTCCATAGGCCAGGGCGCCCACCGCCTGAGCCCCGCCAATGCGATAGACCTCGTCGATGCCGCAAATCTTGGCCGCCGCCAGCACCAGGGGATTGAGCACGCCGCCCGGGGTCGGCACAACCATGGCCACGCGATCGACACCGGCGACCTTGGCCGGTAAGGCATTCATCAGCACTGAGGAGGGATAGGCCGCCAGCCCGCCGGGCACATAGAGCCCCACCGCCGCCATGGCGCTCCAGCGCAGGCCCAGGCGAACACCGGCCTCGTCGGTATAGTCCAGGCCCTCGGGCACCTGTTTGGCATGGAACGCCTCGATACGCTTGGCCGCCAGATCCAGGGCTTCCAGAGTTCCCGGCGCGCATTGGGCGGTGGCGGCCTCGATTTCGGAGGTCGAGATGCGCAGGGCCTCGGGCGTCAGGTCCAGCTTGTCGAAGCGGGCGGTATAGTCGATGACCGCGGCGTTTCCGCGTGCCTTCACATCCTTGAGGATGGCCGCGACCGTATCGTTGACATCGGAATCGGATTCCCGCTGGGCGGCCAGCACCTCGGCAAAAGCCGCCTCGAAATCGGTGGCGTTGGCATCAAGACGGACGGGCATCGAGCACCTCCCGGAAGCGGTCGATCCAATGGGTGATCTCTTCGGGCCGGGTTTTCAGGGCGGCCCGATTGACGGCCAGGCGGGAGGTGATCTCGGCGATCTGTTCCACTTCCACCAGACCATTGGCGCGCAGGGTGTCTCCGGTGGAGACCAGATCGACGATACGGCGGCAAAGTCCCAGCTTCGGTGCCAACTCCATGGCTCCGTTGAGCTTGATGCATTCGGCCTGCACACCGCGGGCGGCAAAATGGCGGGCGGTGATGGCCGGATACTTGGTGGCCACGCGAACGTGGCTCCAGCGCGACGGATCGTCCTCGGCGCTCAGTTCCACCGGCTCGGCCACCGCCATGCGGCAATAACCGATCCCCAGGTCGAGGGGGGCATAGATCTCGGGGAAATCGAATTCCATCAGCACGTCGTTGCCCGCCACGCCCAAATGGGCGGCGCCAAAGGCGACAAAAGTGGCCACATCGAAGCTGCGTACCCGCACGATATCAAGGTTGGCGATGTTGGTCTTGAAGCGCAGGGCTCGTGACTTGGGATCGTCGAAAGCGGGCTCCGGTTCAATCCCGGCGCCGCGCACGATGGGCATGACTTCTTTCAGAATGCGGCCCTTGGGCAAGGCAAGAACCAAATTGTCGGTGTCAGGCACGGGTCAAAAACTCCTTGATGGGGCCCTTTCATAGCCCGGATAGGGGCGGGATTCCAGGGAAAGTGCTGTGATCTATCGCCCATTGCCGAGGCGGTCGGCGCTCAGTTCCGCCAGGGCCGCCATGGCCTCGGCCAGATGGGTGGACAGGCGCTGCATATCCTCGATTCGCTCAATGCTTGACTCGTCCATGTACAGGTCGCGATTGATCTCGATCTGAAGCACATGCACATTTTTGCTCGGGCGCCCGTAATGGCGAGTGGTATGGCCGCCGGAATAGGGCTTGTTGCGGACCGTGCGGTAGCCGAGATCAATCAGCGCCGCCTCGACGGTGCGAATGACAAGCCCGGTACAGGAATCGCCGTAGCAATCGCCCAGCACGAAATCGGCCCGGCGTCGTCCCGGATCCGGGTCCATGGGGCCGCCCACCGAGGGCATGGAGTGGCAATCCACCAATAAACAGGTGCCGAACTGAGATTTCGTCCGTTCGATCAGTCCGAGCAGGGCGGCGTGGTAAGGCTCATAATACTGGCGGACCCGCCACTGAGCCTCGGCGAAGGGGATCTTGCGATCATATATTTCGGCGCCATCGGTGACCATGCGCGCCACGGTGCCCAAGCCCGCCGCCACCCGGGGCGAGGCGATATTGACATAGTCGGGCAGGCGATCGGCATACATGACCGGGTCCAACTCCCAGGCCTCCCGGTTGGGGTCCAAATAGGCGCGGGGGAAATGGGCCATGAGAAACGGGATGCCTTTTTCCGGCGCCCAGGCAAACAGCTCCTCCACAAAGGCATCCTCGGAACGGCGCAGGGTCAAAGGGTCGAGCCGCGATGCCGCCACGAAAGCCGGCGGATAGGCACGCCCGCTGTGGGGAGACGACAATACCAAAGGCCCCGCCCGATGCGCCGGTTCGATCAGCGTAAAGGCAGGGTCGATCATCGGATCTCCCAGGGGAGATATATGCGATCCCGGGTCGGTCAAGGAAAAGGCTCCGGTCAAACGGTGGCGCGTTGGGCTAGGAATTAGCTGTTCTCTTCCATGCGTGCAAGCGGCGGCGGCAAAAATGCGCGATTGAACTGTTGCATGGCCGGGCGAATGGCGCTAAAAGGCCGGTCTCCGGTTACCCCGACTTCCGGAGACAGGCACGACAAGGGCGTATAGCTCAGCGGGAGAGCACTGTGTTGACATCGCAGGGGTCGCTGGTTCAATCCCAGCTACGCCCACCATCAAAACCCCTTGGGAAACCAGGGGGTTTTGTTTTTGGTGGCTATAAAAATCTGGAATATCTCCCTTTGAGAGTGTGGTAGTATTTCGCCCTGGTAACGAATATCATCGTCATCTGAATTTCGCTCCGCTATTTTCGAGGCTATTACCGGTGTTCAGTCACCTTTCCAAGCGTAGTCTTGCCTTTCGGCTGATCGGATGGTTGGCCCTGTTCACCGTGGTGCTGACCGTGGTGGTGACGGCGCAGGAACTGATCTCTGTTTATCGCCGCGACATGACGCGGGTTGAAGAGCGCTTTGACGCGGTCCGCCAAAGCTATCTTGGGGCGGTAGCGGAAGCGGTTTGGGTGGTGGACAGGCCGGGGCTTGGCGTGCTGCTGGATGGAATCCTGCGGCTTCCCGATTTTCGCATGGCCGCGGTCCACAATGAAAAAGGCGAGATTCTGGCCAGTTCCGGCAAGGCCAAAAGGCCCGGGGATCTGAGCCGAACCTTTGTTCTCACCTACGACTATCGGGGCAGTATCACGAGGATCGGGGAACTGACCGTGGTGGCCAGGGTGGATCAGGTTTTTTCCAGGGTGATGGACGAGGCACTTTTAGTATTTCTCGATACCGCCTTGAAGATTTTGTTGACCGCCGGGTTCGTCTTTTTCCTGGTCTATCGCCTGGTAACCCGTCCGGTGGCTCAGTTGGCCGATCAGGCCAGGGCCTCTACATTAGAGGACCTGGATACCCCTTTCCGATTGAAGCGACGGAATCCGAATCGCAACGACGAACTGACCGATCTGGTATCCGCCCTGAATACCATGCGGTCCAAGCTCCATGAGTCCTATGAGGATCTGAACCGACTCAATGCTGATTTGGAGTATCGCGTCCGCCAGCGCACCGAGGAACTGAAGGAGAAGGAACAAAGGCTGCGGATGATTTTTGAAGCCGCCGCCGATGCCATTGTCACTATTGATGAGAAAGGCACGATCCTAGCGGCTAATTCCGCTTCGGCGTCCATGTTCGGCTATGAACTCAAAGATCTGGTCGGGCAGAATGTTTCTCTGTTGATGCCGGAACCAGACCGGTCCCGGCATGACGAATACCTGGCCGCCTATCAACGGACGGGAAAGGCCAGCGTTATCGGCAGGCGACGGGAAGTCACGGGGTGTCATGCGGATGGCACGGAGTTTCCCGTGGAGTTGTCGGTGAGCGAAATCGAGACCCCCGACGGTCATATCTTCACCGGCATTGTCTCCGATATCACCGAACGCCAACAGGCGGCGCGGTCATTGATGGAAGCCAAGGAAGCTGCCGACAAGGCCAACGCCGCCAAGACCGATTTCCTGTCCAGTATGAGCCACGAACTGCGCACACCCATGAACGCCGTACTGGGGTTTGCTCGATTGTTGGAGAGCAGCAAAAGGGAACCGCTGTCCGACAAGCAGAAGTCCCACGTCTCCCATATTGTTAAAAGCGGCCAACACTTGCTGGAGTTGATCAACGAGGTGTTGGATTTGGCCCGTATCGAGGCGGGCAAGCTGGCATTGTCGGTGGAAGCTTTCGATCCCAAGGAACTGATCGAAGACACATTGGCCTTGGTGGCCGATATGGCGGTTCGTCACAAGGTGACGCTGGAAGACCAGACCTGTGTGAGCCCCTTGCCGGTGATTGAGGCCGACTATACGCGCCTCAAGCAAGTGCTGTTGAACCTGCTGTCCAATGCGGTCAAATACAATGTGGAAGAGGGGCGCGTGATCTTTTCGGTCTCGGTCCTTGATGAGGAATGGGTGCGAATCCAGGTCTCCGATACCGGACGCGGAATCCCCGAGGAGCGCCAGCAGTCTTTGTTCCTGCCATTCGAACGATTGGGCGCGGAAAACAGCCATGTGGAAGGCAGCGGTGTAGGATTAAGCATCACCAAGAGGCTGGTAGAGCACATGGGGGGCGCGATCGGCTTCAAGAGCGTGGAGGGCGAAGGGACGACATTCTGGGTCGATCTGCCTCTCTCGGCTCACCAGGGGCCGCTTCGCCCCAAGCTGGAGGGCAAAGACACCGACAAGCAGATTCACCAAAACGACCAACCGAAACGAACCTTGTTGTATGTGGAAGATAACCCATCCAACTTGGCGCTGATGGAAGAGATCATCGATGAGCGGGCGGACCTTGAAATGGTTTCCACTCATACCGCCGAATTGGGCATCGAACTGGCCTTGTCCCGTAAACCCGATCTGATCCTCATGGATATCAACCTGCCCGGGATGGATGGTATTGAGGCCTTGAAGCAATTGCGGGCCAGGGACGAAACCCGTGACATTCCGGTGATCGCGCTCAGTGCCGACGCGGCGTTGGGCAAAGATCCGCGAGTCGAGCTGGGCGGATTCCACGCATTCCTCACCAAGCCGGTGGATATCATCCATCTGCTAGAGACAATCGACCGTTGTCTGCATGGGGCCGCCGAGTGACAAAGCGGCTCTCTTTATGTGCCGCTGCGCGGGATATCCTCACAACCCCCGACCCCTTGGACAAGGTGGCGGGGAGTTTCGATCTGGCCCGGGCTTGGCGTGCCGGGGATGTGACCGAGATCGGGGCCGGGTCATTCTCTGCGCCGGATCGGCCTGCGCGACCGCGGATGCCGGAACTACGGGCCCCGCGCCATATGCCCCGACGATCCAAAAGCGGTTTGGCGGGGCGGGTAGCCCTGCTGCATGCCATCGCCCATATCGAGCTGAATGCCATCGACCTGGCCTGGGATCTGATCGTGCGGTTCGGGCGGATGGATCACCCGCGGCCATTCTTTGACGACTGGGTCGCGGTCGCCGAAGACGAAGCACGCCATTTTGAGTTGTTGCACCAACGTCTATTGGATCTTGGTTCCGTCTATGGCGATTTACCGGCCCATGATGGTTTATGGGAGGCGGCGGAAGCGACCCAAGATGATCTTATGGCCCGGTTGGCCCTTGTGCCCATGCTGTTGGAAGCACGCGGGTTGGATACCACACCGCCGACGGTCGCCCGGTTGCTCCGCAACGGAGACAGGGAAAGTGCCGATATTCTGGCCCTGATCGGCGAAGAAGAGGAAAGCCATGTGGCAGCCGGGGTACGCTGGTTCGGCGTGGCATGCGCGGACCGCGATCAGACACCCAGCGAGGCCTATCAGCATCTGGTGCGTTCCCGATTTCGCGGGCGCATCAAGCCGCCATTCAATGAGCCTGCGCGAAATCGAGCCGGGTTGACGGGGGACTACTATTTACCGCTGGTTTGAAACCGGCGCATGTCGCGGAGTACGTCGGAAAGCTCTTGGGACGTCGTGACAGGCAAGGAACAGACCTGCCCACGACAGACATAGGCCGTGGCCCGATCCTCCAATTGCGGTTTGTCCCGGGCGGGATGCCCTTTCGGGAGACGGGACTCGGGCGCCTTGACCAGCAGGATCCGCCCCGGCAGATCGGTCCTCAGCACCCGATTCAGAAGCGGAGCCATATCCGGTGCGGATCGCTTGCCCACCAAGACTAGTTGCAGGGCCTCGGCCAATGTATCCGCCGCGCCAACCATGGCGGCATGGACCAAGGAGTCGTCCAGGCTTCCGGAAAAAGTCTCCAGTATGCGATCGGCCGATTGTCGCAGCTCTGTATCGCCACTCAGGTAGTACAGCCGGGCCAGGGCTTCGACCATCAAAGCGTTGCCTGAGGGATTGGGGTGATCCAGCATGGGCTTGAGGCGCACGGGCAGCGGCGCGCCATCATGGGGCGAGGCAAAATACCCACCCAATTCCGTATCCTCGTGGGCCGAACGAGCGCGGTCGAGCCAAGCGCGCGTCGTCGTCAAATAGCTTTTCCTGCCCGTCACCTCATAGAGAGTCAGAGAGGCCAGGGCCCCCTGCGCCAGGTCATCCAGGACCGCGATGGGAGCGGCCTTGCCCCCATACAGGACATGGGCGGGGATGCCGCTGGGCGTCACCAGTTTGTTAGCCAGCAGCGCGAGAACTTGTTCCGCCGCCTCGATCCAGGACGGCTCGGCAAATGCGGCGCCCGCTTCCGCCAAAGCGGCCGCGGCCATGGCATTCCAGTCGAACAGAACCTTGTCGTCACGGCGGGGCGGAGGACGCTTGGCCCGGGCCTCGCGCAGGCGCTCCAGGGCTGCGGGGCGATGACTGTCGTCGAGGGTAAACAACACCCCTCCGGCTTCCATGTTTTCCAGGCCATAGACGGTAAGGAAGTCCGCCCCTTCCTTGCCCAAAATCCGGCGGATATCCTGATCCCGCCAGACATAATAGGCCCCTTCGGTCATGCGCCCGGTGCGCGGCGAGCGGCTGTCGGCGTCCAAGGCCGAAGCGAATCCGCCGTTTTCCAGTCGGAGATCCTCGAGCAGGAAACGGACCGTGGTGCGGATCGTTCGTTCGAGAACCGGGTCGCGGGTTTCCTTCCATACCCGTGTCATCAGCGCCAGCATCTGGGCATTGACGTCGAGCATCTTCTCGAAATGCGGTTCCCGCCATTGGGCATCGACGCAATAGCGGTAAAAGCCGCCACCCACATGATCGTGCAGGCCACCCCGGATCATATGCGACAGGCTGGCGATCACCGCGTCCCGATAGCGATCCTTCCCGTATCGGAGGTGGGCCCGCCAAAGCAGGTCCAAGGCCGGTATGTAAGGGAATTTGGGGGCCACGCCAAACCCACCGGCGAAGCTATCCACCTGTTCCAGCAAGTGATCGGCGGTCTGGTCCAAGCCGGGGACAGGCGAGGGAACATGATTGGCTTTGCGCAAGGTGGCGTAGAGGCTCAGACCTTGATCGCGGATCTCGCTGTCCATCTGGGCATGGGTTTGCGAGACCCGCTCGAGGATTTGCCGGAAGGAGGGCATGCCGCTGCGCGGTTCGGGCGGAAAATAGACACCGCCGAAAAACGGGGTGCCGTCGCCATTGAGAAATAGATTGAGCGGCCATCCGGTGGGCAGGCCCAGATTGGCGGCGGCGGCCATGTAGAACGCGTCCACATCCGGTTGCTGTTCCCGGTCCACCAGCACCGGCACGAACAGCCGATTGATCAGCGCGGCGGTTTCCGGATCGCGGAAATGCTCGTCTTGCATCACATGGCACCAGTGGCAGGCGAGATAACCAATGGAAAGGAAAATCGGTTTGCCTTCGCGCCGGGCCAAGGCCAGGGTTTCCGCGTTCCAAGCGTGCCAAATTACCAAATCGTTTTGGTGCAGGGCCAAATAGGGACTGTCGCGACCATCGATGGGGACAGCGGAAACCGGGCCGCCCGCCAGCAGCAAGCCCGCCAGCAGCAAGAATGTCAGGATCAGGAAGCGGGCTACCGCCTTAATCGCCGTCACCTCCGACCCGCGCCGCCAGGGCCGCCGCCATAAAGGCATCCAGGTCCCCATCCAAAACACCTTGGGTATTGCTGGTCTCCACATTGGTGCGTAGATCCTTGACCATCTGGTATGGCTGCAACACGTAAGAGCGGATCTGGTGGCCCCAACCGATGTCGGTCTTAGCTTCATGTTCCGCCTGGGCCGCTTCCTCGCGTTTTTGAAGCTCCAGTTCATAAAGACGCGCTTTCATCATGCTCATGGCGGTGGCGCGATTCTTATGCTGAGAGCGGTCATTTTGGCATTGGACCACGATATTGGTCGGGATGTGGGTCAGGCGGATGGCGCTATCGGTCTTATTGACGTGCTGGCCGCCCGCTCCCGATGCGCGGTAGGTATCCACCCGTAGATCCTTGTCCAGGATTTCGACCTCGATATTGTCATCGATTTCCGGAAACACCCAGACCGACGAGAAACTGGTATGACGGCGGGCACTGGAGTCATAGGGCGAGATGCGTACCAATCGGTGCACACCGCTTTCGGTCTTCAGCCAGCCATAGGCATTGTGGCCGGATACCTTGATGGTGGTCGATTTGATTCCAGCTTCTTCCCCGGCGCTCTCTTCGATCCAATCGAGCTTGTAGCCATGGGCCTCGGCCCAGCGGGTGTACATGCGCAGCATCATCTCGGCCCAGTCCTGAGCTTCGGTGCCGCCCGCGCCCGCATGGATTTCGACAAAGCAGTTGTTGGCGTCGGCTTCGCCCGACAACAGGGTTTCCAGACGAGCCTTTGCGGCTCGGTCAAGCATGCCCTTGATGGCGTTTTCAGCCTCCTCGACGACCTCGGAATCGTCCTCGTCTTCCCCCATCTCGATCAACTCCAAGTTGTCGGTGAGGTCTTGCTCTAGGGAGTTGATGGCGCCAAGGCCGGATTCAAGCTGATTGCGCTCACGCATCAGGGCTTGCGCCTTGGCGGCGTCATTCCACAGGTCCGGGGATTCAGAGAGAGCGTTGAGTTCTTCCAGTCTTAGGCAGGCTTGATCGTAGTCAAAGATGCCTCCTCAGCAGTTCCACCGACTGCTTGATTTCCTGGACAATGTTTTCCACTTCAGCGCGCATCATGGCCTCTGTTGTATGCGATGTAATAACAGTCTATAATCCGGGTTCCGGCGGAACAAGTGCCAGAGCGCGAATACCGGCTTCGGTGTAGCCGGTAATGGGGTCGCGGACAAGGGGCGTCGTTAGATGGGCGCTCTAGATGGGCGCTCTAGATGGGCGCTCTAGATGGGCGCTCTGGGGGATCGAAGTCGTTAGGGTCGGCACAATACACTTGGCATGTGGCTGGGTGAGGAGACCAATTGACCCGGGAGATGGACAAGTGACCACCTCAGACCATTCCGTACGTATTCTCCTTGTCGAGGATAATCCGGGGGACGCGCGCCTGACCAAGGAAGCGTTCCGTGCCGGCAAAGTGCCTTGTGAGGTGGACCATGTGGTCAACGGCGAAGAAGCCATGGCCTTTTTGCGTCGCGAGGGTTCTTACGGCGACCGGAAAAAGCCGCACATGGTGTTGTTGGACCTGAATATGCCCCGCATGGATGGGCGAGAAGTCTTGGCCGCCATGTCGAACGATGCCGAACTCAAAGATATTCCGGTTATCGCCCTGACCACCTCGTCGGCGCCGGAGGATATCGAGGCCTGCTATCGCAATGGCGCCAATGCCTATGTGGTCAAGCCGCCTGAATTTAACTCTTTCATCGAGAAGGTACGGGCCTTGGAAGCTTTCTGGTTCGGCACCGCGAGCTTACCGGAATTCGTCGCCATCTGACTTTCGATCAGTAGAGACCACCCGTTCCCAGTGCCGGCGCGCCGCTGCCGCCGTATGTGCGGCTATCCATTTCTTCCGCCTCCGATTGCGCGGTGGGGACGGTTCCTGGTTTGAAGGCTTCCAGGATGACGTTGCTGTCTGAGTCCCGCGCCAGCTTGCCGGTACGGGCATTGATGCGCACCAGCCGGATACCATCGGGAATACGGAAAGGAATGGTCGGTTGATCTTTCAAGGCGGCGCCCATGAAAGACTTGAACACCGGCGCGGCGACACTGGACCCGGTTTCCTTGCGGCCCAGGCTGCGCGGTTCGTCGAACCCCATGAAAACCCCTACCGCCAGATCAGGTGAAAAGCCGACAAACCAGGTATCCAGGCTGCTGTTGGTGGTGCCGGTCTTACCCGCCAAAGGCCGGTTGAGAGAGGCAATTCGCCGCCCGGTTCCCCGCTTCACCACGCCTTCGAGCATGGAAACCACCTGATAGGCGCTGGCCGGACTGGTCACCGGCGTGCGGGTGTCGGGGACGCGTGGCACGGCCTGACGGGTCCAACGCATGGCATCGCAATCGGGGCAGGGGCGGTCGTCATGGCGGAAGACGGTGCGACCGTTGCGATCCTGGATGCGGTCGATCAGGCTGGGGCGAATGGTCTTGCCGCCATTGACCAGCATGGCGTAGGCCGTGGTCAGCCGTAGCAAGGTGGTTTCCCCGGCGCCCAGGGACATGGCCAGGCGCTCCGGTAAACGGTCATAGATCCCCAATCGACCGGAATAGTCCGCGATGCGTTCCATACCCAGTTCCTGAGCCAGCCGGACCGTCATGAGATTGCGTGATTTTTCGATGCCCAGCCGCAAGGTGCTGGGGCCATAGAATTTCTTGGTGTAGTTGGCCGGGCGCCATTTGGGCAGGCCCGGCCCTTGGTCGATGACAAAGGGAGCATCCAGCACGATGGACGACGGCGTGAAGCCTTGGTCCATGCCCGCCAGGTAGACAAAGGGCTTGAACGCCGAGCCCGGTTGCCGTTTGGCTTGGGTGGCGCGATTGAACTCACTTTGTTGATACGAGAACCCCCCGACCATGGCTAGCACCCGCCCGGTATGCGGATCCAAGGCCACCAGGGAGCCCTGAATTTCAGGCATCTGGCGCAAGGCATAGGTGCCTTCGGGATAAGAGGTTGCCTCGCCTTTGGAATTCTTGCGCTCGGTGACGGCTTCCACCAACACCACGTCACCGGCTTTCAATACATCACGGGCCCGTTTTATGGATGGTCCTCGTTTCTGATCCTTCAACGCTTCGCGGGCCCAGCGCAGTTCGGCCAGGGGGATGGTTCCCTTGCTGGCATCGCTGAACAGGATCTCGGCGCTGTCATTGCTTGCCTTGTCGACGGCAGCGAGGAACCAGGTCTTGGGCAGGCCTTTGGGGACGGCGGTCTCGCGCAGCTTGGCAAGCCAGTCGGCAGGAAGCGATTGAGCGCCATCGGCGGCGATGCGGGCCACCGGCCCCCGATAGCCATGGCGCCGATCATAGGCAATCAGCCCGTCACGCAGACTCTTTTGCGCCATGTTTTGAAGATTGGGGTCAATGGTGGTGCGCACCGACAGGCCCCCCTTATAGAGTCCGTCCTCGCCGTAGCGGTCGGCCAACTCGCGGCGCACTTCCTCTGCGAAGTATTCCGCAGTGACGAATTCCGTTTCCGAGCGTTCGCGGACAATCAACGGTTCAGACAAAGCCTGGTCCCGTTGGACGGCATCAACGAAGCCTTCTTCGAACATGCGGCCGATCACCCAGTTGCGGCGTTCGACGGCGGCATCCCGTTTGCGAATCGGATCGTAGTTGTTGGGCGCTTTAGGTAGGGCGGCCAAATAGGCGGCCTCGGCCACGGTTAATTCGCCCAGGGATTTGTTGAAGTAATTCAAAGAGGCCGCGGCGACACCGTAAGAGCCATAGCCCAGGTAGATCTCATTGAGGTAAAGCTCGAGAATACGGTCCTTGGTCAGCACTTTCTCGATACGCAGGGCGAGGATGGCCTCCTGGATCTTGCGGCGATAGGAGACTTCGTTGGTCAGCAGGAAGTTCTTCGCCACCTGTTGGGTGATGGTCGAAGCGCCCTGTAGCCGTCGTCCGGAACCGATATTGCGCAGGTTGGTGACCATGGCCCGGGCCACACCTATGGGATCAACGCCCATGTGGTCATAGAAATGTTGGTCTTCCGCTGCCAGAAAGGCGCGTGCCACCCGGCGGGGGATGGCGGTGATCGGCACGAAGACGCGTTTCTCGATGGCATACTCGGCCAGCAGACGACCGTCGCCCGCATGGATCCTGGTCATCACGGGGGGTTCGTAATCGTTCAGCTGATGATAGTCGGGGAGACCACTGCCAAAGGTATAAAATACATACATCACCCCGCCCGCGCCGATGAGGCTCAGCAGCAAAAACAGAGCGGTAAATACCCCCAATAAACGCAACACCATGGTAAGACCTCTTTTTCGGCCCCTTTATATACATGGACCGATGCAAAGAGACTAAGCGGAAAAAAGGACGATTTCGTGACCCGCTTGTGGTCAAACGGTGATCAGCGCCGAATGGCTTCCTCAACCTGTACGAAATAGCCGTCGATGCCCTTGGCAATGGCACGGGCCAGCTTGCTGCGATATTGGGAATCACGCAGCGCCGCTTCATCCTTGCGGTTGGACAAGAAGCCCAATTCCACCAACACAGACGGAATATCCGGGGCCTTGAGTACCGCAAACCCGGCGAAGCGGTGGGTGTTGCGCAGCAGCTTGGTTTCCCGCTTGAGTTCACGGACCAATTGGGCGGCAAACTGCACCGACTGATTCATGGTTTCCCGTTGCGCCAGGTCGATCAGGATATTGGTGACTTCATCGGATTCATGGGTCAGGTCCACCCCTGCGATCAGGTCCGCCTTGTTTTCCTTGTCGGCCAGCAGGGCGGCTTCTTTATCCGAGGCCTTTTCCGACAGGGTGTAAACCGACAGGCCGCGAATACGCTTGTTGCGGATGGTATCCGCATGCAAGGAAACAAAGATTTCCCCGC
Organism: Magnetospira sp. QH-2; assembly: GCF_000968135.1. Lineage (NCBI taxonomy): Bacteria > Pseudomonadati > Pseudomonadota > Alphaproteobacteria > Rhodospirillales > Thalassospiraceae > Magnetospira > Magnetospira sp. QH-2. The sequence continues at coordinate 2,520,329 of NZ_FO538765.1, read as the reverse complement.
CTTTGTCCCGGGCGTAGCTGACCCTGTCGCGCAAGCGGATGAACACATCCCGGTTGCGCGTGAGAATGACCTTGTAGCGACCCGTTTTCTCCAGTCGCTGCCGCACTTCCCGGGCCATGGCCAAGGTGATGTTCTTTTCATGGATGCCGCTGACACCGATGGCGCCGGGATCAATGCCGCCATGTCCCGGGTCCAGCACCACCACTCGCTTGCGAAGGCGGTCCAAGGGCTTGGTCTTGGGCGGACCGAGGCGGGCCAACAAGATGACATCATCGGGGAGATTGTGGTGCACGGCCGGCTTGGCGGATTCGGCTGCGAGAGGGGCCGGAGGCCGGCCCTTGGGCGCGGCGGCAACCACGGCACGGGCCGAGGCCTGCCCCACGCCTTTTCTGAAGGCCTGCTCGGAGACGGTTTCCATATCTAGCACAAAGCGATAGCCCAGTCCTTTGCCCGGCGGCAGCACCAAGGCCTTGCGGATACCCACTGGGGCGATGGCGTCAAGCACCACCCGCGATTGTCCGGGGCGGAACAGTCCATAGCGGAACCCGCTGATGGAGCCTGCGCGGTGGGATTGGGTCTCCTTGGGCAGTTGCCAACCCACTTCGGGCATGTCGATGACCACCCGATAGGGATTGGGCAGGGCATAGACCTGAAAGGCCAGGGGGGAATCGAGCTCCAACACGAACCGGGTATACCCGGGATGGGTGCCGAGCCGCAGGTCGAGGACCGAAGGGACGCCGGATGTTTCCGCGCGCGCCGCCCCGATGGCCGCGAACCAAGCCAACAGCAATAGGATCGCCACCGGGATCCGGCTACGTGATTTTCTTGTTTCTTTCGGTTCGTCCATGCCCATGGCCAAATATTTCCGGTTGACCCGTCCCCCGCGCCGTATGATGAAAGGGCGAGCTCGCCATCATACCCCGATGGAAGTACGGAGCAAGCCTCACCCGACTCCGTATGGTGCCGAGGCTAAAAACTCTCATTAACACCATTGTCGAATGATATCCCTACCGTTATGTTAACAGTGCATTGGCGTCGGTCGCTCGGTTCGGCTGGGTGCCGGGTCGATTCGCGGACCCCCTGAAAAAGGGCGCGGATCTTCGCTTCACCCACAGGATAAAGGGTCGCTTGCTCCCAGCCCGATGGGGCCGCTTGTTCCAATGCCGTAAAACGCAATATTCTTTGCTCCCGGAGAGGACCGCCAGTTGAAAACCGTTCCCCAGATATTCGGCTCTTATAGCCCTCTGGACCGGTCTGCGCGCGTCGCCGGAGCATTTCTCAACTTCACCCGATCCGAACCAAGGGGCAACCCCGGGTCGTCGGCGGGTGTCTGGAGTACCGAATTCAATGGCAACCAAGCGTATGTTGATCGATGCCACCCACGCCGAAGAGACTCGGGTCGTGGTGGCCATGGGGAACCGACTAGAAGACTTTGACGTCGAGGTCGCATCCCGCAAACAGCTCAAGGGTAACGTCTATCTCGCTAAAGTAACCCGCGTCGAACCGTCCTTGCAGGCGGCCTTCGTCGAATATGGCGGCAATCGTCATGGCTTTCTGGCCTTTAGTGAAATCCACCCTGACTATTACCAAATCCCGGTCGCCGATCGGGAAGCACTGATCGCCGAAACCCCCGACGACGAGTCCGCTAACGGCGAGGTCGATGAACCCGCCGAAACCAACGGCGGCGAAGAGGGCGAGGGCGAAGGCGCCAGCCTGGAGGTTTTGGGCGGCGATGATGTGGCCGAGGAAACCGAGGCCCGACGCCCATACCACTCCTATCGCAACTACAAAATTCAAGAAGTCATCAAGCGGCGCCAGGTGCTGCTGGTTCAAGTGGTCAAGGAAGAACGGGGCAACAAGGGCGCCGCGCTGACCACCTATCTGTCCTTGGCCGGTCGCTATTGCGTGTTGATGCCCAACACCACCCGGGCGGGCGGCATCTCCCGCAAGATTTCCAGCGCCAATGACCGCAAGCGGCTGAAATCGGTGCTCGGCGACCTATCGATCCCCGAAGGCATGGCCGTCATCGTGCGCACGGCGGGGGCGCAACGCTCCAAGGCCGAGATTAAGCGCGACTACGACTACTTGCTGCGGGTTTGGGACACCATTCGTACTCAGACGCTGGAGAGTGCGGCACCGTGCCTGATCCACGAGGAAGGCAACCTGATCAAGCGCTCCATCCGCGATCTATACGACAAGGACATTGATGAAGTGGTGGTCGAGGGCGACGATGGCTATCGCACCGCCAAGGACTTCATGAAAATGTTGATCCCGTCGCATGCGAAAAAGGTCCAACCTTACAAAGACATCGTGGTGCCGTTGTTCCACCGTTATCAGGTGGAAAGTCAGTTGGATGCCATGCACGGGCCTGACGTACAGCTCAAATCGGGGGGCTATATCGTCATCAATCCCACCGAGGCCTTGGTGTCCATCGACGTCAACTCGGGACGCTCCACCAAAGAACGCAACATTGAAGAGACCGCCTATCGGACCAATCTGGAAGCAGCGGACGAGATCGCCCGGCAGCTTCGGTTGCGCGATTTGGCTGGTCTGATCGTTATCGACTTCATCGATATGGAGGTGTCGCGCTATCAGACCAATGTGGAACGGCGGCTCAAGGAAGCGATGCGGATTGACCGGGCCCGGATCCAGATTGGTCGTATCAGTCCTTTTGGTCTGATGGAGTTGTCACGACAACGGCTGCGTCCGAGTTTGATCGAGACCAGCTTCGAATCCTGCCCCCATTGCGCCGGGACGGGAGTGATCCGCTCGACAGAATCCACCGCCCTGCATGTATTGCGGGCCATAGAGGAAGAAGGCCTGCGTGGCCGCGCGGCCGAGATTGCCGTGCATGTGGCAACCTCCGTGGCGCTGTATATCCTCAACTATAAGCGCGATGCCCTGGCCGATATCGAAAGTCGTTATGGCTTCTCGGTTATGTTGATGGGGGATGACTCGCTGATTCCGCCAGACCATCGTATCGAGCGTCTGCGGGCGCGGAGCGCCGACGATCCGGTGATCGAGGCGCTGCCCGTGGTGGTCGAGCCCGTGGATGACGAGGAAGGCACTGGCGAGGACGGCAGCAAACGTCGCAAGCGCCGCCGTCGCCGTCGTGGCAAGCGCCCCGAAGAGGGCGAGACCATGGACGCCGAGTCACGCGACGCCAAGAGTGAAGAAGGCGAATCCGAAGGCACCGAAGGCACTGAAGGCACCGAGGGCGCCACGGCATCTACCACCAACGAAGATGGTGACGAAGAAGCCCCCAAGAAACGTCGTCGCCGGGGTCGCCGGGGAGGCCGTCGTCGGCGCCGTCCCGAGGGCGAGGAAAATGGTTCGGAAAACGGTGAAGAGGCGAGTGCCGCCAGCGCCGCGCCCGCTGAAACCGGCGAACAGGCTCCGTCCACGGAATCCGAAGGCAGCGAGCAGCCAGAACAAGAGGCCTACACGGAGCAAGCGGCTCCTGTATCGGAAGCCGAAACCACCGAGACCACTGAAGCTGCCGAGCCAGAGGAGAAGCCCAAGAAACCCGCTCGTCGACGCGCGCCGCGTAAGAAGAAGGAAGCCGTCGCCGCCGAGGCACCGGTGGAAGCCGCCCCGGAGCCAGTCGTCGAGGCACAACCGGAGCCCAAGCCCAAGCCCGAGCCCGAGCCCGAGCCGGAACCGGAAGAGGCGCCGGCACTGGCGGGGACCGAAGTCATCGATGTGGATGCGGTTCAGTCGGAGTCCCGCCGAAAAGGCTGGTGGTCGCGTCTGCTCGATTAGAGCTTGAACACCTATTCCATATAAAAAGGGCCCGACCAACCGGTCGGGCCCTTTGCATTGGCATGCGTCGGATCAGGCGTTGGCCAGATTGGCCGCCGCGAAGTCCCAGTTGGCCAGGTTGCCGAGGAATGTCTCGACGAACTTCGGCCGCGCGTTGCGGTGATCGATATAATAGGCATGCTCCCACACGTCGATGCACAGCAGCGGGGTCTGGCCGTGGGCGATGGGGGTATCGGCATTGGCGGTCTTGGTGATCTTGAGTTCACCGCCTTCAACCACCAGCCAGGCCCAGCCGGAGCCGAACTGAGTCAAGGCAGCCTGAGTGAACTGTTCCTTGAAACCGTCCAATGAGCCGAAGGCGGCATCGATCTTGGCGGCCAGGTCACCGGTCGGGGCGCCGCCCCCATTGGCGGACAGGCAGTTCCAGAAAAAGGTGTGATTCCAAACCTGGGCGGCATTGTTGAAGATGCCCGCCTTGCCCGCGTCACCGGCGGTGGCCGAGATGATTTCCTCCAGGGACTGACCCGCCATGGGGCTGTCCTTGGTCAGGTTGTTCAGGTTGACCACATAGGTGTTGTGGTGCTTGCCGTGGTGATAGTCCAAGGTCTCGGCGCACATATGCGGCTCGAGGGCGTCCTGGGCGAAAGGCAGGGCGGGCAATTCAAATGCCATGGGGAAATCCTCCTTAAAAGGGCCAAAGAAATTTTGAAGCCCCCCTCACATAGGGGGTCCGGAGAGGGTTTTGAAGGGGCAAAAGGGAACTGGCAAGAGAATTTTTCAATCGCTTCCAGGCTTCCGTCGAAGCATATTGATCCACATGGAAGATTATTGCCTGACACAGGTCCGAAGCCAGGACCCCGACCGCTTTTATTGTGCTTTGTTCCTGCCTGCCGAGCCGCGCCGGGCGGTGATGGCCCTGCTGGCTTTCAATCTGGAGATTGCCGGCATTCGTGAGCGGGTATCGGAACCGATGCTGGGCCGCATAAGGCTGCAATGGTGGCGCGAGGCCCTGGAAGCCCTGGACCAGGGACAACGGCGGGATCACGAACTGCTGATTGAGTTGGCGGCCCTGCGGGAGCAGGGGATCTGGCCCCTGAAGCATTTGCAGGACCTGATCGATGCCCGGGAGCGGGATATGGAGAGCGACCCCTGTGCCGACCTCAATGCCTTGGAGGCCTATGCCCGCGAGACATCGACCCCCCTGGCGCGGGCGGCCCTGACCATTCTTGGAATTGATCGCGATGAAACCCGCGAGGCGGTGGAGAAAGTGGCGCTGGCCTGGGCCTTGATCGGACTGGTGCGCGCGGTCCCCTTTCACCGCTCCATGGGACGAAGGTTGTTGCCTCTCCCGGACCCACCCGCCGGGGATAGTGCGGTCGTGGTGGGAGTAACCGTCCGCGCCCGCTTGCATCTGAACCGCGCGCGGGCCCTGCGCAAACAAGTCGCCAAGGCCGCGCACCCCCTGTTGCTGCCTGCCCTGTTGGTCGATGACCATCTGGCCACGCTTCAGGGGGCAGGGTACGACCCGGAGAACCCGGCCTTGATGAGAAAGGGGCGCAAGCGTTTGTCTCTGCTCTTGCATGGTTGGCTGGGACGGTATTGAATTCCCGGCGAATCAAAAGAATCCATTGGGAGGGATGCATGACCCCGAGACTGCTCGCCGTTCTGTTCGCTTTGCTGCTGGCCTTTCCCGCCACGGCCGAGGAAGTGACCATCAAGCCAAAAGACCTGACCTGGAACGCCGATTTGGTGGTGGCCGAAGGAAAAACCCTGGCCGATGGGGTCTTGCTGATGCTTCACGGCACGCTGGGTCACAAGGACATGGAAATCATCGGCGGCATGCAGGAACTGATGGCCGAGCGGGGGTTCAACAGCCTGGCGATCAATCTCAGCCTGGGCCTGGACAATCGCAAGGGTATGTATGACTGCACAACACCCCACAAGCACCGCCACGAGGATGCCATCGACGAGATCGGCAACTGGATCGATTGGCTAAAGGAACAAAAGGCTGGCCCCATCTCGTTGTATGGTCATTCCCGGGGCGGCAACCAGGTGGCCTGGTACGCCGCCACCGAGGCGGGTAAGGAAATCACCCATGTGGTTATGGTCGCCCCCATGACCTATGGGATCGTCGCCGAGGCCAAGGCCTACCGCAAACAGTTCGGCAAGGAATTGCTGGCGGGCATGGACGAGGCCATGCGCTATCAGGACGGCGGACACGGCGGCAAGTTGATGAAGGGCATCCCCTTTCTGCATTGCGCCGAGGCCGATGTGGCGCCGAGCAGTTTCATCGAGTACTACCACGGCGACCGGCGCAAGGACACGCCCGCCCTGTTGGAGAAAATCAAAGCACCGAAGCTGATTGTGGTCTCAGACGATGACAAAGTTGTCCCACAACTGGCCGAATCGGTTAAGAGCGTGAATGACCCAGACACCCGGCTGGAGCTGTTCGAAGGCGCCGGGCATTTCTATCCCGACCTCTATGCGGAGGATCTGGCCGACTTGGTTGCCGAGTTCATCGGCGGCGCGCCCTGACTACCCGTCGGCGAGGATGGTGATGTTCTCATCGCTATCATCCTGGTCGGTAATGCGGCGGCGGGCCCCGGTATAGTTGGGGTCTTCCCGGCGCCGCCGGTCAGGACCGAAATAGCTGCGCGACTTGACGAACGGGCGCCGGTGACGAATCACCTCAACCACCCGTGAATAGATGGTATGGGCCGAGACAGGCTTGGCCAGGAATTCATCCACCCCGGCGTCTCGGGCGTTGTAGATGTGATGTTCCTCGGTATGGCCGCTGACCATGATGATGGGCACATAGGGATTCGGGCTGTCCACGGACGTCCGGATCATGGTCGAAAGCTCCAACCCGTTGACCGGGTCCATCATCATGGCGGACATGACAATATCCGGATTCATGGCTTTCATGGCCTGATAGGCCTCGGCGCCCTCTTTGGTCTCGAAGACGGATCGGGCGCCCAGCGCCTTTAGCACCTGCCGGACGATGGTCCGCATGTGCTTGTTGCTGTCCACGATCAAAAAAGTCAGATGGGACAGGTCATAGGCGGGAAGGTCGTTCCACATGGCGGTGACGAATCCGAGGGGCTCCAATCGTTGAATCGGTTGGTCTTTTTGCGACCGGAGAAGAGTTTACCCAACCGGACCGGCGGGCTGAAGCGATTTATGCGATCAACCGACCACCGTTTCTCAGCCAGTCGTCCAGATCGGCCAATGCCCGGCGGCCATAGGCGGCTTTTCGATCACGGCCTTTCAGAGGGCGGCCCTTGGCGTTGCGCTCGGTGAGTTCGGGCAGCAGGCCGAAGTTGACGTTCATGGGCTGATAGGTGGCGGCGTCGGCACCGCGGGTTATGTGGTCAAGCAGGGCGCCCAGAGCGGTGGTGGCGGGCGGCGGCGGCGGCGTTACATCAAGCCGGTCGGCGGCGGCGAACTGCCCGGCCAGCAAGCCCACGGCGGCGCTCTCCACATAGCCCTCGCAGCCGGTGATTTGCCCGGCAAAGCGCAGCGCCGGGCGGGATTTCAGCCGTAGTCGAGCATCCAGCAGTCGGGGGGCGTTGAGGAAGGTATTGCGGTGCAGGCCGCCGAGGCGAGCGAATTCGGCATTCTCCAGGCCAGGGATCATCCGAAAAACCCGTTTTTGCTCCCCATAGGTCAGCTTGGTCTGAAAACCGACCATGTTGTAGAGCGTGCCCAGGGCATTGTCCTGGCGCAACTGGACGACGGCATAAGACCGTCTGTCCGGTGCGCGGGGGTTGGTCAGCCCCACCGGTTTCATGGGGCCATGGGCCAGTGTTTCCGGGCCACGCGAGGCCATGACCTCGATAGGCAGGCAGCCCTCGAAATAGGGGGTGTTGCGCTCCCAGTCCTTGAACTCGGTTTTCTCGCCATTCAGCAAGGCATCGATGAAGGCATGGTATTGCGCGTCGTCCATGGCGCAGTTGATGTAGTCGGCGCCATCGCCCTTGTCGTAGCGGGATTGAAACCAAGCCTTTTCGAAGTCGATGCTGTCTTTATGAATGATCGGCGCGATGGCATCAAAAAAGGCCAGGGAGTCTTCGCCGGTTTCCTCGGTAATCGCCGCCGCCATGGCAGGGGAGGTCAGCGGTCCGGTGGCAATGATGACGCTGTCCCAGTCTTCCGGCGGCAGGCCAACCACTTCCTCGCGGGCCAGGGTGACCAGGGGGTGTTCTTCCAATGCCTTTTGGACAGCCTGGGAGAAGGCTTCGCGGTCCACCGCCAGTGCCCCACCGGCGGGGACCCGATGGGTATCGGCGCTTTGCAGGATCAACGAGCCACAGCGGCGCATTTCCTCGTGCAGTAGGCCCACGGCGCTGCTGGTCCGGTCATCGGAGCGCAGGGAATTGGAACAGACCAATTCGGCCAGTCCGTCGGTGGCATGGGCGTCGGTGGTCCGCTGGGGCCGCATCTCGTGCAGGATCACCGGGACCCCGGCAGAGGCCAACTGCCAAGCGGCTTCGCTGCCCGCCAGACCACCGCCGATCACATGGACCGGCTTGGGAGGGGATGATGGATCATTCATGGCGGTTCTTTATCGGTCCCGGGCTGAAAAGTCACGCACCACTTGACAAGCGCGGTCTGGAAACTCTTTCATGCGCCCTCATTCGGAACGGGGGAAGCCGACCATGGAACTCGATAGCAATCTTCTTGTCACCGCCTTGGTCATCGCCTTGGCGTTTTTGTCCATGCGCTATATACCGCGGATCATGGCCGGCGTGCCTTTTGTGCCGGTGGATGAGTTAAAGGGTAAGATGGATGCGGGCGAAGACTTGGTGGTGATCGATGTGCGAACGAATTCCGAGTTTGCCGAAGGGCGCGTGCCCGGCTCGGTGAACCTTCCTCTGGGTGACATTTCCGCAAAGCTCAACCAACTCGGTGGGGCCCTGGACGACTACAAGACTCATCCGGTCTATGCCATCTGCCGTACCGACAACCGCTCCGCCAACGCCGCGCGCGCGCTCAAGAAGGCGGGATTTGCCAACCTAAAGGTGGTCTCCGGCGGGGTATCTGCCTGGAAGCGCAAGAGTTATCCGGTGGAGAAGTAAACGCGGTCCCGGGTATTATTCCCGCCACTGAACATAAGCCGCTTGCATTCGGCCTGCCTAAACCCTGATAGTCATGCCGGTTTGAGTTGAACGAATTGGCGATGCCACAGGGTCTTGATGAAAAGTGTCTTTTCCGTACGCGGGCCGTTGGTTGCGGTCATCAGTCTGATTCTGGTGGCCGGGTTTCTAACCACCAACCTGACCAGCTATTATGTGTCCAAGAACAGCCTGCGTCTGGCCCTGATCGACAACGAATTGCCGCTCACCAGCAATAATATCTACTCCGAGATACAACGCGACCTGTTGCGGCCGGTATTCGTCGCCTCCTTGATGGCGGCCGATACCTTTGTTCAGGACTGGCTACTCTCAGGCGAGAAAGACCCGGAAAAACTGATTCGCTATTTGGACGAGATCCGGCGGAATTACGACCTGTTCACCAGTTTTCTCATTTCCGATGCCACGCGCAATTACTACCACTTCAGCGGTGTCACCCAGGTGGTTTCAGAGACGGATCCCAAGGATGCCTGGTTCTTCCGCGTTCGGGATATGCGCGAAGATCACGAACTCAATGTGGATTCCAATGAAGAGCAGGAAAACGCTCTGACCATTTTCATCAATCACAAAGTATTTGACCGAGAAGGAAACTATCTGGCCGCTACGGGGGTGGGGCTGGAGTTCGGGACGGTGGCCCGGATTGTCGACCGCTACAAACAGCATTTTGGGCGGCATGTGTATTTCGTCGATGACGAAGGGGCCATTATGGTGCGCTCAGAAGGCGCCGTGGTCGTCGAGGATTCCCTGCTATCCGCGCCGGGTATGGCGGCCATCGCCAAGGATATTCTGACCACCGACCAAGGTTTCTACGAATACGACCGGGATGGCGAAACCATGTTGGTCAGCACCCGCCATATCCCGGAACTCAAATGGCGGGTGGTGGTGGAGCAGCGGGAATCCGATGCCTTGGCGGGAATCCGCGAAAGCCTCTTGACCAATACCGTCGTCGGACTAGGAGTCGTTGGCCTGACTTTGTTGATCGTCATGTATACGGTGAACCGATTCCACAATCGGCTGGAATCCATGGCGACCACCGATGGTCTCACGGGTATTGGCAACCGGGCAGTTTTCGACGTGACCATGGATCAGGCGCTGAAGCGCCATCAACGGGACAACAAACCGTTTTCGATCCTGCTGCTGGATATTGACCATTTCAAGCGGGTCAATGACACGCTGGGCCATCTTGAAGGGGACCGGGTGATCCGTGAAATTGCCGAAATCGTAGACAAGGATGTGCGCAGTTCGGATGTTCTGTGCCGCTGGGGCGGGGAGGAACTGATCGTTCTGGCCCACGACTGCCCCTTGAAGAATGCCATAACCCTGGCCGAGAAAATCAGGCTGGCCATTGAACAGGCCTCCCTGGCGAAGTTGCCGGATGGCGCGCCCATAACGGCGAGTCTGGGGGTCACTCAGGTGCACGAGGACGACAATGCCGACCGCTTGCTGGGTCGGGCCGACGGTGCCCTTTACCAAGCAAAGCAAGATGGACGCAACACCGTTCGCTGGCACTAAAGCTTTTCGCAGGCTGCTAAGAAAGTGTTGTTCTACGGCCCGCCTCGCCCTTCGACAAGCTCAGGGTGAGGCTAACATGTTGAAAATTCAAAGGTCCTCATGCTGAGCTTGTCGAAGCATGTGTCGCCACAGGCTCGAAATCGGACTTTTTCAGCAGCCTGTTGGCGCCTGTCGGGTCCAATCGGGCCCGGACAAACATGACATGTCGGGTCCAATCGGGCCCGGACAAACATGACATGTCGGGTCCAATCGGGCCCGGACAAACATGACAAAATCGAGGCTTATCAGCCATCATCCTTGTCCTCAAGGTGCTGGGCGATAGCCAGAAAGCCTAAAAGCGCACCGACAATGACAACGCCCCGAAGCGGTCAATGGCCCCTTGGCCGACGTATTCCTTGGACCGGATGATATGGGTATAGGCGACCCGCACGCGGCCCCAGGTGACGGCCAAGCCCCCTTGCAGATCGCCAACCAGGCGTTCTTTGTCGACGCTATGGCTGCCGCGAAAGCTGTTGCCATCCAGGAAAATGTTGCGGCCCACCAGTCGTCCACCGACTCCCGCGAATAAGTACCAGCCGAGACCCTCGGTGGGGAGGAAGAAGTCGGATCCGGGCAGGCTGGGGCGGATCCGCGGCGGGCCGTAGTCCGAGGGTAGATCATCGCCGACACGCGCGGTTAGGCCGACTTCGGCGTGGGTATAGATGTTGCCCAAGCTGCCTCCGGCGCGGGGCGTGGCATCCACTTCCAATCCGAGGAAATCGAATTCGTACCAGTTGCGCCATTGCCGCTCATAGGTCAGCACGATCCCCGGTTCGTTGTGCAACTGGTGGCTCCAGCCCTTGGGATCGGGGCTATCGATAATGTTATGCACAAAAGCCTGAGTCTCTCCGGCCAGGGCCGCCGGTCCGACCATGCCAATGGACAGTTGCAGGTTGTCCAGGCGCCTGCCGGTGTCCGAAGCCAGCCCGACACCGCCATAAAGCCAGCCCGCATAAGGGCGCTCATTGGGGATCAACTGGGCAATGCGGATATCGCTCGGGGTATAGATGTTTTGTCCCAGGGTATAGGAAACGCGCTTGCTGCCTCCTTCGGCGAACAGCGGCATCAGATTGGCCCATTCCTCCACTTTTGGCGGCACATCCCCTTCGGGGGATAGCCAGGCAAAGCGGGTGCCATGGGTGTAATGCTGGTCGGTCCCGCCGCCGAACAGATCGTTTTCCAAGACCATGGTGAATGTGCCGCGATCATCCAGAGCGGCCTCGTCTTCGGCCTGCGCAACGCTCGCCGCACCAGCGAACACAACCAGACTGAAAAGAAAGACCAATCGCATGAAATTCTCCAAGACTCTCGCCAATAGGCCGCAGGATAACATACCAATCCATGGATTTCGCAGTGGCAATACAAAAGAGTCACAAATCTTCTTTGCATGATCGGTCGTTTTTGGGCATTCTTCCCCACCTTGGGCAGGGTGGATCCTGCCCAATGGAGTAGGTAGAATCAATCGAGACACAAAGGGGAGAACTGATGAGCAACGCCTATGATCTGGCCTATCAACAGTCGCTGGAAGACCCGGAAGGATTCTGGGGTAAAGCGGCGGAAGAGATCGTCTGGACCAAGAAGTGGGATCGTGTGCTCGATGACAGCAATGCCCCGATGTACCGCTGGTTCGCTGGCGGTGAGATGAATACCTGCTACAACGCTGTCGATCGCCATGTCGAGGAAGGTCGGGGCGAACAGGCGGCGATCATTTACGACAGCCCCATCACCGATACCAAACGCACCATCACTTATGCCGAACTGCAAAACCAAGTGGCGGCCTTCGCGGGTGCCTTGCGGGATCGCGGAGTAAACAAGGGCGACCGGGTGTTGATCTATATGCCCATGGTCCCCGAGGCCCTGGTGGGCATGTTGGCCTGTGCCCGTCTGGGCGCGGTGCATTCGGTCGTGTTTGGTGGTTTCGCGGCCAATGAACTGGCCGTTCGCATTGATGATGCCCAACCCAAGGCGATTGTTTCCGCTTCCTGCGGCATCGAGCCGGGGCGTGTCATCGCCTACAAGCCGCTGCTCGACGAAGCGATCAGCCTGGCCACCAGCAAACCTTCCGCCACACTCATCTTGCAACGGGAACAAGCCGTGGCCGATCTGATCGAAGGCCGGGACTTCGATTGGGCCGAAGCGGCGGCGGCGGCGGAACCGGCGGCCTGCGTGCCGGTGGCGGCCACCGACCCGCTTTATATCCTCTATACTTCCGGGACCACCGGCCAGCCCAAGGGCGTGGTGCGCGACAATGGCGGACATGCCGTGGCGCTCAAGTGGACCATGAAGAATGTCTATAACGTGGAGCCGGGCGAAGTCTATTGGGCCGCTTCCGATGTGGGCTGGGTGGTTGGTCACTCCTATATCTGCTATGCGCCACTGCTCAATGGCAATACGACTTTGGTGTTTGAAGGCAAGCCCGTGGGCACCCCCGATGCGGGCGTGTTCTGGCGGGTGATCGCCGAGCACAAGGTTTCGGTGATGTTCACCGCGCCGACGGCCTTCCGCGCCATCAAGCGTGACGATCCCAACGCCGAACTGCTCGGCCAGTACGACATGAGCGGGTTCCGTACCCTGTTCCTGGCTGGTGAGCGGACCGATCCTGATACCCTGCAATGGGCCATCGATACCCTGAAGGTGCCGGTAATCGATCACTGGTGGCAGACCGAAACCGGCTGGGCCATTGCCGCCAACTGCATGGGCTTGCATGAATTCCCGGTCAAGGCGGGCTCGCCCACCAAGGCGGTGCCGGGCTGGAACGTGCAGGTACTGGATGACGAATTGAATCCGGTGGGTCCGGGAGATATCGGCTCCATCGTGGTCAAGCTGCCACTGCCCCCGGGCACCTTGCCAACTCTTTGGAACGCCGAGGCGCGTTTTAAGGAAGCCTATCTGGAAGACTTCCCGGGCTATTACAAGACCGCCGACGCGGGTTTTATCGATGAGGACGGCTACGTCTACATCATGGCCCGCACCGATGACATCATCAACGTGGCCGGACACCGGCTGTCCACCGGCGGCATGGAAGAAGTGCTGGCCCATCACCCGGACGTGGCCGAATGCGCGGTCATCGGCGTGGCGGATCAGCTCAAGGGCCAACTACCGCTGGGATTCTTGGTACTCAAGGCCGGCGTGGATCGCCCGGACGAAGAGATCGTCAAGGAAGTGGTGCGCATGGTCCGCGAGAAGATCGGTCCGGTAGCGGCCTTCAAGACCGCCACGGTGGTCAAGCGCCTGCCCAAGACCCGGTCGGGCAAGATATTGCGTGGCACCATGCAGAAGATTGCCGATTGCCAAGAGTTCAAGATCCCGGCGACCATCGACGACCCGGTGATTCTCGAAGAGATTGAGGAAAGCCTGGAAGGTGTGGGCTATGCCAAAGCCCGCAATGGCTGAATAACGAGCCGCCGTGACAGGACCTAAGGTCGACTCACGGCGGCTTTTTCTTTCCGATCAGGATCGCTTTGGCAACGAAATCGGTTCAGCTTTTTGGAAGACCTGATAGTGTCTCCATACGGATGAGTGAGGCGACCCAATAGGGGAGGCTCGCGCGCTCGTGGAAAGGGATGCCATGTCACTGATCGCCGAGAGCATTGGGCAGTCGTATATTGCCTTGATCACCAATCTTGGGCTGCTGTCCCTGCTTGCCTGGACGATCTCCATATTCGGACGATGGCGGTTCTTTCTGCAAGAGAGCGTGCCGCTGCGCCGGGCGCTCGGCATTGGTCTGGTTTTCGGGCTCACCGCCGCTTTGCTCATGTTGCTGCCGTTCAAGTTGGAGCAAGGAATCTTTGCCGACACCCGAGGCGCGCCGATCCTGCTATCCGGAGTCATTGGAGGGCCGGTAGCCGCCGTGGTAACGACCCTCGCCGCCGCCGCGACCCGCTTTTCGCTGGGCGGCGCGGGCATGTCGGGCGGTGTCATCTATATCTTTGTATTCGGCGCGATTGGATGGTTGACCTACCATCGACGGGGCCGCATTGGGAAACCCATGCCCAGCGTGGGTATGTTGATTGCGCTTGCCATTCTGGCGACCTTGATTTCCATGCCAGTGGTTTTTCTGCTGCCCGAGGGCAAAGCTTGGTACGCCGTTGTCAATTTGTGGCCGCAGATCTATGCGGCAAATATCATCGGCACGGCGGTGCTCGGCTTTCTGTTGCAGCATGAAGCGGCCCGAACGCTGATGGAACATGATCTGGCGCAATCCAATCGTGACCTTGAACAATTCGCCTATGTGGCATCCCACGATCTCAAGGCGCCGTTGCGCGGGATCGAGAATCTGGTCAATTGGCTTGCCGAGGACCTGAAAGACTCCCTGAACGACGAGAATCGGCGTCATATGGAGATGCTGAAAGGGCGGACGGATCGGATGGAGGCCTTGCTCGAAGGTCTGCTCGAGTACTCCCGGGTTGGTCGCCAGCATCAGGAACCCGAGGTGGTGGATACGGGGCGAATGGTCAGGGGACTTCTCGACATGGCCTTACCATCAACCGGAACAACGGTAACGGTGGACGAAACCATGCCGGTCTTGCGTACCCCCCGGGTGCCGTTGGAATTGGTGTTTCGAAATCTGATCGGCAATGCGCTCAAGCACCATGACCAAGAACAGGCCGAAATCCATATCGGTGTCCGGGATGCGGGCTGGTTTTACGAGTTTTCGGTGGCCGACGATGGGCCGGGAATTCCAAGGGAATTCCAAGGCCGCCTGTTCGAAATTTTCCAAACTCTCAAGCCCCGCGACGAAGTGGAGGGCAGTGGCATGGGTTTGGCCTTGATCAAAAGAGCGGTGGAGTTGCATGGTGGCCGGGTTTGGATGGAATCCGACCCGGATGTGAGGCGGGGGGCGACATTCCGTTTCACATGGCCAAAACAACCGGAGAAAAAGGCATGATCCCCGCAACGGTAACCGTGCTCTTGGTGGACGACGACGAAGTGGACGTGGAAGGGGTCAAAAGGGCCTTTGCCGAACACAAGATCGCCAATCCGGTCCGCGTCGCCCGCGATGGAGTGGAAGGGCTAGAGATCCTGCGCGGGACAAACGGCCAAGTGATGTTGGATCGGCCCTATCTGATTCTGCTGGACATCAATATGCCGCGCATGAACGGGTTTGAGTTCCTTGAGGCCCTGCGCGCCGATCCTGACTTGAAGCAGTCGGTGGTCTTCATGCTGACCACCTCTGCCACCGACGAGGACAGGGCGCGGGCCTACGACCAGAATATCGCCGGCTATATCGTCAAGAGCCGCGCCGGAATTGGATTTCTGGAAACAGTCACCATGCTCGACCATTATTGGCGCGTGGTCGAATTGCCCTGCGAGTAGCGTCACATGCCCAAAATTCTGATCATCGACGACGACGAAGTTGACCGGGAATCCTTGCGCCGGGCCTTGGAATCTGTCGACTGGGAAGACTTGGAGATCCGCGAGGAAACCAATGGAACCGCGGGATTGGAAGCCCTGGCCAATAACGACTTCGACTGTGCGTTGCTGGATTACCGTTTGCCCGAGATCGACGGGTTGGCGGTCCTGGAGCTCTTGGCCGCGCGCCCGGATCGGGAATTTTGCCCCATCATCATGATGACCGGACAGGGCAACGAAGACACCGCCGTCGCGGCCATGAAACTGGGGGCCACGGACTATCTCGTCAAAACCAGCCGTCAGGTGGCTTACCGGTTGATCGCCAGCGTCAAGAAAATCCTCGAACGGCAAGACCTGATTCGTGACCGGGAGAGGGCCGAGCGAGAGTTGGTCGAGGCCCGCGAGGCAGCCAAGGCCGATGAAGCCAAGCTGAAGCTTCTGGGCAAGGTGCTGGACCGTTCCGGATTCAGCGTGGTGGTCACCGATAGCGATCTGCACATAAGCTATGTCAACCGGGCCTTTACCCTTTCCAGCGGCCACGGCGAGGCATCCTGTCTGGGGCGGTCTTTGGACCTATTCATCTTGATGTACGACGATGCGGCGTTCCGGGAAACCATCTGGTCGGCGGTGGCGAAAACCGGGAAATGGCAGGGGGAGATCTGGATGAAAAAGCAAAATGGCGAGACGGTGCCCGCTCACCTGGAAGTTGCCTCTATCATTGATGACGCCACCAACTCCATGAATTATGTCTGTCAATTCCGTACTTCCCTCGGGTTGAACTATTTTTGACGGTGTATTCATGGGAAAAAAGCTTGTGAAGCCAGAGGTTTGGTACCAAAGTGCCGGTTAAATTAAATCGCAGATTTCGTGAGAAATACGTTACAATCCCCTCTGTTTCCAAGAGCAGCAGGAAAACTGAGTTATGGTACGCAACCTAAAGGTTGTCGGATCCTCGCAACCCGATGACGTCACGACGCCCGAGAAGCAGAAACCAACCCATTATGTGGGGATTGGGGCCTCGGCTGGTGGTTTGGAAGCCATTCAAAGCCTGTTCAAGGGTATGGACCCGGATTCGGGGCTTTCCTTTATCGTCGTGCAACACTTGTCACCGGACTACAAAAGCTTGATGGCCGAGTTGGTGGCCAAGATGACCACCATCCCCGTCTACAGGGCGGAAAACGAGATGGCGGTGGAGCCCAATTGCATTTACCTGATTCCGCCGAAAAAGAACCTGAAGATCTTCCACGGCAAGCTTTTGCTGATGGATCAGGATCGCAGTCCGACCACGGTCAATCTGCCCATCGACATCTTCCTCAACAGTTTGGCCGAAGATCAGGAAAACAAGGCCATCGCCATTATTCTCTCTGGGACCGGCAGTGACGGAACCCGGGGCTGCCGCATGATCAAGGAACTGGGCGGCATGGTCATGGTCCAGGACGAAGCCACGGCCAAATTCGACAGCATGCCCAAGAGCGTCATCGCCGGAGGGCTGCCTGATTTCATTTTGCCGCCGGAAGACATGCCGAGCCAGTTGATGGCCTATGTCAAACACCCGATCTCGACGCGCGAGGCCCGGGACAGTGGACTGCTCGAAGACAAAACCGGACTGACCCGAATCTTTTCCCTGTTGCGGGAACGCTCGAAGATCGACTTCACTTTCTACAAGCCCAATACAGTGGTACGCCGCATCGAACGCCGCATGACGGTCAATCAGGTTGAAAGCCTGGACGACTATGTGCGCTTCTTGGAATTGAACAAGACCGAGCAAGGGGCGCTGTATCAGGAACTATTGATTGGCGTGACCAATTTCTTCCGCGACCCGGATGTGTTCGATCTGTTGCGCGAGAAATTTCTGCCAGAGATGCTCGAAGAGGCCCAAGGGCGAGAACTGCGGGTCTGGGTGGCTGGCTGTTCCACGGGCGAAGAGGCCTATACCTATGCCATCGCATTCCGCGAGGTGATGGAGAACATCGGCAAGTCCGTCGATGTGAAGATCTTCGCCACCGATGTGGATCAAGACGCCATCATGCGCGCGTCCACCGGGGTGTTTTCCGAAGGCGTTTCGGCGGATATCCCCCCGGCGTTGCTTAGCAAGTATTTTTTCCGCAAAGGTGACGACTACCGCATCGTGCGACAGATCCGCGAGATGGTGGTGTTTGCCAAGCATAACCTGATCAAAGACCCGCCGTTCACCAACATCGATATCATCAGCTGCCGCAACCTGCTCATCTATTTGCAACAGGTCTTGCAGCACAAAGTCATGGAATCGATGAATTTTTCTCTCAAGCCCAATGGTATTTTGGTGCTCGGGACCAGTGAATCCATCGGCGAGGCTGAAATCTATTTCGAGCCGGTGAGCAATCGCTGGAAAATCTTCCGCTCCAAAGGCAGCCGCAAATCTCTGATCTCTTCGGATCGGTTCAGCATCACCGGCCAATACCGTCCGCCATCCTTCCCACGCCCCGCCACCGCTCATTCGTCGGCACAACAGGCTTACGAGGAGGAACGCACGCTCGGTCGATTGCTGGAAGCCTTGGCCGAAGAAGACCTGCCGTTCATGATCGTGGTCAATGACCGCCAGGAAATCGTTCATGTCATCGGCGATACCCGCCACTTCCTGGTTTTCCCATCCGGCAAGATGGTCAATGACGTGACCAAGGCCGTGGTGCGCGAGTTGGCCATTCCGCTATCCACCGGATTGTCAAAGAGCTTCAACTCGGGCAAGGAAGTCTCGTTCACCAACATGCGGATCACCAATACGGCTGGCGAAAAGGTCACTGTCAACGCGCGCGTCAAGCCCTTGCCCGAACAGCGTGGCAAGGACCGTCTGGCGGTGGTTATGCTCAGTGAAGCCAAGGATACCACCCCGCGCCTGCCACAGGCCGAGTCCAGTACCTACGACGTGTCCCGTGAAGCCGAGCAACGCATCGCCGATTTGGAACAGGAACTACAGTTCACCCGGGAAAACCTGCAGGCATCCATCGAGGAACTGGAAACCTCCAACGAGGAACTGCAGGCCACCAACGAAGAACTGGTCGCTTCCAACGAGGAACTGCAAAGTACCAACGAGGAACTGCAATCGGTCAATGAAGAGTTGATCACGGTCAACGCCGAGTATCAGAGCAAGATCACCGAACTCAGCGAACTGACCAGTGATCTGGATAATTTTGTCGATAGTACAAAGGTTATCTCGATTTTCCTGGACGAGAACTTGGATGTGCGCCGGTTTACCGCCAGCGCCTCCCGGGTGATCAATGTCTTGGACACGGATACCGGACGACCCTTTGGTCATTTGTCTCATCGGCTGCGAGATTGCGATCTGTTGGAATACGCTCAGCGGGTCAACGACGGTGGAGAGCAGGTCTCCCGCGAGGTGATGACCGAGACCGAAGAATGGTTCCAATTGCGGGTGCTGCCTTATCAGATCAGCAACCACGTGCGCGCGGGCGTGGTCATCGTACTCAACGAGATTGATGACCTGAAGAAAATCCAAAACACCCTGCGCGAGACCACCCGCCGGTACGAATTGGCTCAGCTCGCGTCCAACATCGGCGCTTGGGAATGGAACGTTGAGAACAACGACCTTTACTGGTCGGCCAACATCGAAACCATGTTTGGCTATAAGAAGGGCCAGTTCCCAGGGAACTACGACGCCTTTCTTAATACCATCCATCCCGAGGATCGGAACTTCGTGCAATCCTCCGTTGCCAGTGCGGTAAAGGGAAATTCAGACTACAACATCGAACATCGGATCCTTTATCCCGATGGCAAGACAGTTCGCTGGATGTCTGAGACCGGCGCGGTGGTCCGCGATGAAGACGGCAATGCGTTCAAAATGTACGGTGTGGTCCGGGATGTTACCGAGCGGCGCCAGACCGAAGAGAACCTGCGGGCCAGCGAAGCCCGATTCCGGGTCATCTTCGATTCATCGCCTATCGGCATCTTGCAGTTGGACATGGAAGGGCGTCCCATCCTGACCAATCGGACGCTTCGGGGCCTATTGGGATATTCAGACAACGAAATGGCGCACCTGGCCATCCGGGATATTACCTACCCAGACGACCTTGAAAACGACATGGATCCTTTTGATCAGCTGGTACGTGGCGAAAGGGACCATTACGAAACCGAGAAGCGCTATCTGACAAAGGATGGCTCGATCATCTGGGCCGATGTGTCGGTGTCGCTGGTCCGTGATGACCACGGAGAGCCCTCGTCGATCATCAAGGTCATTGACGATATGACCGAGCGCCACAAATTTGAGCATTCCTTGAAGATTTCTCGGGCGGCGATGGAAAGGGCGCCCGAGGCGTTCTTCCTGATCGACGAGGATTCAACCATCCTTGATGTCAACGAAATGGCCAGCAGCAATCTGGGGTATGAGCGCGAGGAACTGATCGGTCTCAAGGTTGCCGATATCAGCTCGACCGAATGGACCGGAGAGTCCTGGAAAAAGCATTGGGCGGATCTATCGGAAAAAGGGACCTTGGTATTCCAGTCCCATCATAAAGCTCGGGATGGGAGTCTGGTCCCGGTGGAGGTGGCCGCCAATATCATTATGATTGACGGAACGCCGATGAATTGCGCCTTTGCCCGGCGCATCGAAGGGAAGGGCCTTTAACGATGGCAGCGCGTAAATCCTTCGAGGAAACGCCATGGGCCAAGGAGTTGCGCACCAAGGCCGAGTCTCGCATGCAAAAGTCATTGGATCGGGCGGAGAGACTGCCCCGGGCTCAATTGACCGAGCTGATCCATGACATGCATGTGCAGCAGATCGAATTGGAGATCCAAAACGAGGAACTGCGCGAAGCACAACTTCAGTCCCAGGCCGCCAAATCCAAGGCCGAAGAAGCCTATCGCAAGTTCTATCATCTTTATCATGACGCACCGGTGGGCTATGCCACGCTCAATAATGCCGGGCTCATTACCCAAATCAATCAGACCCTGCTGGGCATGATCGGGCGCCCCGAGATCGAAGTGCAGGATCATCCTTTCTTCGATTTCGTCGATCCGCGCGATCGCGACGGCATGCGAAACCGCTATCGGGCATTCTACAAACAACCCGCCGATAAGCAGTTGGAAGTTCGTTTGATGACCAAGGGGCGGCGGGACACCCATGTGCTCATCGAAGGCACCCACCAACTCCACCACCATGGTCCCAACGGCCTGACCGGGTTGGAGGATATCTATGTCACCGTTACTGACATTACCCGGCGCAAGGAACTTGAACTGGCCCAGCGCGACAGCGAGGCACGGCTCAAAGAGATTACAGGCCACATTGATTTAGCCCTGTGGATGACGGATCTGGAAACCGGACAGCTACTTCATGCCAGTCCTTTGTTCGAGACCATCTGGGAAGAAACGGTCAGCGAGTTGGACGTCAATCCTCGGATCTGGATTGACCGGGTGGTGGCGGAAGATCGCAAAAGAGTCCGTGAAGCCTATGAACAACAAGGCAAAACCACGGACACATTTGAAATGGAGTACCGCATTTCATCGGATACGGGGTCACTGAAAGATATTCGCCATCAGGTTTTCCCGGTGCTTGATTTCGACGGGCTGCCGACCCGGTTGGTTTCCCTGGCCCAGGATGTCTCGGCGGAAAAGGCCGCCAACCGCCAGCTGGAGCTGCTGAGCAACGTCATCAAGAACAGCGGCGAAGCGGTGATGATCACCGACCCGGACGAACGTATTCTGTTCGTCAACGATGCCTTCACGCGCATCACCGGCTATCGCGTCGACGAGGTGCTCGGTCTTACGCCCCGGTTGTTGTCTTCGGGGCGCCATGACCGGGATTTCTATCGTGACATGTGGAAAGCCCTGCAAGAGTCCGGTGGCTGGCACGGCGAGGTATGGAATAAGAACAAGGACGGCCATATCTATCCCGAACTGATCACCATCAACATGGTGAGAGATGAGGTGGGCAAGGTCATCAATTTTGTTTCCGTGTTCTCGGACATTACCCGGATCAAGGAGAGCGAACAGCGCCTGCGCGAGATCAATACGGAACTGGAGGAATTCGCCTACGTGACCTCCCATGATCTGCGCGAACCGCTGCGCATGATCAGCAACTACCTCAGCTTGTTGAAAAAACGTATCAATGAATCCTTGGATGAAGAGACAGGCGAATTCTTTGACTTCGCCGTCGATGGGGCCCAGCGCATGGATGCGCTGATTCAAGATGTATTGGAATACTCCCGAGTGGGGCGCCGGGAAACCCGCCTTGAGAACATCGATATGCGGCAATTGGTCGAGCGGGCCATGATCCAGCTGCGGCCCGGCATCGAGGAATCCGCTGCCGAGGTACGGATAGGGGAGCGGATCCGGTCCGTGCGCGGCTATCGATTGGAATTGGAGCGGCTGGCCATCAACCTGATCAGCAACGCCATTAAATACCGCTCACCCAAACGGCCCTTGGAAATTGACATCGATTGCCGGGCGGAGCGGGGCATGGTGGTATTCATGATCAAGGACAATGGCATGGGGATCGATCCGCAATTCCATGACCGGATCTTCCGTATGTTCCAACGGCTGCACCCCCGAGAAGCCTTTGGCGGGACCGGTGTCGGCTTGGCGGTCTGCCAAAAAATCGTCAAAACCCATGGCGGACGCATCTGGGTGGAATCGGTCCCCGACGAGGGCAGCACATTCAAGTTCAGCCTGCCCATGGCCAAACCGATCTGAAGCGGTTCTGGCATCGGAAACCCCAACGGCTTTTGGAAGCTTCCAGAGAATCGTCGGGGGCGATAGATCGGGTCGATCGAGAAATATAATTACCGAATGTAGATAAAAAACTTTCCGTTTCTTCGCCCTTTACCGTTGACCGGTAACAGCGAAGGGACTAGGGTGCGCGCTCTTGGCATGGGACGGCTATTAGGCAAGGCCCAGCCTGGGAATACCGAACCTTTTTACTGATCATCGTTTTACGAAGGAGATGCAGGCTATGTCCAGCCAGCCCATGACCGGAGCAGCAATCGTCTTACAAGCCCTCAAGGATCAGGGCGTGGACGTGGTATTCGGCTATCCGGGCGGTGTGACCCTGCCCATCTACGACGAGATCTATAAGCAGAACTTCCTGCGCCACTATCTGCCGCGCCACGAGCAAGGCGCCATGCATGCCGCCGAGGGCTATGCCCGTTCCACCGGCAAAGTCGGTGTCGCTCTGGTGACGTCGGGTCCCGGCGCTACCAACACGGTGACTGGCCTGACCGATGCCATGATGGATTCAGTTCCTCTGGTCTGCCTTTGCGGTCAGGTGCCCACGGCGCTGATCGGCAATGACGCGTTCCAGGAAGCCGATACCACCGGCATCACCCGTCAGTGCACCAAGCACAACTATCTGGTCACCGACGTGGATGATCTGGCGCGGGTCATGCACGAGGCTTTCTATGTGGCGGCCCATGGGCGCCCGGGTCCGGTCGTGGTCGATATCCCCAAGGACGTGATCACCGGCCTGGGCGATTACATGTCGCCGAGCAAGGTGCATATGAAACGCTACAACCCCAAAACCAAAGGCGACAAGAAGGCCATCGAAGAAGCGTTGAAGCTGCTGTCGAAGGCCAAAAAGCCCCTGTTCTATGCCGGTGGCGGGGTGGTCAATGCCGGTCCGGCGGCGTCACAGTTGCTGACACAGTTTGTTCAGGAAACCGGCATTCCTTGCACCCTGACCCTGATGGGGCTTGGCGCCTATCCGGGGACCGACAAGCAATTCCTGGGCATGTGCGGCATGCACGGCACCTACGAGGCCAACATGGCCATGCATGATTGTGATCTGATGATCAACGTCGGCGCTCGCTTCGATGATCGGGTGACCGGTCGCACCGATGCCTTCGCGCCCAATTCCAAAAAGGTCCATATCGATATCGACCCATCCTCCATCAACAAGAACGTGGCGGTGGATATTCCGATCATCGGTGACGCGGGCCTGATCCTCGAAGACATGATCAAGATCTGGAAATCCAAGCAGTACAAGGTCTCCGACAAGGCCCTGAAGAACTGGTGGAAGGAAATCGAAGGGTGGCGCAGCCGCCAGAGCTTGGCCTATGAAAAGGCCAAGGATGGCGTGAAGCCCCAGCATGCCATTGAGCACCTATATGAAGCCATCAAGGATCAGGATGCCTATGTGACCACCGACGTGGGCCAGCATCAGATGTGGGCCGCACAATATATGCTGTTCGACAAGCCCAACCGCTGGATGACCTCGGGTGGCCTGGGCACCATGGGCTATGGCCTGCCCGCCGCCATGGGCGTGCAGATTGCTCATCCGGACAAGGTGGTGGTCTGCGTGACGTCGGAATGTTCGTTCCAGATGAACCTGCAAGAGCTGGCGACCATCCGCGAGCACAACCTGCCGGTCAAGATCCTGCTGTGCAACAACAGCTTCATGGGCATGGTCCGGCAGTGGCAGGAGCTGTTCTACGACGAGCGCTACTCCCAAAGCCACATGGATCATCAGCCGGACTTCGTTGCCCTGGCCGAGGCCTTTGGCATGACCGGTATTCGCGCCAGCAAGCCCGACGAGGTGGATGGCGCCATCAAGCAGATGCTTGAAACCGAGGGGCCGGTGCTATTGGACATGGTGGTGACCAAGGAAGAGAACGTCTTCCCCATGATTCCCGCCGGTGCGGCTCATCACGAGATGATCCTGGGCCCAGAGGACGAGGAAGAGGCGGAATTGGCCAACGGCGGTAACGGCATGGTCTTGGCCTGACCCGCGAAATCCTATATGACCCTGCAATGAATTTTTCCGGCGTTCCCAACGGGGGGCGCTTCAGGAGCAAGAACGATGCATTCCACCGACTATCATTCCGACGCCATCGAGTTCCATACCATGTCCGTCCTGGTCGACAACGAGGCCGGGGTTCTGGCCCGGGTCATCGGCCTGTTTTCCGGTCGTGGCTATAACATCGAAAGCCTGACCGTGGCCGAAGTGGACGCCGAGGAAAGCCTTTCGAAGATCACAGTGGTGACCTCTGGCACCCGTATGATTCTCGAACAGATCAAGGCGCAATTGGAACGGCTGGTGCCGGTGCGCACGGTGATTGATCTGACCGAGGAAGGGGACTCGGTGGAACGGGAGCTGGCATTGGTCAAGGTGGCGGGCAGCGGTGAGAAGCGCGTGGAAGCCCTGCGCATCGCCGATATCTTCCGTGCCCGGGCGGTGGACAGCACCCAAGAGTCGTTCGTATTCGAGATCGTCGGCAAGACCTCGAAGATCGAAGCCTTCATCGACCTCATGCAGCCCCTGGGGCTGGTGGATGTGTCACGCACAGGCGTGGCCGCCATCGCTCGCGGCGCCGAGGCCATGTAAGAGGAAGGGGTTTCAGCGAATATCTTAGGGACTTGTATCAAGGCATGCTTCGACAAGCTCAGCATGAAGGAATACAAGCCAACGATCCAGCCTCACCCTGAGCTTGTCGAAGGGCGAGGCGGGCCGGTTCATACCAGCCGGTCGACCATTAAAAAGCCAAGCCGACGGAGGTCGGCGCCCGGCGCCTTTGGAATCGGGCATTGAACAGAAGGAAATATATCATGCGCGTTTATTACGACCGTGACGCCGACGTGAACCTGATCAAGGGCAAGAAAGTCGCCGTCATCGGCTATGGCTCCCAGGGCCATGCCCACCTGTTGAACATGAAGGATTCGGGAGTCACCGATTTGGCGGTTGGCCTACGGGCCGATTCCTCGTCCCGCGCCAAGGCGGAAGGCGAGGGTTTGACCTGCATGACCCCGGCCGAAGCCGCCGCCTGGGCCGATGTGGTGATGATGCTGACTCCGGACGAGTTGCAAGCCGATATCTACAAGGACGACCTGCATGCCAACATGAAGTCCGGTGCCGCGCTGGTCTTCGCCCATGGTTTGAATATCCATTTCAACCTGATCGAGCCGCGCAAGGACATCGATGTGTTCATGATCGCGCCGAAAGGCCCCGGCCACACGGTGCGCGGCGAATACCTCAAGGGTGGCGGCGTGCCTTGCCTGGTGGCCGTTGAGCAAGACGCTTCCGGCAACGCCATGGAAGTGGCTTTGTCCTATGCCTCGGCCATCGGCGGCGGGCGTTCCGGCATCATCGAGACCAGCTTCCGCGAGGAATGCGAGACCGATCTGTTCGGCGAACAGGTGGTGCTCTGTGGCGGCCTGACCGAGTTGATCCGCAACGGCTTTGAAACTTTGGTGGAAGCCGGCTACGCGCCGGAAATGGCCTATTTCGAGTGTCTGCACGAGGTCAAATTGATCGTTGATTTGATCTATGAAGGCGGCATGGCCAACATGCGCTACTCCATCTCCAATACTGCCGAGTATGGTGACTATGTGACTGGCCCGCGGATCGTGACGCCGGATACCAAGGCCGAGATGAAGCGCGTGCTGGACGATATCCAGTCCGGCCGTTTCGTGCGCGACTGGATGACCGAGTGTAAGGTGGGCCAGCCCTCCTTCAAGGCCACCCGCCGTCGCAACGCCGAACACGAGATCGAGGAAGTGGGCACCCGCCTGCGCGGCATGATGCCCTGGATCGGCAAGAACAAGCTGGTCGATAAGGAAAAGAACTAAGCCCAGGCGGCAACGGCAAGAACGATGAGGGCGGGATCATTCCCGCCCTTTTTTATGTCTGTGTTGCCAGATGTTCGGAAAGCGGGCCGAATTCGTGCCGGGTATGCAGCTCTAGCCAGTCATCGACGAAGGCCAGCACGTGATCCAGGATAAGATTATCCGGGTCGCGATGCCAGATGTCGGAAACATGGCGGAACCGGTCAGCGATTATCTGATGTTCCTTCATATGCTCGAGCAAATCCGGAAAATTGGAAAGTCGGAGGATCTCCTCTTCCCGAGGTAAGTGCTTGTGAACCAGGTCACTGAGCCGCACCATGAAATGATCAATGGCCGAAAGGTCCGGCGCTTGGTGCAAAAGCTCGCGCAGTCGGTTGGCCAGTTCAACCAAAGTGCGGTGATCAAAGTCGATCAGGGGATGCCCGGTTTCCCAATTCTTATCCCATTCAAGATGGCTCATTCGGTGCAACCTCGACTAATCCTGTCAACCGATGTAGTTTACCCGATGACATTGAACTGTCATGCGCCAATTGTCCAGCGCGTGTCGGTTCCAATCGGACCCGTAGGAAACGCGCGCGCCTATTGGAAACGATCACGACGTAATCTAGGGATTGGAGAAGACCAGGCATGTTGATGCGCACGGGTGAAAGAGGGCGGGAGCCCTGGCCCTATGTGGTTCATCATTTGGCCAGCCGGGCCGGGCATACCTATTTTGCCGAGGTATTGGCCGACATGGAGGTCTGGTGTGGCAGACTGTGCCTGGGGGGCTTCCAAGTGGAATTGGAAAGGGTCGGCTTTCAGATTCGCGAGGATCGCGATCGTTTTGCGGCCCATTGGGGTGATATCAAAGATCTTCAGGGATGGTCCCGGTCATAACCATGGTCCAGCCGCTAACGCTCAGTGGCGCGGCTTTTTCAGACCAATTCTTCAAGCTTTCAATTTCATCCTCGTTCATGCTCCAGGCATCAGCCAATGGCGCCATTACCTCCTGTTCCTGAGGGGCGTACTTGCTGTCGGACATGACCAATACGTAGAGTTCGAGCAATACGATGACGCGGGCTTGGCGGGTATCAAAAATATCGGTATTGGAAATCCCATAGATCTCCTCGGCAGGGGCCCGCACGTGTCCGCCCATTTCCGCAATGCGCAGATCCAGGACCGCTTCTTCCTCGGGACTAATGATCCCGTCGGCCAAAATGACCTTGGTGGCCATGGCCAGAAAAGACGATTTCTGCTGCTCGCTCAGGAGGTTTAAGAACATGGATCATCCCCTTTGGCGGTCATGTTAACGGCCCTGGCCGGATTCTCCAAGGGGCGTTTCCATTGCAGGTCCCAAGGCCGGGCGTCCGGGGGCCAGATCAGCCGCCGTGACTCCCAAAGCGGCGATGTCATCAGGGAGGGGGGCGCCGCGGAGCAAAGCCGCGGCAGCCTTGCCCAGAGCGGGTGATGTCATGATGCCGAAGCCGCCCTGTCCGGCCAACCAGAAGAACCCTTTTTGATCGGGATCGAAACCGACCACCGGCGAGCGGTCCGGGGCAAAGGTGCGAAGACCAGCCCATTTGCGGCGAATACGCGATACGGGAACCCCGGTGGCTTCCTCGGCGCGGGCCACGGCACGGGCCACGTCCAGTTCTTCCGGTTGGGCGTCGCAAGGGGGCGATGGGGTCTCGTCACAGGGCGAGGCCAGGATGCCTCCGGATTCCGGCTTGATATAGAACGACTCCTCAATATCGATATAGAGCGCCCAACGGTCGTCGGACGGAGGAGTCCGGTCATAAACCACGATGGTCCGGCGCAACGGGGTCAGGCCGGACGGCGCTGCACCGGCCAGGGTGGCCAGCGTATCCCCCCAGGCGCCAGCAGCATTGACCAGGATCGGTGCTTCAAAGGTTCCTGCGGAACTTTTGATGGTCCAAATCCCCTTTTCCCAGGTGGCCTGGGTGACGTTGGCATCACAGATCACCTCGCCGCCGTGACGTTTCAGGCTGCGCAGATAGCCTTGATGAATGGCATGAACATCGAGTTCCATGGCAATCGGGTCGAGCACGGCCCGTTCGGCATAGCCGGGTTTGATGGGAGGGAACTGACGCGCGATTTCGTTGGAGTCTACCAAAGTCAGTTCAGGAGACAGACCGTGGGTATCCTGAAACAGGGTATCGACCTTATCCCTTTGGTCGGCGCGACCCGCTTGCAAGACCGGGCGCGGGCGCCAAAGGGGAATATCGGAGAACCCCTCTGGTGGATTGTCAAAAAAAGATCGGGACGCCCGGTTGAGCGCGCGAACAACCCGGTTGCCATAGGTTTCGGTGAAAAAGGCGGCGGATCGACCGGTGGTGTGATAGCCGGGCTGACTTTCCCTCTCCAAGACCAGGATTCGGTGTGATGGGGCCAAGGCGTGGCCCAAGGAGGCCCCGGCGATACCGGCCCCCACGACAACCACATCCCATTGCTGATTTTGCTTCATCATATGGCCACCCATTGAAAGTGCACAGGTATTAGGGCATGGAGGCGATGATGTCCAACCCGCGTTGGTGTGATGGTGAGCGATTTGGCGGAAATCCGTGGACAGTCGGTGCGGGAATATGTTGAAACACTGGCGTTGACGTTTTCCTACCCGTAAGATGATCTCCGAACATCCAGGTGGAATAGAAGACTCGAGATGAGCGAAGCCCAAGGGAATCTGACCAAGAACGTGCATATTCTGCTCGTCGAGGACAACCTCGGTGATGCCCGACTGGTAGAAGAAGTTTTAAAGGAAGGGGCCTACCCCCATTCCGTTTCCCATGTGCGCGATGGCGTCGAAGCCATGGAGTTTCTGCGCGAGGGAAGCCTGGGCGAGGAGGGATCTCTCCCGGATGTGATCTTCCTTGATCTCAATATGCCGCGTATGGATGGCCGGGAAGTGCTCAGCGAAATCAAAGGCGATCCCTTGCTGCGCAGTATTCCGGTGATCGTGCTGACCACATCGACCTCCGAAGCGGATATCGTTACCAGCTATTCCCTGAACGCCAATTGCTATGTTACCAAGCCGGTATCCATTGATGCCTTCCTCGACGTGATGCAGACCCTCGAGAATTTCTGGTTCGGTATGGCGGCTCTGCCGCTGCGCAGCGATGGCGGGGACGAAACGGTCCCTTCATGAACACATCTCCCCCGATCAATATCCTGCTTGTGGAGGATAATCAGGCGGATGCGCGCTTGGTTGAATTGTTGCTGCTCGAGGTGGGATTTCCATTTCAGATGCGCATGGCCGGGACCCTGGCCGAGGGATTGGCGCACTTGGCCGACGTGACTTGGGTGACCGACATCGTTTTGCTGGACGTCCGTCTGCCCGATTGCGACGGCCTGGATGGCATTGCCCATGTTCTCGAGCTAAATCCCAATCTGCCGGTGGTGGTGCTGACCGGCAACGATGACGAATCTTTTGCCGTCAAAGCAGTGAAGAAGGGGGCTCAGGACTATCTAGTCAAAGGCCAAGGGGACGGCGTCTTGATGAGCCGGGCCATCCGCTATGCCATTGAGCGCAAGAAGGCAGAATCAAAGCTCCATCTGGCGGCGGCGGTTTTCGACGCGGCCAGCGAAGGTATTTTGGTGGTCGATATGCAAGACCGCGTTTCCACCGCCAATCCCGCCTTTTTGGAGCTGACCGGCTACTCCATGGATGAGTTGGCGGGGCAAAAGCCATCCTTCATGCGCAAGGATATGAACAGCCCGACCTTGCTCAATGAAATCAACGCCAAGGTCGATGGGCGCGGAAGCTGGGCCGGCGAGGTCACTTGCGAGCACAAGGAACGAGGTACCTTCCACGCCTGGGTCTCGGTTAGTGCCGTTCGGGATCCCGACGGCCACCGCACGGATACGGTTTTCGTGTTGCGCGACATTACCGAGCGCAAGCGGGCCGAAGATACCATTTGGCATCAGGCCAACTTCGATGCCCTGACCGACTTGCCCAACCGAACGCTGTTTTCTGATCGCCTGGCCGAGGCCATAACCCGTGCCCGTCGTACCCACAAGAAGGTGGTGGTCATGTTTATTGACCTGGACCGCTTCAAATGGGTCAACGACACATTGGGCCATCATGCCGGGGATGAACTGTTGAAGCTGGCGGCGGCCCGTTTGGTGGATGCCACCCGTGCCAGTGATACCGTGGCCCGACAGGGGGGGGACGAGTTCACCATCATCGTCGACGAGGTGGACGAAGCCCGAAACGCCGAGATCGTTGCCCGCAAGATCCTCAGCGAATTGGCCGAACCTTTTACCGTGGCCGGCAACGAGGTCTTCATTTCGGGCAGCATTGGTCTGACCGTGTTTCCCGAAGACGGGGACACCGTCACCGATCTATTGATGAACGCCGACACGGCCATGTATCAGGCCAAGGAAAGCGGTCGCAACGCCTATCGATTCTTTACTCCCGAAATGAACAGTGATGCCTTTGAGAGAATTACTCTTGAAGGGGATCTGCGGGGAGCCATAGAAAACGATTCCCTGTCGCTTTGGTATCAGCCCGTTGTCGATCTCACGCGCAATGAAATAGCCCATGTGGAAGCCTTGATGCGGTGGGAGCATGCGGAACGAGGCATGGTTTCTCCGGCCTTGTTTGTTCCCTTGGCCGAAGAGACCGGCATGATTTCCGAAATTGGTTTGTGGGCTCTCCGAGCCGCCTGTACGCAGATCGCTTCCTGGCGTGCCACCAATTTTCCGCCGTTCCGGGTCGCCGTCAACTTGTCGGCCCGACAGTTCCACGATCCCGGATTCGCCCGCAAGGTGCTGGATATCCTGGATGAAACAGGGGCGGACCCGACCTGGTTATCCCTCGACTTGAACGAAGAACTGATGAATGGCGATACCAGCCAAATTGAGGAAACCCTGCGACAGATCCGAGAAAAGGGCGTGCAGTTTTCTCTCGACGACTTCGGGACCGGCTATTCATCCCTCAGCCATCTGCGCAGGCTGGCAGTGGATATCCTTAAAATCGACAAATCCATTGTTGCCGGGATGACCTCTGATTCCGGGGATGCAACCCTGGTGGAAACCATCGTTGCCATGGGCCATAGCATGGGCGCCACCATCATCGCCGAAGGTGTCGAGACCTTGGAGCAGTTAAATCTGCTCACCGATCAGGGATGCGATTTGGCTCAGGGTTTCCTGTTCGGACGCCCGGTGAAAGCCGAGGAACTTCTGGACGAATGTGCCCGCAGCCTCAAACAGGCTGCCGAGGTCAAGCCCAAGCCCAAGCCCAAGACTTAACCTTCCTCTTGATTTTTCTGCTCTATGACTATCGGAGGGGAAACCTGCGCGACAATTGTCACATATGACGGCTTGACATATAAAAAATCGATATATATTGAATGCTCATATGACGATTAATCATATGAGGAACGGTCAATGGACGCGCGCGTATTGTGTTTGGGAGTCCTGACTCTGGGTGATGCCAGTGGCTATGAGATTCGCAAGCAATTCGAGGAAGGGCCCTTTGCCTACTTCCACGAGGTGAGTCTCGGTTCCATTTATCCGGCCCTTGCCAAGTTGACCGGCGAAGGTCTGGTGACCTTTACCGAGCATGCCCAGGACGGAAAACCGGATAAAAAGGTCTATACCCTGACCGAAGACGGGCGGGCCCATTTCGTCAAGGCGCTGGATAAGGATCCGGCATCGGACAAGTTTCGTTCCGAAGCGCTTTATCAGATGTTCTTTGCGGATTTCCTGTCCGAGGAGCGCCGATTGCAGGTCTACAACTCCTACCTGGGCCTCCACCGGGCCTATGTGGCCGAAATGGAAGCCGAGACCTGTGGCGCCAATCTGGATGGCGCCCCGCCGGGCCGCCGCTTTGTCCATGGCTTGGGCTTGGTGATCTACAAGGCAGTTATTGACTATATGGAAAATAACCGGGACCTGATTTCCATCCCGGCGGAGACAGAGCGATGAAGAGTTCTTTTGTGATTGCCGGTGCCTTGGCCGTGGGCGTTGTCGCCTGGATCGGGTCTGGGCTGTTGAGCGCCGATGAAGGCACAACACCCGAGAGCGAGGGATCGGTTGAACAGGCCTCCGTTGCACCGGAAACAGAATTGTTCAAGGTGCGGGTGCGCGAAAGCCTGGCCCAGGATTGGCATCAAACGCTTTCCCTTTTTGGTCACACGGAAGCCGAGCGGCGGGTGGAACTGAAGGCGGAAACCGCTGGGCGCGTGGCAGGCCTTGAACGCGACAAAGGCGAGTGGGTGGAGCAGGACGAAATCTTGATCAAGCTGGCCATGGATGATCGCCGTTCCCGTTTGGGCGAGGCCCAGGCCCTTCTCAATCAGCGCCTTTTGGAACATGAAGCCGCACAGGAACTGGCGGAAAAGAGCTTCCGCTCTAAGACCAAAGTCGCCGAGGCCCGCGCCAGCCTGGAAGCCGCGCGGGCAGCGGTAACGACGGCCCGCCTGGATATTGCGCGCACGAGCATCAAGGCGCCCTTTGCCGGGATCGTGGAAGAGCGACCGGTTGAGCTGGGTACCTATTTGGCCATTGGCGATCCGGTGGCGGTGTTGGTGGATCTGGATCCGATACTGGTTATCGGTGAGCTCCCCGAGACCCAGGCCGCGACCCTATCTCTCGGTACGTCTGCCACGGCGTCCCTGGCCGATGGGCGCATGGTGCAAGGCGCGCTGAGCTATCTGTCCTCCACCGCCAACGAGTCCACCCGTACTTTCCGCTTCGAAGTGGAGGTGCCCAACCCCGATGGTCAGTTGCGGGCCGGTTTGACCGCCCGTTTGAGCTTGGAGACCGGACAGGTGCGGGCCCATCGGATTTCCCCGGCATTGCTGACCTTGTCCGATGCTGGACAATTGGGCCTGCGCAGTGTCCATGATGACGGAGAAGTGCAATTCCATCCGGTCAAGATCGTTGATGATACGCCGGAAGGCATGTGGGTCACGGGTCTGCCAGACCGCGTGCGACTGATCATTGTTGGCCAGGAATTCGTCAAGGCCGGGCAGACGGTGGAGGCGGTGCCTGAGACGGGGGTGGGAGACGGAGCATGAAAAAGTTGATCGATGCCGCCGTTCATCATTCGCGGACGGTGCTCAGCACCTTGGTGTTGATCCTGGTTTCCGGGGCCTATGCCTATTCCACCATTCCCAAGGAAGCGGATCCGGATATCAATATCCCGATTATCTATGTGAGCACCACCCATGACGGCATCTCTCCCGAAGATGCGGATCGCTTGCTAGTGCGCCCGTTGGAGCAGGAACTCCGCTCCATTGAGGGCATCAAGGAGATGCGCTCCACCGGCTATGAAGGCGGCGCCAACGTGGTATTGGAATTCGAAGCCGGGTTCGATGCCGACAGGGCGTTGGATGACGTGCGGCAGAAAGTGGATCTGGCCAAGCCGGAATTGCCCGAGGATAGCGATGAACCCTCCGTTCACGAGGTCAACTTCAGCCTGTTTCCCGTGATTGCTGTCATCCTGGCTGGCGATGTGCCAGAGCGAACCCTGCTTAAGCTGGCGCGGGAACTGCAAGACGATATTGAAGGCATTTCCAGCGTGCTGGAGGCGGAAATCGCCGGGGACCGGGATGAACTGGTGGAAGTGATCGTTGATCCGGTGAAAATCGAAGGCTACGGCCTGTCGACGGGAGGGACGGTATCGGCCATTGCCGCAAGCAATTTGTTGGTCGCCGCCGGTGCCCAGGATACGGGCAAGGGTCGTTTTTCCATCAAGGTGCCCGGCCTGTTCGAGAATGTCTCGGATATCCTCAACATGCCTTTGGGCGTTAGCGGAGACTCCGTCGTCACCGTGCGGGACGTGGCGGAGGTGCGCCGGACTTTCGTCGATCCCACGGGGTTTGCTCGGGTCAATGGCGCCTTGGCCGTGACCTTGGAAGTGAAGAAACGTACCGGCCAGAACATCATCGAGACCATTGAGGCGGTGCGCGCCGCCGTGGCCGAGGCTCAAAAGCTCTGGCCGGCACCGCTGCAACAGGCGGTCAAGATCTCTTTCAGTCAGGATAAATCCGAACAGATCCGCGACATGCTCAAGGATCTGCAAAACAACGTTATTGCTGCCGTGGTGTTGGTGATGGTGGTCGTCATTGCGGCTCTCGGGCCGCGTACCGCGGCTTTGGTGGGCGTGGCCATTCCCGGCTCGTTTTTGACCGGAATTCTGGTTCTTTGGAGCCTCGGCATGACCATCAATATCGTGGTGCTGTTCAGCCTCATTCTGGCCGTTGGCATGTTGGTGGACGGCGCCATCGTGGTGACGGAATACGCCGACCGCAAGATGTCCGATGGCACTCACCGCAGACAGGCCTATGCTCTGGCGGCCAAGCGCATGTCCTGGCCCATCACCGCTTCCACGGCGACCACCCTGGCCGCTTTTCTACCGCTGGTTTTCTGGCCCGGGGTGGTCGGGGAATTTATGAAGTTCCTGCCCATTACCCTGCTGGCCACCCTGGCCGCGTCGCTGTTCATGGCGTTGATCTTTGTGCCCACCCTGGGCTCGCAAATCGGAAAGCCGGGCAGTGCCGATCCGGAAACCATGAAGCATCTAGCCGCCGGGGACAGCGGTGATATCCATGCCATACCCGGCTTTACCGGGGCCTACCTTCGCCTGTTGGGCCTGGCGCTCAATCATCCGGCCAAGGTGTTGATGCTGGCCTTGGGGCTGCTGGTCGGGGTGCAGGTGGTCTATGCCAATTTCGGCAAGGGCGTGGAATTCTTCCCGGAAGTGGAGCCCGAGGTGGCCATCGTTCAAGTCCGGGCGCGTGGCAACCTGTCCATCTGGGAGCAAAAGGAGATCATGGGGCAGGTGGAGTCACGCATTCTCGATATGACCGAGATCGAGACCTTTTACGCCCGCACCGGCCAATCCGGTCAGAGCGAGGAGGCCGAGGATATCATTGGCACCGTCTTGTTGGAATTTGCCGACTGGGACGAACGCCGCAAGGCCGACGTGATCTTGGAGGAAATCAAACAGCGTACCGCCGACCTTGCCGGGGTGATCATCGACGCCCGCAAGCAGGAAGAAGGCCCGCCGGTAGGCAAGCCCATCCAGATGCAGGTCACGTCATCGGATGCCGAGGTGTTGGACCCGACCATTGATCTGCTGCGCGCGCACCTGGAAACCGTCGAGGGCGTCACCGGGATCGAAGACAGCCGTCCGTTGCCCGGCATCGATTGGGAGTTGAGTGTCGATCGGGCCCAGGCCGCCAAGTACGGGATCAATGTGCAGATGGTCGGCAGTGCAGTGCAATTGGCGACCACCGGTATCAAATTGGGGGACTACCGTCCCGACGATAGCGATGACGAGATCGACATCCGCGCCCGCTATCCGGAGAAATACCGTACCCTCAAGGAACTGGACAACCTGCGCATCATGACCGACGCTGGAGGGGTGCCCCTGGGCAATTTCGTCGAACGCAAACCAGAGCCCAAGGTTGGCGCGGTCAACCGGATTGATGGCGACAGGGTGATGACGGTCAAGGCCGATGTGCTGCCCGATGTGCTGCCCGATGAGAAGGTCAAGGAACTCCGGGAATGGCTCAAGACCGCTCCGGTGGATCCTCGCGCCGACATCGTCTTCAAGGGCGAGGACGAGGAACAGCGCAAGGCCGAGGAGTTTCTGGGCCGGGCCTTCCTGGTGGCGCTGTTCATCATGGCCATCATTTTGGTGACCCAGTTTAACAGCTTCTATTCCGCCTTCTTGATCCTGAGTGCGGTGATCATGTCGACCATCGGTGTATTTATCGGCCTGCTGGTCACGGGGCAGCCTTTTGGCATTGTCATGAGCGGCATTGGGGTCATCGCCTTGGCCGGGATCGTGGTCAACAACAACATCGTGCTGATCGATACCCATGACCGGCTGATGGAGGTCAGCGGAAATGCACGGGACGCCATTTTGCGGACCGGGGCTCAGCGTCTGCGACCGGTGCTTTTGACCACCGTCACCACCATCTTGGGACTGATGCCCATGGTGTTTCGGTTGAATATCGACTTCCTGACCCGCGAAGTGACCGTCGGGGCTCCGGCCACCCAGTGGTGGACGCAACTGGCTACCGCCATTGTCTTCGGGCTCGGATTTTCGACCTTGTTGACCCTGGTGGTCACTCCGTCGGCCCTGATGGTCCGTGCCAATGTGAAGGCCTGGCGGGATAAACGGCGGCGTCAGGCCCCCACGCCGGTGGGCGCGTCGTCCTCGCCGGTATCTTCCGGCGGGTGATGGGCCTCGGCCTCGCGCTTCATGGCAAGGTAGGTGCGAACACTGAAAGGCATGGAGAGCATATAGAGGCTCAGCACGATGGTCAGGGTCACCCAGGGGGCAGTGATCAGCGCCGCCATGGTGACCCCGAAGACCAGCATCAAGGGCATGACCCCATGATGCGGGATCTTGAGTTTTTTGAACGAATAGGTCGGAAGAGGGCTGACCATGAGTCCGGCCACCAGCAGCATGATAATGGTCACGGGCACGGGGTGACGCATGAAATCGCTATCGGTCTGCACCGCCAGCATCATGGGCAGCAGGACCAGTCCTGCCGCCGCCGGGGCGGGGACGCCGCTGAAAAAGTGCGAGGCCCAGGCAGGCGGATCCTCTTCCTGATCCGCGACATTGAAGCGCGCCAGACGCAGGCCGCAAGCCAGGGCAAACAGCAAGGTAATCATCCAGCCGAAGCGCCCGGCATCTTGCAATACCCACAGATAAAGCAGCAGTGCCGGGGTCACCCCGAAAGCGACGAAATCGGACAGGGAATCCAACTCGGCGCCAAACTTACTGGTGCCTTTGAGTAGGCGGGCAATGCGGCCGTCGAGGGCGTCGAGGATGGCCGCCGCCAACACGGCCAACAGGGCAATCTCCCATTTTTCCTGTAGGCCCCAGCGGATGGCGGTCAACCCGGCACAAGTCGCCAGCAGGGTCATCATGTTGGGGATCAGGGTATTGACGTTCAAGCCCTTGAAGCGACGCCGTTTGGGACGAAACATTAGCGAACCTCTCCCGTGCGTTTGCCTTCGGTGCCATGCAGATCGGCGATGACGGTCTCACCGGCCAGCGTGGTCTGGCCTTCCACAACCAGCGGCGCGATCCCTTCGGGCAGGTAGACGTCGACCCGGCTGCCGAAGCGGATCAGTCCGAAGCGCTCTCCAGTCTTGATCTCCTGACCCTCGGTGACAAAGCATTTGATACGGCGGGCCACGAGTCCGGCAATCTGTACGAAGGCGATCTCGCGCGGGGTGCTGTGTCCGGTCTCGGCGATGGCCAGCCGCACCGACTGGCGCTCATTGAATTCCGAGGCCTTGTCCAGCGAGGCATTGAAGAACTTGCCGGGGCGATAGGCCAGTTTGATCACCTTGCCGCCCAAGGGGGCTCGGTTCACATGCACGTTGAACACATTCATGAACACGCAAATCCGAGGCCGTTCGGCGTCGCCCATTTCCAATTCCGGTGGTGGCGTCGCGCGGTCGATCTTCTGCACCACCCCATCGGCGGGGCTGATCACCAGTCCTTCGCGCTGTGGCGTTACCCGGTCCGGGTTGCGAAAGAAGTAGGCGCACCAAGCGGTCAGGATCAAGCCGATCCAGCCCAGGGGTTCGGCAATACTGCCAAGAATCACGGTGGCAACGGCGAAGATGCCGATAAAGGGCCATCCGGCGGGATGGATGGGAACGAGAATCACGTTGAGCATGGAAAGAGGCGTACCTTGTTATTGGATCGGCGTTATCGAGTAGGTGGCGGAACGGGCAAAGCAAAAACCTGACCGGGGTAGATCAGGTCCGGATTGCGGATCTGTTCCTTGTTGGCATCGAAGATAACCGTAAAGTCGAACCCACTGCCATAGGTCTTATGGGCCAGACGCCACAGGCTGTGGCCGGGCTGAACAACGATAAAGGCCTCTCCCGGTTCGGCGGCCAGCGGTTCGGCATGGGAAAACGGCGTGGCAATGCGGGCCAGGACTTTACCTGCATCGTCCACCGCATCGGCGCGCAGGCTATAAACTCCCGGCTCGATCATGTGGTCGGGAGTCAGGGTCCAGCGCCCTTTGCCATCGCTGATGGCGCGGCCGAGGAAGGTCTTGTCCAGGTAAAGATGGACAATTTCCCGCGGCTTGGCGCGGCCGCCGATATGGAGCTGTCCCCGGTCGTTGTAGTCCAGGGAATCAATGGCCAGTCCGCGCGGTCCCTCGACGCCCTTGCTGGGCGCCTGCAAGACTTTCGACGGGCCCTGACCATCACGCGGGACCTGGACCACCAGCGGACCGCTTTCGCCTTCCCGTCCGGCGATATCGTGGCCCGGCTCCGGGACGACCATGACCACGGCATTGCGGGAGCTGGTCTTGGTGCCATTGGGGGCGGTGGATTCAAGAATGAGTTCGCGACTGCCCGGCGGCAGGGGCTGATCAGGCAGGAACACCCATTCTCCCCGCCCGTCGGCAATCACTTCGCCCAATAGGGTGTCCCGGTCCCGGATCACCACCGTGGCTCCCGGCTGGGCCCGGCCGGCCATCACCGCATCGCCCTTGGGGTTGATGCGCACCACATCGAATTCCGGTGCGTCCTGGCCGGGCTGGTCAGCGGCTTTTTGGACGGGGGAAGGCGGGGGCACGGGCTCGGCCAATTCGGCAGGGGGAGGAATCACCGGCCCAGCGGATTCCGGCGTGGTCTTGGCGGCCTCTTCGCGATTGAGCAACAGGACATTGAGTCCGATGGCCACGGCCAGCAGAACCACCCCGATCCCGGCCAGAAGAAGAGGCCGTGCCAGTTTTCCAGATTCGTCGCCCAAAAGCCGTTCCGCCGTTTATGCAGTTTTGATGAAGTTCCAGGGTAAACCTGTCCGCACGCCGCCGCAACAGGTGCCAACGGTTGACCCGAGAGGCGAATCCGCGCACATAGCCTGGAGTATCCATACAAGGGCTAGACGCATGGCGAAAGACAGATTGAGCGCGGCACCGGGAATTCGGGTCTGGGACCTGCCCACGCGGCTATTTCATTGGGGTTTGGTGGGGCTTGTGGCTTTTTCGGTCTATACCGGCAAGAGCGACGATGTGACGTTGATGGCCAATCATATGCTGATTGGTCAGATTGTCCTGGCATTGATCCTGTTTCGTATCCTGTGGGGCTTCCTGGGCAGCCGTCGATCCCGCTTCACCGATTTCGTGCCGGGCCCCAGAACCTTGATTACTTTCTTAAAGACCAAGCAGTCGCCGACACCCGGTCACAATCCCCTTGGCGCTTTTTCCGTATTGGCCATGTTGGCGGCGCTGTTGGTCCAGGCGGTCACTGGCCTATTCGCCAATGACGATATCTTCAACGAGGGGCCTCTGGTGGCCAAGGTGAGCAAGGACCTGAGCGACACCTTGACCGGCTACCACCATCTTTCCTCGACGGTGGTGCTGGTTTTGATCGGACTGCATCTGCTCGCCATCATCGGTTATCGATTGAAGGGGGAGAACTTGGTCAAGGCCATGATCACGGGCCGCCGCAAGCCTCGCGACGGTTGGCGTGACCGGCCCTATGCGCCTTGGTGGCTGGCGCTGATCCTTCTCGGACTGTCAGCGGGGGGCGTTTGGGCTTTGGTTACCCTGTAGCGGCCATGGCCCGGCGACGGGAAGGGGCTTCCGGCCAGACGGGGCCCTGAACACCTTTCAAAGCGCCGGGAATCAGTTCCCTGACTTGCAGCCGATGGGGGTGCTCTCCCGGCATGGTGATCGCCGAAGTGCGGTGAAAACCGAACCGCTCATAGTATCCCGGATCGCCCACCAGCAAGACCAGGCCGTGACCTTGCGCGGCAGCCTTGGCCAAGGATTGTTCGATCAACCGGGCGCCGATTCCAAATTTACGTAGCGACGAATCCACCGCCACGGGCCCCAACAAAAGGGCTGGGACTTCTTCAC
Organism: Magnetospira sp. QH-2; assembly: GCF_000968135.1. Lineage (NCBI taxonomy): Bacteria > Pseudomonadati > Pseudomonadota > Alphaproteobacteria > Rhodospirillales > Thalassospiraceae > Magnetospira > Magnetospira sp. QH-2. The sequence continues at coordinate 2,480,128 of NZ_FO538765.1, read as the reverse complement.
GGCCAATGCTTACCGGCCAATAGCGAATGGTTCCCCCCAACCGGCCCCGGTCCAACGCCACCAAACTCAAATTGGCAAGCGGCGCCACATCCCGCCGATAGGCATAGGACTGTTTGGCTTTCCGGTCCGTGCCGAAGGCTTGATCAAGCAGGGTTTCAATGGGGGCCGCATGGCCGGGCCGCTCGTTGGTCAAATAAATCATGGTCTGGTTCCTGGCGTGGGTGCGCTATTTTTTAGCGTCCGAAGGCCGGGATGAATCACCTTATCAGATGAAAAAAGTGAACAGGCCCGAACGCGCGTCGATCTCAATCAGGTCGCGCGTTGTCGTCGAAGGGCGGTTAAATCGCCAAAAGGGTAGCTCTGTTCATTCATGGGCGGCACTTTCGGGTAAAAACTGGATTTCTGTCAAGCCGAATCGACAGCAACCTATGGCAAGGGCGACCAAAGCCGCCCTTGCCGGGTGTTTCAAGATGCCGGGACTAAACACCTAGCGCGTGTCGGGTCCAATTGGACCCGCTAGACACGCGCGACCTTATTGGAATCGATCACGTTTTTCATGTTTGATCGAATCCGATCAAACACGACGTGATCTAGTGCTTATGCTTTTCCCGGAATGTGTCGTGGCAGCCCTTGCAGGATTTTCCCAAGGCGCCGACCGCGGCGGCCATGGAGCCACCATCGGCCTTGACGGCCATCTCGGCGCCGGCCAGGAAGGCGGCCAGGGCTTTCTTGAAGTCCTCGGGCTTTTCCCAGATGCCGGGCAGGGCCCCGGTCTCGCCCATGTCGGAGCCTTCGGGGAACATGCGCGGAGCCTGCATGGCAAGGGCCAGCATGCCTTGGGCATGGAGCTTGGTTTCTCCGCTGTACGGCGCCCCCTTGGCCACGCCCACCAAGGCGCCCATATGGACTTTCACGGCCTTGAAGAAAGCCTGGCGATTTTCGATTTGTTTCATGGTGTCGGCGCTGGCCGCGGTGGCGGTCAACATCATCACGGCCAGGGCGGCCAGGGGCAGTCGCAAGAATTTAACGGACATGGGTTTTCCATCCTCGATATATATGACAAACAGATGCGCCCCGGTGCATCGGGGCATGAATCGTATTTAGGTACTGTAATTCGCCTGTCCACCGTGTCCAGTCACGGAACAGTGAAAAAATTGGTGAAAAACATGGAAAACGTCAAATCCGTTTGTGTGTTCTGCGGCTCCCGAGAGGGCGTGGACCCGGCTCATGGGGTGCAGGCCCGTCGCCTTGGCGAGCTATTGGCCAAACGCGGCATTCGCCTGATCTATGGCGGCGGTGGTATCGGATTGATGGGAATCGTCGCCAAAACCGCCTTGGATCATGGGGGTGAGGTGGTAGGGATTATTCCGGACTTCCTGGTCAAATTGGAAGTGGGGACTTTGCCGGTCACCGCGCAATACGTGGTGGAGAGCATGCACGAACGAAAAGCCATGATGTTCCAGATGGCCGATGCCTTTGTCGCCATGCCCGGTGGCATCGGCACCTTGGAGGAAACCCTGGAGATCACCACCTGGAAGCAGCTCCGTCAGCATGATAAGCCCATCGTGCTGCTCAATACCGGCGGCTATTGGGATCCTTTGCAGGCTTTGATGCGCCAAGTGGTGGACGGCGGTTTCGCCCATCATAAGGTGAGTGATCTGTGGGTCAGCGCAGATACTGCCGACGGGGTATTCGATGCCATCGCTGCGGCGCCGCAACCCGACGAGGTGATTCTTACAAGCCATCTAGAGCGGATTTAGTTTTCCAGTTTCTCTGGTAAATCGGCAATGGAGTCGATCCGCCCGTCGGGGATGATGATCGGGTGCTCATCGTCGCGCTCGGTGTATTTGCCGGTGCGCACCTGATAGGCGGCGATGCCGGCTCCCTGGGCGCCGCCGATGTCGGCTTCGATGTCGTCGCCGATCATCAGAACCTCGGCCGCTTTCAGGTCCAAGTCGGCAAGGGCCAGATCAAAGAAATTCCGGGAAGGCTTGCCGACAACAATGGCTTCCGTGCGGGCAGCGTGTTCAAGAGCAGCGACAAAGGGCCCCAGATCCAAAGCGATGCTGTCGTCCCGCCGACAAATCCGGTTGTGGTGCAGAGCGATGAGGGGGGCCCCTCCCCAGATCATGCGGAACAGTTGATCCAAGCGATCCCATGTGAAGTCCCGGTGGAGATCGCCGAGGACCACGGCCCCCGGATCCTGGTCAACCAATTCCAGGTGCGCGAAATCTTCGGCGAGGTCTATGGGCGCCGCCAAATGAATGCGACCGACGCCCATCTCGGCCAACAGCAGGCGGGCGGTGGTTGCCGGGCTGAGGATATGGTCAGCGGGCAGGTCGATACCCATCTGGGCCAGGGATTGGCTGATCTTTTTGCGGGATCTGGTGGTGGTATTGGTCAGACCCCGAATATCGTAGCCTCTCCCGGCGAGCACCCTAAGGGCTTCCGCTGCCCCCAGAACCGGGGCACCGCTCTGATAAAGAACGCCTTCGAGATCCAACAACAGTCCCTTGACGGCCATTCATCCTCCCATGTCGCAGGTCCCATCATACGCTTTTTTCGACGCAGGGTCACGGGAGGTCGGACAGGCGTTCCTGGTTATTTCATCCGAATGGTTCGCATGTAGGTGAGCATACGGTTATCGAATTTGTCGAAGCGGTCATGGTCCTTGTGGGCGCAGCTATAGAAGAACAGAATTCCGATCGGACTTTTCGGTGCCCTGGCCAATTTTCCTATTCCAAGGTGAGCCGTTGAAATGAAGCAACGAAAGGTTTTTGAAGGGTCCCAGGCGAAGGCATAGAGAAAGGTCCGGTTTCTTGCGGTGGCCTTGCGGATGTTCGTGGCCGGAACCTTGATGCCCCCCTGTTTCAGGTTTTCCCATTGAGAAACGGTCTTGAGGAATTCCCCGTGGGTGGTTTCATCCTCGGGTGTGTGCCAACTGTCCGGCAGGGTTTCCAATACCAGTTCGGCATTCTTGAAGGCCCAGGATTCGTGTTGCGCCGGTCCCACGGAATTGATCCTGCTATAGACCACCTGATCGAATTCCATATGAAACGACCTTGGAAAGACAAGGCGGCTTTCCGATGGCTCCAGGTCGCGGGCCTGAGCGATGGTCGTCGCCAGGCTCATGGCAAGAACAGCGATCACAACAAATCCGTTCATCCGATAAAAACCTTAATAAGGGAAAAGAAATGTAAATACATTAAAATGGAAGAAGGTGCCAGCCTTTTTGACTGAAACCGACAGACTTGCCTCGCTGCGCGGGAGTCCTTATGGTGCCCTTGTCCGTGCGAAAGATTTCGCCGTTGCTCGAGGGGCGCTCCCCTACGGATACGCAGACCCGAAGGCCCACGAGGGGGGCGCGGGTGCGTATCTTCAAACAGCAACAGGAGGACTCCATGTCAAAAATTACAGTCAAAAACCCCATTGTCGAGGTCGATGGCGATGAGATGACCCGCATCATCTGGGCCTTCATCAAGGAAAAGCTTATTCTTCCGTACCTGGATGTGGACCTTAAGTACTATGACCTCAGCATTCAAAAACGTGACGAGACCGACGACCAGATCACTGTCGATTGCGCCGAGGCCATTCAAGAACATCGAGTTGGCGTCAAATGCGCCACCATCACGCCGGATGAACAAAGGGTCGAGGAATTCGGTCTGAAAAGCATGTGGAAGTCTCCCAACGGCACCATCCGCAACATTCTTGGCGGCACCGTGTTCCGTCAGCCGATCATCTGCAAGAATGTGCCCCGTTTGGTGCCCGGTTGGACCAAACCCATTGTCATCGGCCGTCATGCCTTTGGCGACCAATATAAAGCCACGGATATGACCGTACCGGGGCCGGGCACTCTGACCATGAAGTTCGTGCCCGCCGACGGTGGAGACCCCATCGAGCATGTGGTCTACGACTATCCTGGCGCCGGTGTGGCGGTGTCCATGTATAACCTGGACGAGTCCATCCGAGGCTTCGCCCGGGCCTGCATGAATTACGGCCTGAATATCGGCTGGCCAGTGTACCTGTCCACCAAGAACACCATCATGAAAGCCTATGACGGGCGGTTCAAGGATCTGTTCCAGGAGATCTTCGAGACCGAATTCGCTGATCAATTCAAGGCGGCCGGGATTTGGTACGAGCATCGCCTGATTGATGACATGGTGGCCTGTGCCATGAAGTGGGAAGGCGGATTTGTCTGGGCGTGCAAAAACTATGATGGCGACGTACAGTCCGATACCGTGGCGCAAGGTTTTGGCTCGTTAGGCCTGATGACGTCGGTTTTGATGACCCCGGACGGCCAGGTGATCGAGGCCGAGGCGGCTCATGGCACGGTGGTCCGACATTACCGCCAGCACCAGGAGGGCAAGGAAACCTCTACCAATCCGATTGCCTCGATCTTTGCCTGGACCCGGGCGCTCTATTACCGGGGCACATTCGACGACACGCCCGAAGTCGTCACATTTGCAGAAACCCTCGAAAGAGTTTGTATTGATGCGGTGGAATCCGGATTCATGACCAAGGACCTCGCCCTGCTCATCGGCCCGGAGCAGCATTGGATGACCACCCAGCAGTTCCTGGACAAGCTGGATGAGGGACTGCGCGTGGCGATGAATCAGCCGTGAACTCTCAGCCGCCAAACAGCGGCACCAGATGATCCCGCACCCGTGCCTCGAAGGTATGGTTTGCGGCATAGATTGGCGCGGCGGTGGCGGCCATGGCCTGAAGTCTTGCCGGTCTGGCAAGGGCCTGGGCGAGCGTCTCCCGGGTTTCTTCTGGCGAGCTTTGGAACAACAGGCTTTCGCCCTGGATGAAATCCCGGGCCATATAGTGGCTGGGGTTTGTGCAGACCACCGCCCCGGCGGCCATGGCCGACCAGATCCGTTCGTGGGACCCGGCCTTGAACTTTGGCGTGATGTTGAGCACCACTTTGGTCTGCCGCATCAGGGTTTGGATTTCGTTGTAGCTTTGCGTGCCGAGGAAACGGACGCTGCCGCCATCGCCGATGAAAAAGTCCGGCGCCACCGGTCCGGCGATTACCAGGTTCAGATGCTTCAGTTCCTCAAGCAGCATCGAGCGCCATGTGCCTTGGGAAAGGATGCCGATCAGTGTCACCAGATCACATAGCCGCTCCCAATCCAATTCTGCGGCCTCGACTCCCCGTGCCGCGCAGGCGGTAACCAGGGCCAAGTAGGGATCGGTAATATGGGCGACCACATCGGCACAGGCCGCCTCGACGATCCATCTGAATTGCGGCGTCAGAGCGGCCAGACGGGCGGCCCAGGAAGCGCCATGGGGCGCCATGCCAAGGCCTCCGGCGAACAGCAGATCGATGGGCCGGTCTTCGAAGGGCAGGGGATCCGGATCGGCGGCAAGGCCCGCATGGGGAAAGAACACCGTCTGGCCATCCGTATAGCCGGTCAGCGCCAGATGCGAGGCGTCACATAGGCCCAATACTGTACCGGTGCCCACTTCCCGCAGGTTGGGGTGGTCCAGGGGGTGATCGAGAATAAAAGAGAAGCGGGGCCGGGTCTTGAAGGGGGATCGAGCCTGGGTGTCGATGACAAAAGGAGCCCCGCCGCCTGCTTCCACGGCTTTCCAGATGTCGTCCACGGCCCGGATCAGAGCCGGGGCATCATTGCCCTCAATGGAGACCCGGTGGGCGGCGAATCCGTTGCGTTCCAGGCCCCAGAACAAGCCGTCCTTGAGAAAATCAATGGTTCCGGCGCGGGTGCCCCATTCCACGACAATGGCATCGGTAAAGCGCACGGATCATCCTCTCCTTGATCATCGGACAGCATAGCGGCCCCGCGCCCGGGTGAGAAGCCTTGCGGCTAGCGATCCGTCCCGTAGCGGCCTATGCTGGCCGGACCGTTGATTCCATTTTGTCGAGCCATGCTCCCCATGCCTATTCCTCGCACCCCCTTGTTCGAGCGCAATGTGCAGGTTTTCGAACAGCGTTTCGCCGATCTCTGGGCCTTGCTGAAAGGTCTGGACCCCATGGCCGCTGCCTTGGTCCCCGGCCTGGAAGAGCCCGATAACATTCGGCTGGGCGACGCCTTGTTCTATGCCGGTGGGGCGACGGCGGATACGGAAAGGCAATGGTCGGCCTATTTGGACGATCCCGAGCGGTTGCGGGTGGGGACGGCAAAGGAGTTGAACCTCAGCCGGGTGTTCCGTGAACCCATGCGCGCCTATACCGGGTTCGTCAATGAGACCGTGGCCCCTGCCCGCATGGCCCCGTTGCCGCTGGTGGACGTGGGCTATGGTTTTGTCTTCGGGCTCGGCCTGGGGCTGCATGTGGATGTCTTAATCGAACGCACGTCTTGTACCAACCTGGTGATCTTCGAACCCATGCCGCTGTTCGTGCTGCATTCCATGTATCGGATCGATTGGGCGGCTTTGTGGGAGAAAGCCGAATCCGCCGGGCGGCATCTGCACCTGATATGCACCCCGGACCCCGAACAGGGCGCGGCGCGCATGCTGGGGTTGGTCGGTGCCGAAGGGCGGACCTTTCTAGAAGGGTCATACATTTATCATCATTATTCCTCTTGGCAGATTCAAAAGGCCCGGGAGATCTTTGACGATCGCATGAAGGTCGCCCAGGTCAGCATCGGTTTCTTCGAAGACGAACTGTTGATGATGAAGCACACCGCGCTCAATTTCCTGGATCGCGAGGTGAAACTCATCACGCCCCGACCCGGTGTTGGGCAATCCATGCCTGTTCTTCTGGTCGGGTCTGGGCCGTCCTTGGATCAGGATATGGAGGCTTTAAAGGCCCTGGCGTCGCGGGCGGTGGTTTTTTCCTGCGGCACATCCCTGGGTATTTTGTTGAAGAACGGCATCCGCCCCGACTTTCACTTGGAAACGGAGAACACCACGCCACTGGTTAAAAACCTGGTCAAATGGAACCGGGAATATGGCTTGGATGGTATCCGATTCATCGCATCGAGCAGTGTGGCTCCGCAAGCAGTGGCAGCCTTCGCCGAGACGTGGTTTTTCTTCCGCCCCAATCTGAGTTGCAGTCGATTGCTGAACAACGGAATCGAGCCGCTGGCGGCGGGGGGACCGTTGGTCACCAATGCCGCTTGCGACGTGGCCCTGACACTGGGGTTCCAGGAACTCTATTTGTTCGGCGTCGATTGCGGCCGCCATCCCACCGGCGCCCACCATTCCAAGGATGCCATCTATCTGGAAGACGATTATGACAATTATATACCCGGCGAGAGTCTCGATTTCATCGAAGATGGCTTCGACCGGCAGGTGCCGGGCAATTTCGGCGGCACCATGGAAACCTCGTTGATCCTCGACATGTCGAGGCTCAGTTTCCAGATTGCCATCGGTGGCCATGGCGGTGCGCGCGCCTACAATTGCAGTCGCGGCGCCCTCATTCCCGGCTGCCAGCCTCGGGCCGCCGGGTCGATCAAGATACCTGAACCCGAGAAGCCCAAGGCGGCGGTGCTTGCCTCACTGGCCAATAGATTGCGAATTTGCCCTGCTGGGCAGCTGGTTGATGCGGCAACCCTAAACCGTTTGCGCAAGGGGGCCTCGGCTTTCCCCCCCCTGATCCATGAACTGGCCACTCGGATGAAAGAGGAGGCGACGACCTTTACCGAAGTATCCCGTCCTTTGAAGGCCCTGATAGAACGAGAGGATTTGGTGGGGTTCCAGGAATTGGCGGGAAAATCATTGTTCAATGCCCTGCGGGCCGGGTCTTTTGTCGGCAGCCGTATCGATGACGCCGCCGCTCGCCGAGCCGCTCTTGGTGTTTTTCTGGACCAGTTTTCCGAAGCCGGGCATCAGATGGCCGACTCCTGTCTCGATCTTTACGACGACCTGCTCAAGGTTGCCGGAGAATGACCGCCCAAGCCGAACCCAGCGGCCACGCCATGGTGTATTTTCTCGCCGCTGCCCAGGCCCTTGCCATGACCGGGGCGTCGCTGGTTGTCACCGTGTCGGCTTTGGCCGGCAAGATGCTGGCGCCGACGCCGGATCTGGCCACCATGCCCTTTGCCTTTCAGTTCGTTGGCACCATGCTGGCGACCATTCCCGCCAATTTGTTCATGGCCCGTGTGGGGCGCAGGGTCGGCTTTTCCATCGGCCAGGGAATTGGTATTTGCGGGGCATTGTGTTCCGCCGCGGCCATTTACATGGGCGATTTTTGGCTGTTCACGGCCGGAAGTCTGCTGATCGGAATCCATAATTCCTTTTGGGCCTATTACCGTTTCGCGGCCGCCGAGTCCGTGGATGCCAAGTTCCGGCCCCGGGCCATTTCCTATGTGATGGCCGGGGGCGTGGTGGCGGCGGTGGCCGGGCCCCAATTGGCCAAGGAGTCTTTGGAACTCCTCGCGCCGGTCCTGTTTGCCGGAAGCTATCTGGCCTTCGCCTGCTTGGCGGTGGTGACCATTTTGGTGCTGCAGTTCGTCCGGGTGCCAACGCCTCATGTGGATAAGAAGGCTGGGGGCGGGCGCCCGTTGAAAGAGATCGCCAAGCAGCCAGAATTTATCGTCGCCGTGCTGTCCTCGACCTTGGGCTATGGGGTGATGAGCCTGGTGATGACCGCCACGCCCTTGGCCATGGTGGCCTGCGGTTTTGCCTTCGAGGACGCGGCTTTTGTCATTCAGTGGCATGTGTTGGGCATGTTCGCCCCGAGCTTTTTCACGGGCGCGCTGATCCGCAAATTCGGCGTGTTGAAGATCATTCTAACCGGTACGTTGCTCAACGGCGTCTGCATGGGGATGAATCTGATGGGCATCGAGCTGCTGAATTTCTGGGTGGCCTTGGTGGCGCTGGGGATTGGCTGGAACTTCATGTTCATCGGTGGCACCACCTTGCTGACGGGCACCTATGAACCCGAAGAACGAGCCAAGGTTCAATCAGCCAATGATTTCACCGTGTTCACCATGGTTGCCCTGGCCAGCTTTTCGTCGGGAGCCTTGCAGAATTTGATCGGTTGGGAGGCTGTTAACGCAGCGGCCTCTCTGCCCATTCTAATTGCCTTCGCTGCGGTGGTCTGGCTGTGGATGACCCGGAAAAGGCTGCGCACTTCGGTATCCTGACCCCTCCATTGCAGGCGGGGCTGTTAGGACAAAATCTCTTCGACGGCCTCAATGACGAAGCCCTGGTCCGCCGGAAATTTTTTCCGAAAACGTCTCCAGGCTTCTTCCTCGGAGAGGGCATTCAACTCGACGTAATGACGATCGGCCCACTTGTCGTCCAGCGGATGCTTTTCATCGTTCTGAACGGCATTGCGAACATCTTTGTTGATGATGATGCCTTCGTATCGTCCCATGCTCTCAATCCCATATTTGCTTTCATATACTTAGGCGCGCCTTTGTTCATTGGCAAGGCTTTGTCCCCTTACGCCATGTCCCATGGATCTAAAGTCTTTCGCGTTTCATATGACCCATTCTGACCGAATCATTTTGCCGCAGGGGCAGGAGTGGCGCGCAGGGCGTAGCGGGGCTACGGTCAAGGGTCGCGACGCCCCCCTTAGCGCGTGTCGGGTCCAATCGGACCCGCTAGACACGCGCGACCATATTGGAATCGATCACGTTTTTCGTGTTTGATCGAATCCGATCAAACACGACGTGATCTAGGCAAAAGGATCGGCCCGCAGGGTGGTCTCCAGTGGCCTCCGGTGGCCGCCCGCGGCGTCAAGCTCCCTCACCGATGCGCTGCATCGCTTTCGGCACCTTTCCTGGCGGTTCGACTCACCGGAGGCCATCAGCATGGGTCATATTAAATGCAAAAGGCATTGATATCTATCCGGTATTGTGCGGGTTACATGGAGGATGTCTTGGGAATTTCGCTTGGGAATCCCCTTGGGATTCCCGTGTGCAGCGCTCTGCTCACATCCCCAACGTCAGCATAATCCCCCGCGCCCGGGTATCAATGGGATATCTCGGCCCAAAGTCGCCGATGGGGCTGAGGTGAGCCACCAGGCCCGTGTCCTCCGACCAGTGATAAAGGGCCACGGAAGAGGGTTCGAGGACCAGGCTCGACGGCGCGCCAGGAGAGAAATCGAGGCTCATCTGGAACTGCACGCCCGGGGCCACGGTGGCCAGGGTCCCGGCAAAGCAGGTCTGCACCTGCCGATGCACATGACCACAGATCACGCCGGCGATGTTGCCATAGTCCTCGAGTAGGGTTTTCAACGCGGTGGCGCCTTCGAACTTGTGAAAATGGCCGTCGAGGAATTCCACCCCGGTGGCAAAAGGCGGGTGATGCATGAAGATCAGCGTCGGTCGGTCGGGCTGTTCTTCCAGGCGGGCCTGCAACCAATCCAGCCGCTCGGCGCAGAGCTGGCCCTGATTGTCGGTATCGAGCTTGGTGTCCAGGCCGATGAGGCGCAGGGGATGATTCTCGATGACCTGATGCAGAAATTTACCCTCGGCGGGCACATGGCCGCCCGGGGCGAGGATTTCGCGCATGGGGGCCCGTTCGTCGTGATTGCCCGGAATGGCCACCCAGGGGCAGGGCAGGGCGTCGAGGATGGCATGCACTTCACGGTAGTTCAGCTCCGGTGCGTCTTTTTGTACCAGATCGCCGGTGACCAGGACGATGTCCGGTGTCGGGGTCAGGTGCTGGATATGATCCACGCAGGCGGCCAGGGCCGCTTCGGCGTTGACCAGGTCCTTGATCGGCACGCCGTCGGTACGCAAGTGTAGATCGGAAATCTGTACAATCAACATGAGGTGAGACCGCCATCACAGCCAGGAAGTTAAATTTGGTGTTTCATAGCGGATACACAAGGCTGAACAAACCCTGTTTATGGAGATATCCCATGCCTCGATTCGCGGCCAACATTTCCAGGATGTTTTCCGATCGACCCTTTTTGGATCGCTTCGATGCCGCCGCCGAGGCCGGTTTTTGGGCCGTGGAGAGTTTGTTCCCCTATGCCTGGAATATCTCCGACCTGCGGGAACGCCTGGAAGCCAATGGCTTGACCCAGGTTTTGATCAATTCCCCCGCCGGGGTTTGGAAGCATGGTGAACGAGGGCTGGCCGCGCTGCCCGATCGCCGGGCGGAATTCCGCGACGGCATCCATATGGCGTTGGACTATGCCGCCGAAATTGGCTGCAATCGGATTCATCTGCTGGCCGGCCGGGTGCCCGAAGGCGAATCCCGCGAGCGCTATTGGTGGACCTATCTGGATAATCTGAGCTGGACGGCCAGCCAAGTGCAGGGCACCGGGGTCGAAATCATGCTGGAACCCATCAACAATCGCGACGTGCCCGGATACCTGTTGTCCTCGACCTCCTATGCCCTGGAGGCGTTGGAAAGCGTGCAGTCGCACTGCCTATATTTGCAATATGACCTGTATCATGCCTTGCGCATGGCCGAGCAGCCGGAAGATGTCCTGCGCAGGCACCTGAAGCGCATCCGCCATATCCATGTGGCGGGCATGGCCGTGCAGGGCGCTGCCAACGAAATCCCGGCTTTCGACCGTCTGTTCACGCTGTTGGATCAATTGGATTACGACGGCTGGGTCGGTCGCGCGGCCTAGTGCGTGTCGGGTCCAATCGGACCCGCAAGACACGCGCGACCCTATTGGAATCGATCACGTTTTTCGGGCTTGACCGAATCCGATCAAACCCGACGTGATCTAGTGCGTATCGGGTCCAATCGAACCCGCTAGACACGCGCGATCTTATTGGAATCGATCACGTTTTTCATGTTTGATCGAATCCGATCAAGCACGACGTGATCCAAAACCTTTCGCAGCCTGCTGAAAAAGTCTGATTTCGCGCGTGTAACGACACATGCTTCGACAGGCTCAGCATGAAGCCCTTTGAATTTTCACCATGTTAGCCTCATTCTGAGCTTATCGAAGGACGAGGCGGGCCGGTAGCTCCTAAGGTCTTTCAATTACCTTCGAACATTGTTCTCCCAGGCCCGTGACGCCCAGCCGAACTTCATCGCCCGGCTGTAGGAATACCCGGGGAGTGCGGCCCATGCCCACGCCCGGCGGGGTGCCGGTATAGATCACATCCCCCGGCAGCAAGGTCATGTGACGGCTGAGATCGGCGATTATCTCCGCGACGCTGAAGATCATGGTTCCGGTATTGCCGGTTTGCATGCGCCCGCCGTTGACATCCAGCCAAAGGTCCAGGTTCTGAGGATCGTCAACTTGGTCAGCGGTGAGCAGCCAGGGACCCAGCGGGGCGAAGGTATCGCAGCCCTTGCCCTTGCTCCATTGGCCACCGGCGGCCATCTGGAAGGCGCGCTCGGACACATCGTTGCCCGCCGCATAGCCCGCCACATGGGACAAGGCCTTGGCTTCGGAGACATAGGACGCCTCGGAGCCAATGATGACGGCCAGTTCCACTTCCCAGTCCATCTTTTCCGATCCGGTCGGACGGATCAGGGGATCATTTGGGCCGTTCAGCGCGGTGGGTGATTTGTAAAACACCACGGGTGAGTCCGGCACCGGCAGTCCGGCTTCCGCCGCATGGTCGGCATAATTCAGGCCGATGCCGAGAATCTTTCCGACGGCCCCCACCGGCGGTCCCAGACGCCGCGCGCCTTTGACTTCCGGCAAGGTTTTGGGTTTGACCGTGGCCAAGCGTTCCAGACCCTTGGGGCAGAGCACCTCTCCGGCGATGTCGCTTACATGAGCGGTGAGGTCGCGCAGTTTGCCCGCCTCATCCAGCATTCCCGGCCTTTCGGCCCCCGGGGGGCCATATCGCACCAGACGCATGGCTCGATTCCTTTGTCAGTTCCTTTATTACATAAGCTAAAAGGACGACAACGACAAGATCGGCGGCATTTTAAGTAAATTTATCTCGATATATTTAATTATAGAAACCCTTCTCTATCAATTAATATTACATGTGAGGACCTATATTATTTTCGGTAAGTAAGGCGTGTCAGATATGACCTCTATCCTTGGTCGATTTCGAAGATGCCGCATGGGGTCTTCCGCCGTGGAATTTGCTTTGGCGGCGCCCATTTTGTTCACCATGGCCGTCGGTGCCATTGAATTCGGGGTCATCATGCTGGCCAGCACTTTGATGGAAAGCGGTCTGCGCGAGGCGGCACGATACGGCATCACCGGGCAGGACCCGACCACGGGAACCCGGCTCGACCGTATCATGGCGATCATTGATCAGCGGACCTTGAATCTGGTGGATATGGCTCAGGCCGAAGTGGAGGTGATGGTTTATCCGGGGTTCTCGGATATCGGGCGGGCCGAAGGCTTTGTCGATGGCAACGGCAATGGCACCTACGACGCGGGTGAAACCTACAACGACGAGAATGGCAACGGTTCCTGGGATGATGACGTGGGCTCTTCCGGTGCCGGAGGCTCGGGCGACATCGTGGTTTACCGGATCACCTATCCCTGGCAGGTCTGGACACCCCTGGCCACCACCTTTATCGGCGACGCGGGCAACATTGAGCTGGGCTCGAGCATCGTGGTGCGCAACGAACCCTGGGACACCAGCGGCGGAGGCGGGGCATGAATGGCCTGTTGAAACGCTTTGCCCGTGATGTACGGGGTGTGCTGGCGTTGGAAGTGGCTTTTGCCGTTCCGGTGCTGCTGGGGCTGATTCTGTCGGGGGTCGAGATCACCCGCTATATTCTGCTCAATCAGAAAATCGAACGCGCCACCATGACCGTGGCCGATCTGGTTTCTCAGGCCGAGGTGCTGACCGGGGCGGAGGTGGACAATCTGTTCGTCGCCGGGGATTTCGTCATGGAACCCTTCGACGTCAACGCGGAAGGGCAGATGATCGTTTCGTCGGTGGTCGGGTCGGGCAGTGGCGCGGTGGTGGCCTGGCAAAGAACCTATGGCGGCGGTACCGGCGGCAGCCAGTTCGGCGTGGCCGGGGGCACGGCCACCCTGCCTGCCGGGTTCTTCGTCGCGGAGGGCGAAAGCTTTATCGCGGCGGAAGTCTTTTACGACTATGCCCCCATGTTCATGGGCGGTCATTTGGTAGAGGGAGTGGTGGGGAACGTACAGCTATACAACTCGGCGGTATTCCGTCCGCGCTTCACCAGCATCGTGGCCTATTCGCCGTGAGGCTCGATATCTCAAGATGGAAAAACGCTACTCCAGGCGCGCGATGTAGTCGGCAATGGTCGATAGTTCTTCTTCACTCAAGGCCTTGATGCGGATGACCATCTTGAGCGTTGGCGTGGTTCGGACCCGATCGCGGAAGGCCAACAGCTGCTTGATCAGGTAGGGATAGTGCTGGCCGTGGATGCGGGGGATGCCCTGGTCCGCATTGCCGTCTCCGGTCTCACCGTGGCAGGTCTCGCAGTGCATCTGGTACAGCGCGCGCCCCCAAGCAAGGTCGAATCCCGGGCCAAGACGCGGTTTTTTGGATAGGGGCAAGGTCTCGATATAGCCCACCAGATCCGCCACGTCCTGAGGGCCGCCGATGGCCCCCCGGTTGGTGATGCCTTCCATGTCCTCGGAGGGGCGGATGCGGGTTCGGAATTCTTCCAGTTGATGAATGAGGACACGCCGATGCTGTCCCGCCAATTGGGGAATCAGACCGCTTTTGGAGCCCTGGGCATCCGCGCCATGGCAGGGGGCGCAAAGGTCATAGAGCGCCTGGCCGTTTTCCACATCCGGTGAAAGATCGACCGCCGCTTCCAGATCGTCATTTTCTGATTTGGCTGGGGCCGGTGACAGGCCGACGAGAAAGACGATCAAAAGGAAGGTCGTACCTATACCCCGTCGCATCGATCCTTTTCCCTCAAATGGCGGTGAATGGCGAATTGTGTCCGCAAGGGAGGCGGGTTAAGGCGCCTCGGCCACCTGAACGCCTGTTTTGACCTTCAATTCCATGCAATCCATCTTGCCCCTCTTCAAGGTTCGACAGGCCGCATAGGCGGTGCGCTTGTCTAAGCCGACAATGCGGGCGCGATAGAGCACTTTGCCACTTCTTTTACGCAGCGGAACGACGGTGATGCGACCCTTGGAAAGCAGGGACGGAGCCTTCTTGACCGCCTTGGCGGCGACCTTGCGGGCCGGTTCGTGCTTGGCATAGGCACCGACCTGAATGCCCCACTGGCTACGGGTCTTGATGGATGGCGCCCGTTTGGTGCGGGATTTTGCCCGAGACTTGGGTTGTGCCTTGGCCACTTGGCGCTTGCCGATGCCAAGGCGGTCAAAGCTTTTGTCCAGCAGACTGGCCATATGCTTGTCGCGGGCCTTCGATGTCCGTCCGCCAAAAACAACACCGATCAACCGCTTGTTGCCGCGCACCGCCGAAGTCACCAGATTAAAGCCCGAGGCGCGGATATAGCCGGTCTTCATGCCATCCATGCCGTCATAGGATTTCAACAGGTTATTGTGGGTTCGATAGGTCTTGCCCAGGTAGGTGAAGCGCTTCAGCCGGAAATAGTGATAGAACTGCGGAAAGTCGACCATGATCCGACGGGCCAGGGTGGCCATGTCGCGAGCGGTGCTCATCTGCGCCCGGTGGGGCAGCCCCGATGAGTTGCGGAAATTGGTGCGCCGCATGCCGATGCGATGGGCGGTGCTGGTCATCAACCGGGCAAAAGCTTTTTCGCTGCCCGAGATATTGTCAGCGACGGTGGAAGCCACATCGTTGGCCGATTTGACCACCAGGGCGCGGATCACCTGATCCACCGTCAAGGTGTCCTTGGGCTTCAGCCAGAGCTTCGATGCCGGTTGGCGTGATGCCCGATGAGTCACGGTGAAGCGGCTCGATAGGTTCAGTTTATTCTGTTCCAGGCGCTCGAACAGGATATAGAGCGTCATCAGCTTGGTCAGCGATGCCGGATAGTTGCGGGTGTCGGCATTGGTCGAGTGCAGCACCCGGCCGCTATCGGCTTCCATGACGAAAGAGGCGTACTTGGCGGCTGCCGGGGAGGACACGAACAGTGCCGCCACCAGGACCATCAGTCCCGTCATCGAGATCCAGCGGCCTATCACGCGCTTGCTTGCTCCCATCATCAAATGCCGTCCCATCATGCTGATTGCGCAACCGGTGAATAGACGGCCCGACCTGTTGAAGTCTATGGAAGGCACAGAAGGGAGTCCAATGAAAAGCCGGTTGGAACCCCAGGCTGTTTTCCCGGTCGAGCCTATGTCATTGTAGGCGCCGACCCATTGAAGAAACCGTTAACCGAACTGGAAAGATCGAGCCATGGGACTTTTTGTGAGGCTAACCGCATCGTTATTATTTGGACTCTTCGTCGCCGGATGCGGTGCGGCTAACCTGGATAACCCCTTGTCTCGCAAATTCAATTGGTTCGGATACTTGAATGGCGACGATCTGCGCGAGGCCTGTGCGGCCGGTGGCCCGGAAGTCTATCGATTTGTCTATAACGGCGATTATGCCAACCAGGTCCGCACCTATGATTTGGCTGTGCAACCCGATGGCGGGGGTAAATTGTCCATCCATGTTTTCGGTCCGGCGGAAGTGGCCCGGATCAGTGTGGAAAAAGGCTTGGACCTGATCGCCCCCTGGAAGGGGCAAAGTGCCTTGGTCAATCTCCGCCCAGAGGATATAACCCGATTGCGGGCCGCCTGGGATCCCTCATCCGCCCCCGAAGGCCTGGAAATGAGTTCCGAGCGCTTCTATTGGATCGTGGGCGCCTGTCGCAACGGTACCTATCGCTTCAATGCCTATCTCTGGCCTTCGAAACGCTTTGATTCCATGACCTTCGATGATCTTTTATTCGGCTGGGATTTCACCGATGTCAAAGTGAGCGAGCCCCATCCGGCGGTGTCCGAAGCCACCGAGCGTATGCAAGGCGTGGATATTGAATCCCGATTCAATATCCGCATCGGGCGCAACGGACTATGGACCCTGGGCGGCGGCCAGTAAATCACCTCCAATTGCGATGATCCCGGGGGGGGATGTGGCGGTGTATATGGAAAAAAGTGTTTAACATTAATGTATTAATGGATTGATGAATTTAATTGTGCACCGCACAAAAAATCATTGACATCGGGTTTCTCCAACCCTAAATATGGTGGTGAATGTTGCGTTGCAACATAGCTTAATTCACTGTTCCGTCGCCTGTGCGACCGACCCTAAATCGAGATGGAGAGACCCATGCCCGCCGCTGCCAAGAAAGCCCCTGTTGCCACCCCGACCCCTGCCAATCAAGTCGAAGAAGCTGTCGCCGCCAGCAAGGAAACCGTTGAAGCCGTTGTCCAGGCCGGTGCCGACGTTGCCACCAAGTCGGTCGAAAAGGCCGTGGCCATGACCAAGGAAACCGTCGACAACGCCACCAAGTTCCAGGGCGATGCCGCCAAGGGTTACGAGGACATGATGACCGTCGGCCGGGCCAACATGGAAGCCTTCATTCAGTCCGCCAACATCTTCGTCAAGGGCTACCAGGACCTGACTCAGGAAGCCCTGAAGCTCGCCCAGACCTCCATGGAGGACAGCCTGGTGAACACCAAGGCTCTGTTCGCCTGCAAAGACATCAAGGCCCTGTCCGATCTTCAGGTCAGCCTGGTGCGCGGCGGCTACGAGAGCTTCGTTACCGAATCCCGCAAGCTGACCGAAAAGTCCGTCAAGCTCACCGAAGAGGCCATGCTGCCTCTGGCCGAGCGCGCCAACGTGACCGTTGCCAGCCTGTCCAAGCCTTTCGGCGCCTGAACGACCTCATCCTTCCACGTTTAGGTTCCAGACTGCGCCCGGTGAAGTTCCCAAGTGGAACTCTCACCGGGCGTTTTTTATTTTTTGGTTGCAATTCCGGTCTCGCCCCCCACATTTGGCGCCATGGCCGATTTCATGTTCCCCGAAGCGCAGGCTTTGCATTTTCACAAAGTCCTGCTCCACCAGATCGTCACCTCTCCCAACCTGCTGGCGCGGGCGCGGGAAGAGCTCAAAGGGCTGCGTTCCCGCAAGCAGGGTCTGGCGGAAACCTGGGATCGATGGGCAATTTTGCTCGATGCGGATCTCGAAGTCATGGCACCGCAAATCCTCGCCAATACGCCCGACGGCGGCCTGCTGCGCGCCAACTCCCCGCTTTATGAATGCTTGGTGGAAGAAGAGCGCAAGGCCCTATGGCAGCGCGTCGGTCTGCAACAGTTCGTGATCTATTTCCATCAGGCCGTGGACGACCTGGGCCTGTCCGAGGAAGACCAAATCCGCATCACCGGCCTCGGTGCCACCGAACTGGCTCAATGGCGCCAGGATTTGCCCGCCACCATGAAGGCCTCGGTGATGGATAAACTGAAATCCGTGGTCAGCATTCATCGGGCCCTGGTCGGTTTTACCCAGTCTCCCGATCAACGCCGCGCCTGGCTCGACGAGGACAACGGCAATCTGGGTGGCCGCCCGGCAGCCCTGCTCACCGAAGGGCGTCTGCATGACGTGGAAGACTACCTCATCGCCGCCGTGCAGGCCCGTATGACAAATGCGGACCGGCCGAGTGCATAAGGAGAGGCCGCGGTCACCGCGACCCCCAACAGATCAATGACCTTCTCCCTTGATCGTATACGAGCGCAGTTTCCAGATTTTTTCGGTCTCGTCCCAACCGAAACAGAGTGGATAATTTGTGCGGCTTCCCAAATAGCGTAGTGCGATGTAGCCGGTGATGTCTTGCCCATCTCCCCAATCCTCGTCCACATAGCTTTCTTGCAGGCGGGGAGAGTACAACACCTTGATCCAGCGATAGGGCGAAGTGGGATCGGGGTCGGCCTCAATCGTGTCACCTTGCACTGCTAAATCGTTGAATCCTGCTAGGTTGCCAACAACCGGTGCCGCGATACCGGGAGTGGCGCGTACCCGGACATTCTCGAATTCACTCAACCAGGTGGAACCTTTTAAAATCTCGCCCTCTTGTTCAAATTCCTCCAAGGTCAAAAGATTGTCACCGTCACAAGCCAAACCCATTCCATCGCCGTCTACATTGACGCGAACATGAGCCATGTTGATGGAGGCTGAAAGGCCATCTCGGCTTGACTCCAGTTCCCGAAGAACTTCCGCGTGTCGCTCGGGGGTCAGCTCTTTGGCTTCTTCGGCTGTCGGTGTAAGAACCTGAAACACCATATTGAAGAAGTCCATCCCTGAGCCACCGATTCCACCTGGATCCGGGTCAAGAATAAAGCTGAAGTCCTCATGAACATGGCGTCGAACAAATGCCTCATCGCCTTCTTTGAGGCTTGCTTGAAGCTGCTTGATGGTCGCCTCAAGAAGCGGAAATTCTTTGATTGGTAGGCGCCCCGGCGCAAGGCCCCCTTTAAAGGCTCCGAATTTCGGCTCGTCCGGCTGTTCCGTGCCTTGGGCAATGCCATCAGGAACAAGCACCAACAATGCAAGAAAACCCAGTTTTTTGATCAGCGACATATCTTCCCTCATATCCATGCCACAAAAATAAATTCCCCGCTTCCCGCATGCACGCCCGTCTTTTCGAACCCGGCTTTCTCCAGCACCCGGGTCGAGGCCTTGTTTTCCTGGGCCACACCGCCGATGAGCTTCGTTGGACGGCCTTGGGGTTTGAGCCAGGCCACCAACCCGGCAACCAGTTCCGACGCATAGCCATTGCCCCAGGCGTTTTCGGCGAACAGATATCCGATGCGAAGAGTGTTGCTTTCGTCGTCTTCCGTCATGGGAGCGAGGAACAGCAAGCCAAGCAGCTTTTGGGAACCGCGCTGCCGGACCGTGGACATTTGGACCTCATCGTCCCGGTCGGCGATCCATTGATTCACGGCGTCGCGGGTCTGCGCCAGCTGAGCCGATGGAGGCAGGTGGCGTAGCACTTTGCTTGTCAGGAGGGGGGTGAGCTCCTCGACGAACAGGGCTCTCGAGGCCGCTTCGGACACCAGGGTCGACCAGCTTTCGACTCGGAGCCGCGGCGTGTCAAAACCTGTCATACGGTGCTCTCCACCCACTCGCTGATGACGTCCAAAAACGCCGATCCGTAGCGCTCCAGTTTCTTCTCGC
The DNA here is from genome assembly GCF_000968135.1 of Magnetospira sp. QH-2. Lineage (NCBI taxonomy): Bacteria > Pseudomonadati > Pseudomonadota > Alphaproteobacteria > Rhodospirillales > Thalassospiraceae > Magnetospira > Magnetospira sp. QH-2. Next base: position 2,460,245 of record NZ_FO538765.1, on the reverse strand, counting down.
CGATGCCATGCAATTCGCCCATCTGGCCGAGGGTCAGGGGCTGGCGGGCGGCCATTTCCTGCAAGGTACGGTCAGGGAAAACCACATAAGCCGGTACATCGCCTTCCTTGGCCAGGGCGGTGCGTAGTTTGCGCAGGTTTTCGTAAAGGTCCTGATCCAGATCGGCCAGTTCCGGCGGCGGGGCCTTGGGCTTTTTGCCTTTTCCGGCCACCAGGGTCGGCTTGCGGCGGTGGAAAGGTTCGCGTCCGCGCATGACGTCATCACCGCGTTCGAGAATGCGCAGCACGCCGTAGTTGGCGATATCCGGGGCGATCAGATGAGCCGCCGCCATTTGCAAGATGAGCGTGGTCCAGGCCTGCACCGACAGATCGGCGCCGACCCCGAAAGTTCTCAGTTGGTCGTGACCGCGTTCCATGATGCGGTCTGTGACCGTGCCGCGCAGGATGTCGATGATGTGTTTGGCGCCATAGCGTTGACCGCTGCGCCAAATGGCCGATAGGACTTTTTGCGCCTCCACCGAGGCCTCTTCCAACGGGGCATCGCCCAGGCAGAGGTCGCAATGGCCGCAAGGTGCCGAGGTTTCGTTGAAATAGGCCAGCAGGGTCTGGCGGCGGCAGGTGGGCGCCTCGCAAAGCCCGACGATGGCGTCCAGTTTCTGGTTTTCCACCCGCTTATGGTCGCCATGGGCCTCGCCCGCGTTGATCTGCTGGCGGCGAAAGGAAATGTCCTGCAAGCCATAAAGGGTCAGGGTCTCCGCGGGCAGGCCGTCGCGCCCGGCGCGACCGATTTCCTGGTACCAGGCCTCGATGCTCGACGGCAGGTCCGCATGGGCGACGAAGCGCACGTCCGGCTTGTCGATGCCCATGCCGAAGGCGTTGGTGGCGACGATCACCACCCCGTCCTCGGTCTGGAAGCGGTCCTGGGCGGCGTTGCGGGTGCCGTCGTCCAGCCCGGCGTGATAGGCCTCGGCATCGATTCCGGCCTTGCGCAGGCCCTCGGCCAGTTCCTCAGTGCGCGCCCGGCGACCGCAATAAACGATCCCCGACTGGCTGGGAAAGCCCTGGACGAAACGGGTGATCTGCCGCGTCGGGTCGTTCTTTGGCGTCATGGCCAGTTTCAGGTTGGGCCGATCGAAACTGGCGACGATTTGCTCCGCGTTGCCGTCGAACAGCCGTTCGGCGATGCTGGCCCGGGTGGCGGCATCGGCGGTGGCGGTCAGGGCGATGCATTGGATGTTGCCCAACTGAGTCCGCAGATCGCCCAGCATCATATATTCCGGTCGGAAATCGTGCCCCCATTCGGAGATACAATGGGCCTCGTCGATCACCAGCAGGCCCGGACGCGCCTCGGCCAGACGGCGGGCCATGAAATCCTTGGTGGCTTTTTCCGGCGATAGGTAAAGCAGCGTGAGATCACCGCGATAGAGCGCCGCCTCTGCCTCGCGGTTGACCTCCTGGCTATTGCCCGAATGGATGCCCGCCGCGCGAACACCGATGGCCTGCATCTGCGCCACCTGATCGCGCATCAAGGCCTTCAGCGGCGAAATCACCACCGTCAACCCGCCCCGGCAGACGGCGGGAAGCTGATAGGTCAGCGACTTGCCCGCGCCGGTGGGCAGCACCGCCAGCACATTGCGGCCGTCAAGCACCGCTTGGATCACCGGTTCCTGATGGGGCAAAAAACCGTCGAAACCGAAAACCTGGCGAAGGGTGGCGTGGGCGTCGCGCATCAAAAAAGGCTCTCCCAAAAGATTCGGGGCGAGCCTAGCGGAAGTCAGGAGGAGGGGAAAGCAGCCCCGAAGCAAAATCTCCGGGGCTGCTGGAATTTAGGTCAGGGATAGGCGTAGCCGTGATCCTGCCACCACCGAGCCATTTTCTTCGACACCGCTTTTTCGTCGATGCGGCCCTTTTGGTCGTGGGGCGCCTCGGCACGGGCGTTGGCCAAGGCCTCGCCGAACTGTCGGCGGATCTTTTCCGAAGCATAGGCACAATGGATTTTCGACATGTTTCACCTCGTGAACGGTTAAGGGGCCGGTCAACCACCGGTCTCCTTGCAGGTAGGGAGTCCCGCTGCCGGACAAAAGCATTATTTTTCTCGGAGTATGGGGGGGCACCGGAACGCCATGGCAAGATCGTTCAGGCGAACGGGCCCATTCGACCCTTCCAAAAGTCATCATTCACAATAATTCCAAACACCTGCAACATAGATGCAGCACAAGCCACTTAGAGTTCGCCCCTGGACGTCTGAACACCGGGGTTTTGGTGTTGTCCGTTGTTTTCATTTTCTCAGATCAGGAGAGCTTTTCATGAATCGCATCGCCTTGGGGCTCGGCGCCGCTCTGCTTGCCACGACGGCCTTGACCGCCGCCGCTCAGGCCGGTGACATCGTGCGTGTCGCCACCGTTCCATTGGAAGCCGAAATCACCGGCATGTACATCACCGAGGCCGGTGATTTCTTTTTCAACGTTCAACATCCGGGCGACGGCAACCCGGCGCCGTACAACATGGCCGCTGTTGGCGCCATCACGGGCACCGACTTCAACGCCCTGCCCAAGATGATCAAGGAACATGGCGTTCCTTCCGGTGACGCCAAGGGCAAGATCCTAAGTTCCTTAGGCTCCTATCAAATCATCGGCAGTGAAGGCGGACTCAGGGAACACTTTCCCGCCGGTTTGGGCGCTATCTTGGCTGTTGACGGCAAGACCGTGGTCAAGGAATCCAACGATCCGGATTTCAATGCTTTCGTGCCGACCACAGCCGATTCCTCCGAGGGCTACCTGTTCACCAACTGGGAAGACCGCCCGGGCGGCACGAGCCGCATGCATATTGCCAAGGGGGCCGACGGCAAGTGGATGGTCAAGAAGGACGGCAACATGATGGTCGACTTCTCCTCGGTGAACGGCACATGGGTCAACTGCTTCGGGTCCCTGTCTCCCTGGGGTACCCCGCTGACCTCCGAGGAACTGTACTTCGACAACACCGCCGATTGGAACAATCCGGGCTACAAGCGACACAAGGATCAGCTGAAGCTGGCCGACTACCTGGGCCACTTCCCGAACCCTTACGACTACGGCTATATCGTCGAGTTAAAGGACCCCAAGGGTGAGGTCGTGCCGCAAAAGCGCTTTGCCATGGGCCGTTACAGCCACGAGAACGCTGTGGTCATGCCCGACCGGAAAACCGCCTACCTGAGCGACGACGGCACCGGCGTGGTGTTCTTCAAGTTTGTCGCCGACCAGGCCGGTGATCTTTCTTCCGGTACTCTCTATGCCGCCAAGGTTACCCAGGACGCGGGTACCAAGGACCCGGCCAAGGCCGGGTTCGATATTTCTTGGATCGAACTGGGTCATGGGGACGACGCCACCATCGAAAGCTGGGTTCGTCAGTACGACGGCATCACCCCGATCCATTACAAGCAAGGCAGTAGCAGCTACCTGTCGGACGCCGAAATCAACGCCTGGGCCATGGGCAAGGCCGATGACAATCGCGCCGTGTTCCTGGAAACCCGCAAGGCTGCCGCGGCCAAGGGGGCCACTGCCGAGTTCCGCAAGATGGAAGGCGTCATGATCAACCAGGCTGGCGCCGCCAATGGCACCGTGCCCTACATGTATATGGCCATGTCCGCCATCGGTAAGACCATGTCCGACGACAAAGGCGATGTGCAGCTCAATGCCAACAAGTGTGGCGTTGTCTACCAGATGAACCTGGATAAGGGATTCAATGTGCACCGCATGGTGCCGGTGGTGGCCGGTCATGGCTATAACAAGGCCAACAAGCCGAACGCCTGCCCGACCGACAGCATCTCCAACCCGGATAATCTGCTGGTTCTGAACGACGGTCGCGTGCTGATCGGTGAGGACACCGGCAGCCACGAGAACAACATGCTGTGGATCTACACGCCGAAGAGCCCGTAAGGACGGTTGCTTGCCCGGTCCGTGTGGCCGGGCCAAACCCAAAAGGGAAGGGTGGCCCATTGATGTGGGTCCCTCTTCGCCCTTTCAATTTCCGGAGCAAAGGGAGAGCGGATCAATGGGAAGGCTGTTGATGATCGGGATCGTGGCATGGGTAACCGCCCTTGGCTGGCCGGTCCGGGCTCAGGTCCACAACGCCGAAGCGGTGATTCCGCCCATGTGCTACACCAAAACCGAAGGGCGGCATAACCCCTGCTACGTTTGTCATCAGACCTATCACGACAAGCGTCCCAACCAGATGGACGATGGCAACTTGCAAGGGGAGTACGCGTTCTCCGAGGTCGGGGTCCATAATCACTGGACCAATCTGTTCGAGGACCGAAGCGCGGGCATCGCGGCGCAATCCGATGGCGAGATCATGACCTATGTGGGCCAGGACAATTACGCGGCCCTTGCGGGAAATCTTCGGGCCTTGGGCTGGAAAGGCTGGATTCCCGATCTGAAGGGCCTGGCCCAAGGCCGCGCAGCCTTTGATGAAACCGGCTTGGCCCGCGATGGCAGCGGCTGGGTGGCCTTTAACTATATTCCGCTGCCATCGACCTTTTGGCCCAGCAACGGAGCCACGGACGATGTCATGATCCGGCTGCCGAAAGCCTTTCGGTTAGACGAAGACGGCAAATTCTCCCGCCATGTCACTTTCGCCAATCTGGGCCTATTGGAAGCCTCGTTTCAGGAATGGAACAGCGTTTCCGTGCCGCCCATCGACGAGGCCCATGTCGGCGTGGACCTGAATGGTGATGGGGTTCTGGGCATGACCGACCGGGTCGTGGCCCGGTCCCACTATGTCGGGGCAGCCAAGAAGGAACCCGTTGCCCGCATGCTCTATCCCCAAGGTACCGAGTTCCTGCATTCGGTGCGCTATGTGGGTTTGGAAGGCAACCGCGTGGTCATTCCACCGCGCATGAAGGAACTGCGCTATATGCGCAAGATGCGGTTCCTGTCGATGCCCAAACTGGCTTCGATCTACGGCAACGAGGTCCAGGAGAAGCTCGACGAACAGCTACCGCGCTGGAGCCCGGTGTTGACCTCCGCCGGCTACGAGAAAAGCGCCATGGGTTGGCAGGTCCTGGGCTTCATCGAAGACAAGGACGGGGCCTTGCGTCCGCAAACCTACGAGGAACACGGATTCTGCATGGGCTGCCATTCCACCATCGGCACCTCCATTGATCAGACCTTTGCCTTTCCCCGCAAGGTAGCCGGGGCCAAAGGCTGGGGCTATATGGATCTGGCGGGTCTGAAGGATCGACCGAGCCGGGGCGAGACCGAGGGCGAAATCCTCACCTACTTCAAGCGGGTCGGTGGCGGCAGTGAGTTCCGCGAGAATGGTGAAATTGCCGCCCGATGGTTTGATGCAAACGGAAAGGTCAAGGAGAATGCGGTGCGTGACGCCGATGTGGCCAGCTTGATCACCCCGTCGCCGGAACGGGCCCGATTGCTCAACAAGGCCTATCGGACCATCGTGTGGGATCAGGACTTCATCCATGGACGGGATCCCAATCTGGCTCCGGCGACCAATGTTTATCGGGATATTGATCCGGCAACCACTCAGCCGTTGCGGCCCGAGTTCCGCCATCAATGGGACATCCGGCTGGATTGGCGGGAAGGGATGTGACCCCTAAACGTCATCGATCCCTGTCCGGACCCTACCCGCAGGGGTGTGGACGGCTCCGCTGATACAGTCTAACTCCCTGGGGCATGAACACGAAAATCGATGATAAGACCCTCAGAGAGCGGGTGCGGCTGTTCGGCAACCTGCTTGGCGACGTTCTACGTGATCAGGAAGAACCGATCATCCTGGAAACCGTGGAAGCCCTCCGCAAGGGATTCATCTCCCTGCGCCAGGGAACGGAAGGACCATCCCGCGGAGAGTTGATGACTCTGATCGAGGGGTTGGAACCCGACACCCTGTCCCATGTTCTACGCGCCTTCAGTACCTATTTCCTGCTGGCCAATATTGCCGAGGAGGAATGGTCCCACCTGTCCCGCTTGGAACAGACAGACGGCAACGAACGCCTTTGGTATGGCTCCTTTGACCAAACCCTGCGCGGACTGCGCGACGAAGGAGTTCGTCTGGATCAGTTGCAAGACCTGCTCAATCAACTGAACTATCAGCCGGTGTTCACCTCCCATCCCACCGAAGCCAAGCGGCGGACTTTGCTGGAGGCGCAAGGGCGGTTGCGGGACCTGGCTCGCGCGCTGGACAATCCGCTGCTGGCCGGGCATCAGCGCGAAGTCATCATGCGCGCCATCCGCAATCAGATTCAGATCCTGTGGAAGACCGACGAGGTTCGCACCCACAAGCCCCGGGTGATTGACGAAGTACGCGCCGGATTGTTCTATTTCCGCGAAACGCTGTTGGATATGGTGCCCAAGGTCTATCGGAACCTGGAGATGGCCATCGATACGGTCTATGGCGACGAGGGCGGCTCCCAGAATGTGGAAATCCCGGCCTTTTTGCAGTTCGGTTCCTGGATTGGCGGCGACCGGGACGGCAATCCCAACGTGACCCATGACGTCACCCAGGCGGCCGTACGGTTGCAGGCTCGCGAAGTAACGGCGGAATACTGTCAACGGGTGGGCGATCTGGTCGATTTGCTGACCCATTCGGACAGCCTGATCACGCCTTCCAAAGCTTTCGCCGAGAGTCTTGCCGCGGACGACGCTCTGGTCGATGCCACGTTCCATGATCGGCCCTGGCTCTATCAGGACGAACCCTACCGCCGCAAACTGATGCTCATGCGCCATCGTTTGGACCAAAGACTGGCCCGGTTGGATGAGTTGTTGCTCGGTCATCCGGACCCCGGCCTCGGGGTCGGCTACAAGGATGAGCTGGCCTTCATCGACGACCTGGAGGTCATCCGCCAATCCCTGATCGGCCATGGTGACCGCAATCTGGCCGATGCCGAGATCAAGGATCTGCTGATCCAGGTCAAGACCTTCGGATTCTCTCTGACCCGGCTGGATATCCGCCAGGAATCCGGGCGTCATACCGAAGCTGTGGCTGAGCTGTTTGATACCGCACCCAATCTGCCCGACTACCGGTCCCTGGATGAAGCCGGACGGATGAAAGCGTTGGGTGATCTGCTGGCCCATGGCGGGACGCCGATCCTTTATGTGGATGATCTGTCCGAGGATACCCGCGAGGTGCTCGACGTGATGGCCACCATGAAGGCGGTGCGCGACGAAATCGGTCCCCGGACCTTCGGCGCCTATGTCATTTCCATGACCCATCAGGCCAGCCATGTGCTGGAGGTGTTGTTTTTGGCCGGATTTGCCGGACTTTGCGGTCGACGCACCGATGGAGACTGGCATTGCGATATTATCGTGGCGCCGCTGTTCGAGACCATCGACGACCTGGAACGCATCGAACAGGTCCTGGGTAGCCTGTTGGATCAACCGGCCTATCGGACTTTGTTGGATGTCTCGGGCAATTGTCAGGAAGTGATGCTCGGCTATTCGGATTCCTGCAAGGACGGTGGCATTCTGGCCTCCAGCTGGGGGCTCTACAAGGCGCAGAAACGCATTGCCTCCATGACGGCCAAACACGGCGTGGAATGCCGTATCTTTCACGGGCGCGGCGGCACCATCGGGCGCGGCGGTGGCCCCACCCATGACGCCATCCTGGCCCAGCCTCCAGGGACCGTGAACGGGTCCATCAAGTTCACGGAACAAGGTGAAGTGCTCTCGGCCAAGTATGCCGATCCTTATACGGCGCTCTATGAGCTGACCGTCGGGATCTCCGGGCTGATCAAGGCCAGCCGCTGCCTGACCGTAACCTGCACGCCCGATCCGGCGGCGTATGTGGAGACCATGGAAAGCCTTGCCCGACGCGGCGAGGATGCCTATCGCACCCTGACCGACCATACGCCTGGGTTCATGGATTATTTCTATGAAGGCACGCCGGTGTCGGAAATCGGGTTGCTCAACATCGGTTCGCGCCCGTCCCATCGCAAGAAGACCGACCGCTCCAAGTACTCGGTACGCGCCATTCCCTGGGTATTCGCCTGGGCCCAGGCGCGCCAGACCCTGCCGGCTTGGTACGGAATTGGCAGCGCTTTGAACTCCTGGTGCGGCGACGAGCCAAGCAAGCGGGCGCTGTTGGCGGAGATGTACCGGGAATGGCCCTATTTCAAGGCGCTGTTGGGGAACTGTCAGATGGCCCTGGGCAAATCGGAATTCTCGATCGCGCAAGCCTATGCGGGCCTTTGTGCCGATGCCGCCGTGACTGAGTTGTTCTTCTCGCGCATCCGCGAAGAGCATGATGTGACCATCGACAAGATCAAGGCGGTGTCGGGTGTGGGGGACTTGCTGGGGGAAAATCCGCGGCTCAAGCTATCCTTGGCTTGGCGAGACCCTTATTTGGATCCCATCAACCATATCCAGGTGGCGTTGCTCCGCCGGTACCGGTCCATTCCAGCAGACCATGACAAGGAAGCCACGCGCTGGCTGACGCCGTTGTTGCGATCCATCAATGCCCTGGCCACGGGAATGCGGAATACCGGGTAGCCGGTGCGATCCCGGCCCCGCGGGGCCGGACATGGACCATGGCCATCAATGAAAATCCCGGGACCGCAGGCCGAGACTGCGGGGCTCGACCGATTGTGGCACGGATTCCGGTCGGTCCAGCCCCAGCAGCAATGGCGTGGCATCCTGCACATCCCGAACGATCACATGAATGACCCGGTCTTCCCGTTGCACCATGCCGGTGGCAATCATCAGTCCGGCCCGCAGGACCGGGCGGCGCAGGCGCTCGAACACGGTTGGCCAGACGATCAGGTTGGCCACCCCGGTCTCGTCCTCCAGGGTGACGAAGATCACCCCGTTGGCGCCACCGGGGCGTTGTCGCCCAATAGTCAATCCGGCCACCGTCACTGGGCGATCCGTGGGGACTCTTTCCAGTTCGGCACAGGGCATCACCCCGATGGGGAACTGGTCGCGCAATACGCCCACAGGGTGGGCCTTGAGGGACAGATAGAGGCTCTTGTAGTCCGCCACCACCTGCTCGCCCAGGCTTTCCTCGGGCAGGATCACGGGGGTTTCACGGTCATCCGCGAAAGCGAACAGGGGCAGGGGATCGCAATCAAGCCCCTTCACCGCCCATAGGGCCTGCCGCCGGGGCAGCCCCAACGAGCCATAGGCATCGGCCTCGGCCAGGGCGGTCAGTGGCCCGCGCTTTAGCCCGGCCCGCCGGTTGAGATCGGCCAACTCGCCATAGCCGTTGCCCCGCGCCGCGGCCAGCGCCTCGCCATCGATGGCGGCCAGTCCTTTCACCTGCCGCAGGCCCAGGCGCAGGGCGGGGCTGCCGTCGGGAGCGGACTCCAGGCTGTTGTCCCAATCGGAATAATTGATGTCCACCGGATAGACTGTCACCCCATGATCACGGGCATCGCGGATGATCTGCGCCGGGGCATAGAAGCCCATGGGCTGGCTGTTAAGCAGGGCACAGGCGAAAGCCGCCGGATGATGGCATTTCAGCCAGGCCGACACATAGACCAGTAAGGCGAAGCTGGCGGCATGGCTTTCCGGAAAGCCGTAGTCGGCGAAGCCCTCGATCTGTTTGAAGCAGCGGGCGGCGAACTCCGGCTCGTAGCCCTTGGCCGCCATGCCTTCGAGGAAGCGCTGTTCATAGCTATGGATCTGGCCGAAGCGGCGGAAGGTGGCCATGGCCCGGCGCAGGCCGTCGGCCTCGGCGGGGGTGAACCCGGCGCCGACGATGGCGATGCGCATGGCCTGTTCCTGGAACAAAGGCACGCCGAGGGTCTTGCCCAGTACCTGTTCCAGTTCCTTGGACGGATAGGTCACGACCTCCTTGCCCTGCCGCCGTCGCAGGTAGGGATGCACCATGTCCCCCTGGATGGGGCCGGGGCGGACGATGGCCACTTCGATCACCAGGTCATAGAACACCTTAGGCTTGAGACGCGGCAGCATGGACATCTGGGCCCGACTTTCCACCTGGAATACCCCCACCGAGTCCGCCCGGCTTAACATTTCGTAAGTCGCCGGGTCCTCGGGTGGAATGTCGGCCAGGCCCAGGCGCTTGCCCTCGTGCCGGGCAATCAGGTCCAAAGCCTTGCGCACGCAGGTCAGCATGCCCAGGGCCAGCACATCGATCTTGAGAATGCCCAGGGCATCCAGGTCGTTCTTGTCCCACTGGATCACCGTGCGGTCGTCCATGGCGGCGTTCTCGATGGGCACCACCTCGCAGAGCGGCCCCCGGGTCAGCACGAAGCCGCCCGTATGCTGGGTCAGGTGGCGCGGGAATCCGGTCAGTTCGGCGGCCAGGGCCAACCAGCGGCGAATGCCCGGGTCGCGCGGATCGAGCCCGGCCTCGCGCAGATGCCCGGCCTCGATATCTTCCAACGAGCGTCGCCAGCCCGCCCCCTGCATGGCGACGATCAGATCCTCGGAAAAACCCAGCACGCGGCCCACCTCGCGCAAGGCGCTCTTGCCGCGATAGGTGATCACGGCGGCGGTCAGCCCGGCCCGCTCGCGACCGTATTTTTCATAGATATATTGGATGACTTCTTCGCGGCGCTCATGCTCGAAGTCCACATCGATATCAGGAGGCTCGCCACGCTCGGCGGAGACGAAGCGCTCGAACAGCCCTTCGATGCGGTCCGGGTCCACCGCCGTGATGCCCAGGCAGTAGCAGACCGCCGAATTGGCCGCCGAGCCGCGCCCCTGACAAAGGATGCCGCGCCCTCGAGCGAACTGAACAATGTCATGAACTGTAAGGAAGTAAGGGGCAAAGCTCAATTGATGGATGAGGCTGAGCTCGTGCTTAATCTGATCCATCACTTTAAGGGGGACACCCCAGGGATAGCGGGTCTCCGCGCCCAGCATGGTTTGGTGCTCCAGTTCCTCCTGTGCCGTGCGGCCCGCGGGCACCGGGTCCTCGGGGTATTCGTAGCGCAATTCGTCCAGGGAGAAGGGGCAGGTCTCGGCAATCTCCAGCGTGTTCGCCAAGGCTTCCGGATAGGCCTGGAACAATCGTGCCATGACCTCGGCCCGCTTGGGGTGACGTTCGGCATGGGGGGAGAGCTGAAGACCCGCCTGATCCAGGGTCACATGGCGCCGGATCCCCGTCATCACATCCAGCAAGGGGCGCCGGTCCGGGTGGTGCATGAGCAGGTCATGGGTGGCGACCAGGGGGATGTCTGCCGTGCCCGCCCAAGTCGCGACCCTCTCCAAGCGGGCGTTATCCTCCCCATCAAATCTATTTGAAACAGCAAGATACAGAAAATTTCTAAACTTATTTTTCAGGCTGGATAGCCAGTCTGGGAAGGTCTCTTGTATCTCCTCTTGCGTTTTCTCTGGTGGCGGCAGGGCGATGACCACCTGATTCGTCCCCAGATCGCCCAGGTCCATCTGGGTTAGGTGGCATTCGCCTTTTCTGGCCCGCCTGCGCCCGGTGGTCAGCATCCGGCAGAGCCGCCCGTAGGCCGCCCGGTCGCGGGGGTAGACCAGCAGCGACGGCGCATCCATCAGATCCAGTCGCACACCGACGATCAGCCGGATGCCCGCCGCACGGGCTGCCACATGGGCCCGTACCACCCCGGCCAGGGAGTTGCGGTCGCTCAGCCCCATGGCCCGCCGCCCCAGCATGGCCGCCGTGTTGACCAGCTCCTCCGTATGGGATGCCCCACGCAGGAACGAATAGGCGCTGGTCACCTGTAGATCGATATAGCCGGGGGCATCGGGCATGGGAGTCTCCTTGGGATAAATGTACATTAAATGTTCTTTTTGAGTCCAGAAGGATGACAGGGGAGGGAGGTGAGAAGGTTCGCGGAAAGTATGTGTTACGCCTACGCAGTTCTGGGCAGGATTGGGGAGGATGAGAGGAGAGGTAGAGCGACTGTGGTCCTGACGGAGTGCTCTGAACCGCCCATGATCATGGCTAAGGTGGGAAATACCTTCTTTTCCGATTAAAGTTCTTGATAAATTCCTATTTAGAGCAAAGTATGAAGGGAACAAAAACAATTCATCGGAATAAAAAGGTGCCATTAGGCGCTTATATCCTCGACCCAATCACGAAAGGAGTTCCTCATGGGAAGTCTCGATAGCGCCATGCCAGATTCCGCCACCAAGGGCGCCAAGGGCTCCAAGGGGGCCTCTTCGTCGGACAATTCCCTGTTTTCCTTCGGCGAAAGCCAGCCCAGCGCCCCGGCGCCCTTGGCGAACCAGTCCCCGGACTTCGGCACGACACCCGATTTCGGCGGTGGCCTGTCATCTTATGGCTCGGACACCTCCCTGAGGGGCGGGTCGCTGTTCGATGAGGTCCCGACCCTTCATCCTGAGGCCCCAACCCTTCATCCTGAGCCCGTCGAAGGAGCCCCCGCGCCCTTACCAGCGCCGACCCTTGCCGATCCCCTGGCTCCGTCCTCTTTGGCGGCCCCGACCCTCGGCGCCGATCCCACCGACCGCCAGACCCGGGCCTTCAACAAGCGCCAGGAGGCGGCCAATCTCAAGGCGGCCCAGGCCGATTCCGATGCCGCCTGGAAGTTCCATCAGGATAAGAAAGCCGCCGAGCAAAAAGCCGCCAGCCAGCGGATCCAAGCCCGCCGCCAGGCCCAGGTCGCCGAACGCCAACAGGAGGCCCAGGCCCGCAAGACCCACCAGGCCCGCATGCAGGCCCAAAAGGCCCAGGCAAAGCAGGCCCAAGCAAAGCAGGCCCAGGCAACCCAGGCCCAACCCGGCTTCCTGGCCCGCAAGCTGGGCGTGACACCCGTGCGATCGGCGCCGCAACCGGCACCGCAACCCGCCATCCCGCGCAGGCCAGAGGAAACGCCCATCCACGTCGAACAGGCCCTGGCCAAGAGCCCGCCACCACTCCAATCCGATCCCGAGGATACCTGGGACGGCATGGCCCCGCCCAAGCCCGAGGAAATCCGGGCCATCCGCGCCAAGCCGGTGGCCGAGCGCACCCATGCGGATCAGCGCCGCCTCCATTGGGCCGAGGACTACTGGACCAACGAGGATATCCAGACCGAAACCACCGCGTTCTACAAGCTCAACAGCGAAGTCGGCGCGCCCACGGGCCATGCCACGGGCCATGCCCCCTTCGGCGCCGATGGCGCCCGCTCGGAAGACGCCAGGATCAACCGCCAGCGCGCCGATGATGTGATCAAGCGCCTCGGGCCCGACGGCCGATCCGGACCTTGTGCGCCTGGTCGAGGCGCACTATGGGCTGCGGGAACCGGCCCAAGGGGTCTCCATGGATGAGCATGGAAACTGGTATGATGCCCAGGGACGGCACATCGCCAACCCCAACCAGAACCCGAATCTGCACAGGATACAAGCCCATAAACTATCATCCAATCCAACCCAACCTGCTTCTCAATCAACACCGTTCCAACATCCAACCAATCAACCTGTTGATCCGGGGGATCTCTATGGACGTCTGGGATTCAATCCAGGTGGTCAGGGGCATTGGGGGATAGCTTTCGATGATCCGCAGTCTGCGTTTGAGGCGCACGGATTTGCCAATGATGCAAAGGCAGCCACCGCCAATGAGTATAAAACGCAAAATCTCCACAACAATGAAGTGGATGCGTTCCGGCATGGTTTGTGGAGCTACAAGATGGCGAAGCCGCTCGGTGCCGATAGGGCGAAGAGTATTTCAGATGCTCATGAAATCAGTAGCGAGAATCCAGATGATGAGCGATTGATGGATCTATACAATAATAAGGTGGGTAGGGATCTAGCCCGAATTATTCACGATCCGTGGCCGAAAAGGGTGGCGAACGTAGCTTAAATGGTTGAATTATCGTAGAGTTTATGGTGTCCAAGCCAAAACCACGACACCATTTTCACCTACGGTCGCCATGAAGGAATTTAGCCCATATCTGCCCGGTTTGTCACCCGTCGGCGGCAAGGAAATCCACGCCCGTTTCGACGGCGGCCGTTTGTCATCCGACGGCGGCGTTCTGGTTCTGCGCGAGATCGAACGTGACCTCGGTTTGGCCGATCTTTTGGCCTCGCATCTTCCCGACACCCGCGATCCGGGGAGTGTGATCCATGGTTTCGACGATATGATCCGGGCGCGGATGTTCGCCATTGCCTGCGGCTATGAGGATTGCGACGATCTGGACGCCCTGCGCGTCGATCCGGCCTTCAAGCTGGCCTGCGGGCGGCTGTCGGAGAGGGCCGGGACTTGATGAGCCAGCCGACCCTGTCGCGGTTGGAGAACGCGCCGACCTGGCGGCAACTGGCCCGCATGGATTTGTCGATGATCGATCTGTTTTGCGAAACTTCGCCCGCGTTCCCGAACACATCACGCTCGACATCGACGACACCGGCGATGCGGTTCACGGCGGCCAACAGTTGGCCTTGTTCAACAGCCATTACGATGATTACTGCTTCCAGCCGATCCATATCTATGACGCCGCCACCGGAAAGCCGATCCTGTCCCTGTTGCGGCCCGGCAAGCGGCCTTCGGGCGCGGAGCGCGCGACGGTCTTGCGCCATGTCGTTACCCGCATCCTGAACAACTGGCCCCGGGTTCATATCACCGTGCGCGGGGACGGCCATTACGGCACGCCCGAGGTCATGGACTGGCTGGAAAGCCGAGGCTGCGGTTATATCTTCGGCCTGTCCTCCAATGGGCGGCTCAAGGAAATCGGCCAACCCTGGGGCGAGGACGTGGCCGTGCGCCGGGCAACATCAGGCAAGGAAAAGATACGCCGGTTCTTTCAAACGGCCTACGCGGCCAAGAGCTGGAAGCGGGAACGAACCGTTATCGCCCGGGTCGAGGCCACCGCAAAAGGTTCCGACATCCGTTTCATCGTCACCAATCTGGCAGGCCGGGCCAAAACCCTCTATGAAAAGGTCTACTGCGCGCGGGGCAAAATGGAGAACATGATCAAGGAGCACAAACTCTACACCAAGTCCGACCGCACCTCGTGTCACCGCTGGGAGGCCAACCAGTTCCGACTGTTCCTCCATACCGGAGCCTATTGGCTGTTGCTTAAACTGCGAAACGCCGCGCCCCGGAAATCAATCTGGAAAAACGCCACCTTCGAGACGCTGCGACGGTCTTTCCTCAAAATCGCCGTACGCATCGAGGAACTCAAATCCCGCATAACCGTCGCCTTGCCGACGGCATATCCATACAAAACACCCCTGATCGCCATGGCCGGGAAAGTCGCCTCCCAGGGCCCGTGAAAACCGCGGCAGCGAGCCGCCCCTCAGTCCCCGATGATCAACCCCCAAACGCCTGAAAAATCAAAACCAAAATTAGGCCGTCAACCCGGCCGAGGACCCGTGGCCGTTGCGATGCCAGGGAGACTCATGAATAATTCGGGTTAGGTGCGGACCCGAAGAACCTTGCGAAACCTGATGAACAGGTTATTCGCGACGCAATCCGGCATGGAAAGTTTCAACTTCAACCGTTTAGGTTGACGACAAGACCCTCTTTGAAAATGAAGCCACGGTATTAGCAAGTTGAAAAATTGAGTGCTTTAGTCATGCGTTTTAGAACACGTTTCACCCTTGTCTTGGTTTTGACGGGGTTAGCTCTAATCGGAGGGGGGGGGTGGAGCTTTACTCCCTGGGCCTCGCACATCCTTTCAGTGGATGGAACTAGGCTCAGGACTCATAACCAGAAGATGACGGTTGCGGCGATGCAGATTGCGCTCATGAAGGTATGGGCGCAACGGTCGTAGCGGGTGGCGATACGCCGCCAGTCCTTGAGCCGACCGAACATGCGCTCGATCAAGTTTCGCTGCTTGTAGAGGGCTTTATCGTAAAGGATTTCCTCTTTGCGGTTCGAGCGACCTGGAATGCAGGGCTCGATGCCGAGATCAAGCAGGGCCTGGCGGAAACGGTCGCTGTCGTATCCCCTGTCGGCGATCAGGTCGTCGGCATCAGGGAATGCAGGGAGCATGGTGTCGGCGCCGCGATAGTCGCTGACTTGTCCTTCGGTCAGCAGCAGGATCAGGGGCTTTCCATCGGCATCGCAGGCGGCATGCAGTTTCGAATTCAGGCCGCCCTTGGTGCGCCCGATACGGCGGGGAACAGCCCCTTTTTGAGCAGGCTCGCCGCCGTCCTGTGGGCCTTGAGATGGGTGGCGTCGATCATCACCGTATGGGTGGCCGTGCTTTCGGCGGCCAGGGTGGCGAAGATCCGGTCGAACACTCCGGCCTCGCTCCAACGGACGAAGCGGTTGTACAGGGTCTTGTGCGGTCCATAGGCGACGGGCGCGTCACGCCACATCAAGCCGTGGCGAAGAACATGGATGATGCCGCTGATCACCCGCCGGTCATCGACGCGCGGGACGCCTCTTGTTTTGTTCGGCAGCAACGGTTGAAGGCGTTCGAATTGTTTGTCGGACAACCAGAAATGATGGCTCTGCATCGGCTTTCCCCTCCCTAAAATTCCAGGGAAGGGAATCATGTCCACCGACTATTGGGAATCCCTTTTATGGGTCCTGAGCCTAGTTGAGCGCATGCCCATCCACGTCGAACAGGCCCTGGCCAAGGGCCCGCCACCGCTCCAATTCGATCCCGAGGATACCTGGGATGGCATGGCGCCGCCCAAGCCGGAGGAAATCCGGGCCATCCGCGCCAAACCAGTGGCCGAGCGCACCCATGCGGATCAGCGCCGCCTCCATTGGGCCGGGGATTACGGGACCAACGAGGATATCTATCTCGCCACCAGCAGGCCTTCCTCGAGGCTCACCACCCGGTCCATGCGGGCCGCCAGGTCCGGGTTGTGGGTGGCGATGAGGGCGGCGAGACCGGCGCCCTTGCAAAGCTTGAGGAGAAGGTCGAACACATGGCCTGCCGTGTGCGGGTCCAGGTTGCCGGTGGGCTCGTCGGCGAGCAACAGGCGCGGGGCGTTGGCCAGGGCGCGAGCGATGGCGACCCGTTGCTGCTCGCCGCCCGACAGACGGGCCGGGCGATGGGTGGAACGGTCTTCCAGGCCCATCATGCTCAGAAGCTGGTGGGCCCGCTCTTCGGCCTCGGGGCGGTTCAGCCCGGCGATTCGTTGTGGGATGACCACGTTTTCCAAGGCGGAGAATTCCGGTAGCAGGTAGTGGTACTGATAGACAAAGCCCAGGTCCGAGCGGCGCAGGCGGGTGCGCTCCAGGTCGTTCAGGCCGGCGCAGTCGGTACCGTCGATGCGCACCTGGCCGCCATCGGCCTTTTCCAGCAGCCCGGCAATATGCAGCAGCGTGGATTTGCCCGCCCCGGACGGCCCCACCAGGGCAACGATCTCGCCTTCGCGGATCTCCAGATCGGCGCCGCGCAGCACCTTGAGGGTGCGTTCGCCTTGTTCAAAGGTGCGCTGGACCTGTTGAAGCTGTAGGATCGGCTGGCCATCATTCATAGCGCAGGGCCTCCACCGGATCGAGCCGCGCCGCCCGCCAGGCCGGATAGAGGGTGGCCAAAAAAGACAGTCCCAGACCCATCAGCACCACGGTGACCACCTCCCAGGTATCCACCTTGGCCGGCAGTTTGGAGAGAAAGTAAATCTCGGCGTTGAACAGGTCCGACCCGGTGATGGACTCGATGCCCCGGCGGATGCCTTCGATGTTCCAGCAAAACAGCATGCCGAGCCAGTAGCCGACAAAGGTGCCGATGGTGCCAACGCTGGCCCCGGAGATGAAAAAGATCTTCAGGATCGAGGCGCGGCTGGCGCCCATGGTGCGCAGGATGGCGATGTCGCTGCCCTTGTCTTTGACCAGCATGATCATGGACGACACGATGTTGAAGGCGGCGACGATGATGATCAGCGTCAAGATCAGGAACATCACGTTGCGTTCCACCTGCAAGGCGCTGAAGAAGCTGTGATTGGTCTGCTGCCAGTCATAGACCCGGCCCTGGCCGACGGTGACCGCCGCCACCTCGGCCCGGGGGCGCTTGATCTCGTAGGGGTCCTCGATCATCAATTCCAGATGCGAGACCCGATCGGGCAGCTTGAAGTACTTCTGCGCGGCTGCCAGGGGCATGAAGATGAAGCTGGAATCATATTCATACATGCCCACTTCGAAAGTCCCGGCGATCCGATAAGCGCGCATGCGCGGCACGGTGCCGAAAGCCGTGACATTGCCCTTGGGCGAGATCAAGGTAATCTTATCGCCGGTGGTCAGGCCCATCTTGCCGGCCAGCCGTGCCCCGACGATCACCGCGTCGCCATCTTCAAAGGCCTCCACACTCCCGGTCCGCAGATTGTCGATAATCATCGGCCGTTTCTTCAGGTCTTCGGGCCGCATGCCGCGCACCATGGCACCATTGGCGATACCCCGCCCAGTGGCCATGACTTGTCCCTCGATCACCGGCGCGACCAAGGTGACGCCTTTGATGCCGGACACAGCACGGGTCAAGTCGTCGAAATTGGCCACGCCTTGTGGTCCCGCTTGCACGGTCAGGTGGCCGTTTAAGCCGAGAATGCGCGACAGCAGTTCCTCGCGGAAGCCATTCATCACCGACATGACGATGATCAGCGTCGCCACACCCAGGGCGATGCCGAGCAGCGAGAACCAGGCGATGACCGAGATGAATCCCTCCTGCCGCCGGGCGCGCAGGTAGCGCAGGGCGAGCATCCATTCGAAGGGCTTGAAGATCCGCAGGGCCGAGGGCAGGGAGGGGAGCCGCATATCAGCCCGCCAGCTTGTCGACGAGGACGTCCAGACCGACTTCCTCGCGTTCGCCGGTCTTGCGGCTCTTCAGTTCGACAATGCCATTCTTCAGCCCGCGCGGGCCCACCACCAATTGCCAGGGCAGGCCCATCAAATCCATGTCGGCGAATTTTACGCCCGCACGCTCCGAGCGGTCGTCGTAGAGCACGTCCACGCCGCGCGCCTGGAGCTCCTCATAGAGGGCCTCGCAGGCCGCGTCACACTCGACGTCCCCGACCTTCATGTTGATCAGCCCGACCCGGAACGGGGCGACTTCCTCTGGCCAGATGATGCCGTTGTCGTCATGGGAAGCTTCGATGATACCCCCCACCAGACGCGACACGCCGATGCCGTAGGAGCCCATTTCCAAGGTGATCTCCTTGCCGTCCGGCCCGGTGACCCGGGCGCCCAGCTTTTCAGAGTACTTTGTGCCGAAGAAGAAGATATGGCCGACCTCGATGCCCCGGGCGTTGATCAGCGCGTCGCCCAGTTCCGCTTCCTTGGCCCGATCGTGTTTCTCGTCGGTGGCGGCATACTTGCCGGTGTAGCTGTCCACCGCCGCCTGCATGGCCGCCGGATCGTCATAGTCCAGGTCCCCGGCGCTCCAGTCCAGCTCCATCAGGTCCTTGTGCACGAAGACCTCGCTCTCGCCGGTGTCGGCCAGGATCAGGAACTCGTGCGACAGATCGCCGCCGATGGGGCCGGTGTCGGCCTGCATGGGAATGGCAGTCAGGCCCATGCGCGCGAAGGTGCGCAGATAGGAAATGAACATCTTGTTGTAGGCGTGGCGGGCGCCTTCGTAGGTCAGGTCGAAGGAATAGCCGTCTTTCATCAGGAACTCGCGCCCGCGCATGACGCCAAAGCGGGGCCGGATCTCGTCGCGGAACTTCCACTGGATATGGTACAGGTTCTTGGGCAGTTCCTTGTAGGAGCGCACGTTGTTGGCGAACAGATCGGTGATCAGTTCCTCATTGGTCGGACCGTAGAGCATTTCCCGTTCGTGGCGGTCCTTGATGCGCAGCATCTCCGGGCCGTAGTCGTCATAGCGCTCGGACTTCTGCCATAGCTCGGCGGGCTGAATGGTCGGCATCAGCAATTCCTGCGCCCCGGCGGCAGCCTGTTCCCGACGCACCACATCCTCGATCTTGCGCAATACCCGCAAGCCCATGGGCAGCCAGGTGTAGATCCCGGCGGAAGACTGGCGGACCAGTCCGGCGCGTAGCATCAATCGGTGCGAGACGATCTGCGCCTCGGCCGGGTTTTCTTTCAAGGTGGGCACGAAGTAGGTGGATAGGCGCATGGTGTTTCTCTTTCCCCGCAATCGACCATCAAGCTTCGGGACTTATAGGGAAGCCAGGGGACTGTGGCAATGGTAGGGCGATGTCCCATTGCAACGGAGCCTTAATAGAATCCCGCTACCATTCCAACTCGCGACTCGACCTGCAGGAGGATGGCCCATGAACAACCCGAACAGCAGCCCCGATAAATGGTCCCCTGGGGCCTGGACCGCGGCCCGCTGCGCCCGTTGGCGGCAATTGGAGGGCGAGGCCCGCGAGGCCTTTATGGATTGGGTGCATGCGGAAGGCTGGCGCGGCCATTGTTACGGGGCGGAACTACCGGAGTCGGATTCGGCGGCGGCATAACTGGCTGCTGAAAAAGTGTTGTCCTACGGCCCGCCTCGCCCTTCGACAAGCTCAGGGTGGGGCTAATAGGTTGAAAATTCAAAGGCCCTCATGCTGAGCTTGTCGAAGCATGTGTCGCCACAGGCTCGAAATCGGACGTTTTCAGCAGCCTTTCGCGTTCAATAGAGGCCCCTGCCGTTTTCCAGCAGTGATTTCCGCAAGTTGCGATCTTTCTTGAGGTGCCATTCGCGGCTCATGGCCTCGGTGCGATTGGCAAAGGATTCGCCGTAGAGCATTACCCAGACGCGGCCTCGGGTGGATTTGGCGCCGGAGCCGTCGTTGTGGCGGGCCAGACGCAAGTCCAGATCGGTGGTCCAGCCCACATAGGTGCGCGGGCCGCCCGGACCGTCGCTTCCCAGCACATAGACGAAACAGGGCAGGGGGATCTCCTTCGATGGTGTGTACCGGGTAATCTTGCCGGGTCGTGGCGGCAGAATCTACCCGCTGGTTCCTCCAAAACCAATTTTGCGATTAGAAATCAGATGCCTGGAAACTGGCACCGCTGATGCAAGGAGATCATCGGGCGATCATCGCCCCAGGAGACGAACCATGATCGCCACCGGACATATCATCACCTGTGCCGCCCGGCAGAATCCCTGGTTCCACCGCCAGCGGCCCCGCCCCAAGACCCACCGGCTGTTGCGCTGGATTATCGGATTGAGAGGGTGAATCGGAAAAGTAACGGGCATCAATTCCGAGGCGGTCGAGGAGGAAGCCGCCACGGCGGATCTGTTCGCCACCATCGAGCGCGGGGAGTGCCCCAAATGAGCCTTTGAGTCGGATTCAAAAGTATTCCTTTGATCTCGAGGGCGTATATTTCCGCTCTGGCGGCGTCAAGACCTCCTAACGGGGCGCCGCCCCGTGTCGTCGGCCTTTCCTGGCCAGATCAAAAATCTACGCCCTTGATATCTAAAGGATACTTTTAAATCCGCCTCTTAAAGAATGCCTGGCGAACGCCGTTCGCGAAACTTTAGCAGGCTGCTGAAAAAGTGTTGTCCGACGGCCCGCCTCGCCCTTCGTCCCTCGACAAGCTCGGGATGAGGAAGCTCAGGGTGAGGCTAACATGTTGAAAGGTCAAAGGCCCTCATGCTGAGCTTGTCGAAGCATATGTCGCCACGCGCTCGACTTCGGACATTTTCAACAGCCTGTTAGATCAATCAAGAGCGGGCCGACGAGGCCCAAGCACCGTTGCCGCGGGGCGTTCGGTAATCCTGGGCCGCTCAGAGGTCAACAGGTCGACCAAGAAAAAGCCCGGCGAAATCGCCGGGCTGAGTTGCTCTTGAGATGGCTTCTTTATGTCCCAAGTCCATGCGGTCGGCTGTGATGACCGTCACCAGGGACAGAAAAAAGCGTCAATTCATATCCAGGGCCTCGCGGACCACGCCGTCCAGCAGCGATTCGATTTCCATGAGAGCCTTGCGCGATGCCAGGCTGCCGCCGGCCATGGGGCGGCGATAGCCCACGTGCACGGTTTTCGGGTCCTCGGGCAAGGTGTAGACGACGATCACGTAGGGACAGAAGACGATGTTGCTGGGATCGATTTCCATCGCGGCGCGGGAATATTTGGCGGAGCAAAACTGTAGCATTTCCGCCTCTTCGTAGATGGGTTTACTGGACCCTACCGCCGGGCCGGTGCGCTTGAGCATGTCACCCAGGCGAGCCACGTAATCGACCACGAAGCCTTTGTTGGCCACCGCGTTCAAGATGTCTTGTTTGACATCGGCGAACATCCCCTGAGTTTGGTACATCTGCAGATGGCGCCCACCACCGGCTTGAGCGGCGGAGATCGTCATGCCCGCAGCCACCACGGCCAGGACCAGGACTGTAAAAATCCGTTGCATAGTTTCCTCCCATTGCATGAGCGCGGATCCGGTTCAAGGAGTCGGCGCATGAGTCGGGGGTGGCCTTGTTTGTTTTTCCCCCTGATTGATCATTCAATCCTATCTTGAAAAGAGCTTTTTTTCCAGTGGTTTCAGAGATTTCTCCTGCCGGTTGGTTGGCGAATGAGG
This sequence comes from Magnetospira sp. QH-2, assembly GCF_000968135.1. NCBI lineage: Bacteria > Pseudomonadati > Pseudomonadota > Alphaproteobacteria > Rhodospirillales > Thalassospiraceae > Magnetospira > Magnetospira sp. QH-2. Next base: position 2,437,964 of record NZ_FO538765.1, on the reverse strand, counting down.
CCATTCGTCAATTGCATGGCTGATCCGCAGAGATAGCCGTTGATGCACTGCACAAATGGCTCTAAGTCTTGCGTCAAGACGGGCCCACAGGGCGCGCGCGTGCCGACGGCGATCAGGGGCCGATGCGGAACGCTTGTGACGTCGGACTTGACATACATTAGTCACCTCTTATATAAGCAGTGACTAATGTAGTGGATCTGACAATTTCAGATGAAGGTAGGGGATTGATGGGACGGACATCCGTCAGCAGGGTTTTGAGTCGTTTCGCCGCGGGCCTTTTGGTTCTCGGCACGGTTCTGGCGACCGAGGGGATCACCCCGTCGGAAACCGCCAGCGCGGCCATTCCCTCCGGTCTTGAAACCGAGCTTCATTGTCTGGCTCTGAACGTTTATTGGGAGGCGCGCTCCGAATCGCTGGATGGTCAACTGGCCGTGGCCGGGGTGACCCTCAACCGCATGCGCAGCGAAGAGTTTCCGAACACGATTTGCGGCGTGGTGACCCAGGGCCTCGGTAAGCGTCACCAATGTCAGTTTTCTTGGTGGTGCGACGGTAAAAGCGATGAGCCGACCGAGGAAGGGGCTTGGAAGCTGGCCAAGATGGTTGCCCGCTACGCCTTGCACGCCAATGACCGCGACCCGTCCCAAGGGGCGCTGTTCTATCACGCCAACTATGTGCAACCCGAATGGATCAGCAAGTTGAAGCGGGTTCGCAAGATCGGTCGCCATATTTTCTATCGGGATCCAACCAAGAGCCGGATCGGCAATAGCTGATCGTGAGCTTGGGGGCGCTTCAGTCGGGGGAATGAAGCGCCCCTATTTTATTACAAAGGGCCCAGGCTTGGGAGAGTGAGCAAGGGTCCTCGCGAGGGAGAAAAAAAGAGGCCCGGCCGCGAGGCCGGGCCCAAATTGCTCTTGAGGGACACGGTGATCCTGCCCTGAACAAAAGAACCCCGCTGTGACGCCAATCACAGCGGGGTGTTTTTCTGTCGGATTGATGCCGGTCACGTTTTTCGCGTTGGATCGTCTCCATCCAAACGCGACGTGATCGATTCCAATAAGGTCGCGCGTGTCTAGCGGGTCCGATTGGACCCGACACGCGCTAGGCGGCAGCCTTGGCGCCGTCAATCTCAGCCTGATAGTCCATGGTCGACTGGTAGGCCTTGCGGGATATATCGCGCAAAGCCACCACGGCCATGATCACCGGAATGGCGGCGCCGATCAAAACGAGGGCCGCCAGCAAGAGTGTGATGATTGAAACGAAAACGGACATGTTGTGCCTCACTTCATTAGTGATTTATCATATGAGAAAAAACTAATATACATTGCTGCAATGCGCAAGAGAAATCGACCGCTGTTCACGATTTTGTCATCACAAACAGGTGAACAGCGTTGATTTACGATGGCTTAAGGGGTTTTCGTTGAGGCCATGGCCGCAAAAAATTCCCGGCCTTTGGGACCGGGAATTAAGGAGTGTCTGTCGAGAGAGAGAATTGAATTCGTCCAGACGTGCTTAACCATAACAGAATTCCGACGCCACGGCTAGGGATCACGGTCATGGATTTGGAAATATCCCATAAAGTCCTTTTAATTTGTGTGAGTTAAGGCGTGGTGGTGTTCGCACTGATCGCTTCCCAGGTCCGCAAGACGGCGTCGGGGCTGACATCCCGGGTAATGAATACGATGCGTCCATGCCGGTCGTCTCCCTCTGGCCAGGCGGGCAGGGCCACCGGCGGATGAAACATATGCTGCACCCCATGCACGGCCACCGGGTGATCTTCACCGATGACATTGAGCAGCCCCTTGATGCGCAGGAATCGCTCGCCCTGGCTGGACAGCAGGATTTCCATGAACAAAGTGAAACGTTCCCAATCCACCGGTTGCTCTATGCGCAGGCAAAAAGACTGAATCTGGTCGTCGTGGCGGTTGGGATCATGCCCATGAACATGACCGGGATCGCCGTGACCGGTCTCGACCTGGGCCAAGGAATAGGCCTCCTCGGCCAGCCAGTTGGTGACATTTGGATGTTTGTCGCGGGTATTGTACAGGCCGCAGTCAAATAGCCCCCCGGGGTCGGCTTTTCCGTGTTCGGCCACCAAGATCGGCGCCGCCGGGTTCAGCGCGCGCAGGCGGGTCTTGAGGTGTTCGATGCTGGCGGTGTCCACCGTGTCGGCCTTGGTGATCACCAGTCGGTCGGCGACAGCGGCCTGTTTGACCGATTCCTTATGCTTGTCCAATTGTCCGCCGCCGTGGCGGGCATCGACGGTCGTGACGATTCCGTCCAGTCGATATCGGGTCCCGATCAAAGGGTCGGTCATCAAGGTGTGAATCACGGGGGCCGGATCAGCCAGCCCGGTGGTTTCGATGACCAACCGCTTGAACTCCGGAATCTCGCCGCGCACCCTTTGCAGGAATAGATCGCGCAGGCTATCGACCAAATCTCCGCGCACGGTACAACATAGGCAGCCGGAGTTGAGCAGCACCACGTTCTCGCTGACTTCGCGAACGAGCAGATGATCGATGGCCACATCGCCGAATTCATTGATCAGCACCGCCAGGTCGCCAAGACCCGGATGATCCAATAGCCGGTTGAGCAGCGTGGTCTTGCCGCTGCCCAAAAAGCCGGTGATCACGGTAATGGGCACGGAATCCAGGGGGGAGGGCATGAACTCAGCCCTTGCCGTACAGATCCTCAGGAGAGATTTCAGGCTCGGCGATGGACTTGGTTTCGCCGTCCCGCCAGGCCAGGAAGAAACAATTGCGGCGCCCGGTGTGGCAGGCGACTCCCAATTGGTCCACCTGCAACAATAGGGTGTCGCCATCGCAATCCCAGCGCAGATCCTTGAGTTTTTGAACCTGACCGGAGCTTTCGCCCTTGCGCCAATACTGGCTGCGTGAGCGCGACCAATAACAAACCTGTCCGGTACGCAAAGTCTCTTCGATGGAGTCCTTGTTCATCCAGGCCATCATCAGCACTTCGCCCGTATCGTGCTGTTGGGCGATGGCCGGAATCAGTCCGTCGGCGTTGTATTTCAAGTTTTCAAGAGTGATCATGTCATCGCACATTATGGCCTCCTTTACGGTCCGGTCCGTACATCGACCCTGGCGGGAAGGATGTCAAGTCTCGGTCCGTATTCAGCAGTGAAGTGTGCGACGCCGCATCAACGCTACTTTATCCTTGTCATAAGTCTAAAAAACAGCCAATATCACGGTACGTTATAAAATACGTTCAATAATCAATTGCCACCTCATAAGAGCGCCAACCGCCACGATGCGGGATATGGCCCGATTGGGAGTTTAGTCCGTGAGCACCGCAACCATTGCCCCCGGCAAGGATTTATCAGCCTTGAGAAGTGACGATCCATGGTCCCGCGACAACGCGGCCGAACGTGCCGAAGAGCTTTGTGCTCACCGAGGGGTCCGGCTGACTCCGCTTCGCCGCTGGGTGCTGGAGCGCCTGTGGGAAGATCGCGGGCGGCCCAAGGGCGCCTATGAACTGCTGGAGGAACTCAAGCAGGAAAAAGGCAATGCCGCCCCGCCGACTGTCTATCGTGCCTTGGATTTTCTATTGGAGCAGGGGCTGATCCATAAGCTGGAAAGCCTGAATTCCTTCATCGCCTGCAATCGACCGGAAAAGCCTCATGTGACTCGTTTCCTGCTTTGCCAGGATTGTGGCGTCGCCGAAGAGATCGGCGAAACCTTGCTCGATGAGGCTCTTGGAAAGGCCGCTGAACGGGTCGGGTTCGAGATCCAGGAAGGCACCATCGAAATCGTCGGTCGTTGTGTCCGCTTTCACCAAGGCAAGACGTGCGACAAGAAGCACTCGTCCTAGCCGACGGAATCTCGGTATCTTTTTCGGGCCGTCTGGTTCTTGAACGGGTGTCAGTGGCTGTGAATCCGGGGCAGGTGGTAACCCTGGTCGGGCCCAATGGCGCCGGCAAGACCACGCTGGTGCGCTGTTTGCTCGGCCTGATGCGCCCGGACAGCGGCTCGATTGTCCGCCGTTCCGGACTGAAAATCGGCTACATGCCTCAAAAATTGGAGGTGGACGAGACCCTGCCGCTGACCGTGCGTGGGTTTCTTCGTCTTGCGACGCCGGGGGGAAGCCAGGGCCGGGAGCGGATCAAAGGGGCCGCCGAAGAGGTGGGTATTACCCGGCTTCTTGATGCCCCAATCCAATCAGTCTCCGGCGGCGAAATGCAGCGGGTGCTGCTGGCCCGGGCCATGGTTCGCCAGCCGGATCTGCTGGTACTCGATGAACCGGTGCAAGGGGTGGATATCAATGGCCAGGCCGAACTTTATGCATTGATTGCCGAGATCCGAAAGCGCCATGGCTGTGGTGTCTTGATGGTTTCCCACGACCTACATTTGGTCATGGCTTCCACCGATGAGGTGGTCTGTCTCAACACCCATGTCTGTTGCTCCGGCCACCCGGAAGCGGTTAGCCGTGATCCGGCCTTCGTCAGCCTGTTTGGCGAAGGTGTCGCCTCTTCTTTGGCGCTCTATCACCACCGCCATGATCATGCCCACGACATGCATGGCAACGTGGTGCCGTTGGAAGAGGGCCCGAAGGATGACGGTCATGGATGACCTGTTGTTCCATGCTTTGCTGGCCGGAGTGGGTGTTGCCCTGGTCACTGGGCCGTTGGGGAGTTTCGTCGTTTGGCGGCGCATGGCCTATTTCGGCGATGCCTTGGCCCATTCGGCTCTGCTCGGCGTGGTGTTGGGGTTGCTCATCGGCCTGGATCCGGGACTTGGTGTGGCGGTGGTTTGTATTGCCCTGGCGTTGCTATTGGTCTGGATGCAGGGGCGGAAATCCCTGGCCTCGGACACCCTGCTCGGCATTCTGTCTCACGGCGCTCTTTCGGTGGGCTTGGTGGCCATCGGGCTGATGCAGGGCATGCGGGTTGACCTGATGGCCTATCTGTTCGGCGATATATTGGCGGTCGGCCTCACGGACCTGGCCGTGATCTGGGGCGGCGGAGTGCTGGTGCTGGCGATATTGGCCGGGATCTGGCGCCCTTTGCTTTCCATGACTGTCCATGCGGATCTGGCGGCGGTGGAAGGCGTAGCCATTTTGCCCCTGCGTCTGACTTTTGTGTTGCTGATCGCGGTCACCGTGGCCCTGGCTTTGAAAGTGGTCGGGCTGCTTTTGGTCACCTCGCTCCTCATCATACCGGCGGCGACGGCCCGCAATTTGGCCCGCACGCCGGAATCCATGGCGCTGCTGGCCATGGGCGCGGGGACTTTGGCCGTGGCCTTGGGTCTTTGGGGGGCCTTCACCTGGGATACGGCGGCGGGGCCGTCCATTGTCGTGGCGGCGCTGGTTCTGTTCACCGCGTCTTCCATGGTGCCGCGATACCACTGATCCGTCAGCGCGGCTTGCCACGGCGTTTCCGACCTTTTTCTGGACGGCTGTGCTGGGTCTTGAAGATTTGTTCCTTGTGCTTGCGCCCGGTGCGCGCCCCCTCGCCGCCGCCCTGGCCCGTGCCCTTGGGCTGCCAGGCCGGAATCAGGTGGGTCTTGCTCGGCCCAATCAGATCGGCGCGGCCCATTTTCTTCAAGGCGTCGCGCAGCAGAGGCCAGTTCTCCGCATCGTGATAGCGCAAAAAGGCCTTGTGCAGGCGCCGTTGCTTCAGGCCCTTGGCGGTGCTGACGATCTCCGCATTTTCAAGATGCAGCGGTTTCAGGGGATTGCGCTCGCTGTGATACATGGCCGAGGCCAGAGACATGGGCGAGGGCAGGAAGGCCTGGACCTGATCGGCGCGGTAGCCGTTGCGCTTCAGCCACAGGGCCAAATGGAGCATGTCCTTGTCGCTGGTGCCCGGGTGGGCGGCGATGAAATAGGGGATCAGGTATTGCTCTTTGCCGGCTGCCTTTGAGTATTTGTCGAACAGGGCCTTAAAGCGGTCATAGCTTTCCAGTCCCGGCTTCATCATCTTTGACAATGGCCCGTCTTCAGTATGTTCCGGAGCGATTTTCAGATAGCCTCCCACATGGTGGCTGACCAGTTCCTTCACATAGGCCGGGCTGCGCACCGCCAGGTCGTAGCGCAGCCCCGAGGCGACGAACACCCGCTTTACTCCCGCAATCGCGCGCGCCTTGCGATACAATCGGATCAGCGGTTCATGGTCGGTATTGAGATTTTTGCAGATCCCGGGAAACACGCAGGACAGCCGTCTGCAAACGGACTCGGTCTGTTTGTCCTTGCAGGCCAGGCGCCACATGTTGGCCGTTGGACCGCCCAGGTCCGAGATGATGCCGGTGAAGCCGTCAGTCTTGTCCCGGATGGCCTCGACTTCGCGTAGGATCGAGTCTTCGGATCGGTTCTGAATGATGCGGCCCTCGTGCTCGGTGATGGAGCAAAAGGAGCAGCCCCCGAAACAGCCGCGCATGATGTTGACCGAAAAGCGGATCATCTCCCAGGCGGGAATGCGCTTGTTCCCGTAGGATGGGTGGGGGCCGCGGGCATAGGGCATTTCATAGACCCGGTCCAACTCGGCGGTCTCCAGCGGGATCGGCGGCGGATTGAGCCAGACTTCGCGATTGCCATGTCGTTGGATCAGGGGCCGAGCATTGCCTGGATTGCTTTCCAGGTGCAGGGTACGCGAAGCCTGGGCATAGAGAGCCGGGTCGGCGAGAACCTGATCATAGGAAGGCAGTCGAACCACCACCTGCTCGCCCTTGGTCTTGACCGGTGTTTCCCCAATGGCGCTCCAATCTTCTTCTTCCCATCCCTCTGGAACGGTGGACCGGGCCACGGCGGTACCGCGCAAATCGGTGATTTCCGCCGGTTTCTCTCCCCGGGCAATGCGGTGGGTCAGATCGACGATGGCCCGTTCGGCGTTGCCATAGATCAGCAGGTCGGCCTTGCTGTCCAACAGCACCGAGCGGCGGACCTTATCGGACCAGTAATCGAAATGGGCGATGCGCCTTAGCGAAGCCTCGATGCCGCCGACGATGACCGGCACCCCACGGAAAGCCTCCCGGCAGCGTTGGGCGTAGACGGTCACCGCCCGGTCGGGCCGCTTGCCGCCCTCATCGTCTGGGGTGTAGCTGTCGTTGTGACGCAAACGCCGGTCGGCGGTGTACCGATTGACCATGGAATCCATGTTGCCGCCGGTGACGCCGAAATACAGGTTGGGTTCACCCAGGGCACGGAAGGCCTCGGCGGAGGTCCAGTCGGGCTGGGCAATGATGCCGACCCGGAAGCCATGGGATTCCAGTAGTCGTCCGATGATCGCCATGCCGAAGCTGGGATGGTCGATATAGGCATCGCCGGTGACGATGATCACGTCGCAGGAATCCCAGCCCAGCGCCTCCATCTCGGCCCGGCTCATGGGCAGGAAGGGCGCCACACCGAACCGCTTCGCCCAGTAGGGGCGATGGGTGAAAAGGGCGGGTTGCTTGGCCATATTCCTAGGTATCGAGGAAATGCCGGAGCTTGTCCAGGAAGGCTTTCGGCTGATCCGCATGCACCCAATGCCCGGCGTTGGGAACACGATCGATCACCGCATGGGCAAAGAGCCGACGAATTACGCCCGCGTGGGCCGGGGTGACATAGTCCGACTGTTGCCCAGCCAGGAACAGGGTCCGGCCGTTGAAAACACGGTGCGGGTGCAGATCCGGGAAGCTGATGATTCGCTCCATATCCAGATGCAGGGCGGCCAGATTGACCCGCCAAGCCAACCCGTCGCCGGTGCGCGTGAGATTTTGCAGCAGAAAACCTCGCAAAGACGCCTCGGGGATCTCATCGGCCAGGAAATCGTCCACATCGTCGCGATTGTCACATTCGGCCAGGGGTACTCCCGCGAGGGCCTCGACAATGGGATGGAAGTCACCGCCGGAAGAGGCCGGAGCGATATCCACCACGACCAATCGGTCGAGCAGTTCTCCATGGTGCAAGGCCAGCATCATGGCCACCTTGCCGCCCATGGAATGGCCCACCAGATCACAAGAGAGCAGATG